>JBJXFK010000113.1:0-25838 GCA_046155505.1 Phycisphaerae bacterium
TTGCGCCAGAACGATTCTTTGTTTGAATCCCGCCGCGAACTGCGTGCCATGACGGCCTCCGTTTCGATGGAGGCATCATCGCCACGCCGCACGCCGGATAATAGACGGGGTTCACCGGACGCTTACCGGATCTGTGGTTTGATCCGCCGTCGACGCAACTCCGCGTCAAGAGACGAGACGCCGATCGTGACGCGGTTACGCGCGGGACGGTTCAGCATGAGGTGCTTGAAGGTGAAGACGCCGTGCCGATCACCGCTGATGCCACGATGCCCGTTCAAGTCAACTGCCGTGCGGAGGCAGCTTCAAGAATCGCCGCGCCGGTGCCGTATGCATTGATGGTCTCGCTGGAGACGGCGCAGCCACTCGGCGTGAGCATCTACAACCAAGTCAAGGCCAAGATCGATGCACTGCACGCACCGATTCCTATCCGCGCGATCGGTGGAGTACGGCCGCGTCCAAGGTGACGAGCGCCGTTCGTCGCCACCGCCACGTGTGACTGCTGTCGTCTGCCGACGCAGGCGGCCCCGTCGAAAGGAATGTCGCACAACGACAACAGGCGCTTGCAAGTGCAGCAGGTAGGCGCGGCAGAAGTTTGTGCGCGTGTCGTTCTTCCGACTGCGTTCTACCAGTTCCAAAGCGGGACCTTCGTCGGTCTGCGAATCTCGTGGTCTGCCGTATAAAGCCGTCGTCTTCGGGTCCTCGCCCCGTCGAGGCCGGCAGGCCCTTGGGACCCGATGACGGCGGCTGCGGCAGACCCGGGCGTGCGCCTGCCTGCTCCCTACCCTCCCCGTTTCGCCGGTCGGTTGCGTCTCTCGGTCCCCACCTGCCGGTAATGCCTGAGTCCGAGGGTTCCTCAACCAACGCCGTCCGCGACCTCACGCCACGCACAGCCACGCCGCATCGCACGCGATCCTCGACTGTTGCGGGTCGGCGGTCAGTCCCGGACAGACTCGCAAAGCCGGGACGGCATATTGCCCCGCATTTTCCAGCGGCACATACGGCGCGTGATACGACAGCAGCACGAGCGGCTCGCGGTCGGTGCTGAACGTGTGCATGGTTCCGCGGCTGAACATGACAATATCCGACGTCCGCACCGGTATATGACGGATGTCGCGTGGATACGAAGGACGGCGGTCAATAAGAGGCCCTAAGGTCGCCATAGAAAGTCGAATAGGACTATCACGATTGCGACAACAAGGAGATAGAGGATTCCGGCCAGAAGGTTGCCGAGCGCCACGTCCTTTCCGACATCTATCACCGGAAGAGATCGATCTTCGCTTGCGTCAGGCGGGGAGACGGCGCATTGTCGATAGATAGGTTCGACATGCCAATACTTTTGTTCGAGACCATCCGTCTTGGCGCTGCTATCGCCGTCGCTAACGCGCTTTGACTTATAGAAGGATTGCGGCGAGAACTCGATCGCAGCTAGCCAGAATCGATAGAGTCCGAACACGCCAAACGCTGGAATGATGCCCAGTAGTAAGTGGCGCCACGTTGTACCTTCGGATACGCCACTCAGTACCCACATCAGAAACAAGAAATATCCAAGTGGCACCAAGTTGAGGAGTACGATGGCAAGCGCACACCGCCTCCAAACCTGAGGTCTGACGCACCGGCAGAGTGGAAACTGGAAGGCCTTCCAGCGCGGCTGAACGTTTGCGAGCGCACCCCAGAAGATCGCGAAGAACAGCATGAATACAGTCTGGGAGGGATTGAGGGTCATCGGGGTGCTCCCGGAAGTGGGGGTGGGCGACCCGCCAAGCTGGTTCAATGCGAAAAGTATCACGGGAACCCAACACCCGCCGACCAGCCACGGAAAGAACTTCGCGGTCTGTTTCGTGCTTGGTATGGAGGCGCCAATTTTGCGGTCCCGAAACAGCGGCGGGAAACGCTCTTCGTACTGAATGACGCGCTTTTCCCAGTCGTCAACCCAGCCGGCATAGCCCCGCTGGAGGCGCGACCAGAATACGCACATCGCGATTCCCAAGACCGCAACTGCGATGTTGAGCTGTGGGCTTGAATTCCTCAGACCGAGAATGGCGAACAACCCAACATTGAGCGTCAAAACTGTTGCGAATGCCTTCCAATACCGTTCAGACTCCGCGTGCCACGCCTCGATCGCGATGTTGTAAGTAGATCGGTAGTCGTCGTCGGTCCAAGCGCTGTCTCTGGCCATGCGGTTCTCCGCTACGCCCCGATCGTCGCCGTCACCCTTTCGCTCGTCGCGCTCCACGGCCCGTTCTCCCCGCGCGAATTGATCCAGCGCAACATGAGCGGCGCCGGCTCGCTGCTCCGTGCCCCAACGTATTCGCGCGCGAGGGGCAACGGAATTTCTGCGGCAAAAAAACTCCAGGTCGCTCGGGGCGACCGGCAGTCGATCGTTCACGCTCACTCATGACTTTGGCACAACGGCTCAGTTGTGGGCTGATCCGATGAGCTGGGATTGTCGCGGCCGCCGCGAGAGAGTGTCAAGTCCGAAGACGAGCCACAGAAGTCCCGCACCGGACTGGCATCGTTCAGGTCACCGCGGTCTGCCGTATAAAGCCGTCGTCGTCGGGTCCTCGCCCCGTCGAGGCCGGCAGGCCCTTGGGACCCGATGACGGCGGCTGCGGCAGACCCGGGCTCGCGCCAACCTGCGCCCTTCCGTTCCCGTTTCGCCGGTCGGTTCCGCTTCCCCCGTCCCCACCTGCCGGTAATGCCTGAGTCCGAGGGTTCCTCAACCAACGCCGTCCGCGACCTCACGCCACGCACAGCCACGCCGCATCGCACGCGATCCTCGACTGTTGCGGATCGGCGGTCAACCCCGGGCAGACTCGCACAGCGGGCACGGCATATTGCCCCGCATTTTCCAGCGGCACATACGGCGCGTGATACGACAGCAGCACGAGCGGCTCACGGTCGGTGCTGAACGTGTGCATGGTTCCGCGGCTGAACATGACAATATCCGACGCCCGCACCGGTATATGACGGATGTCGCGTCCCGAGAACTCGTCCACGCTCTCATTCGCGACGTGGAAGAATCCGCGACCGGAGACGACGTAAATGAACCGCTCGGAATCCTCATGCGAGTGCATCGGCAATTCGCGCGAACCGGCCTCGAACCGCAGCACGAGCAACGCATCGTCGCGCCGTTGCGAGACGATTTCACGCGCTTCCATCACGGCGCCGGCGACGCTTTCGCACTCCTCGAACGGCGAGACGAGCGGCAGCGGAAACGCCGTCCGCAGTCGCTCAAAAAGCTGCGTGAACGACACGCCGGGGCCGGTGCCCCGCACGCGGCCGAAGAGTGCGACCCGCGACGGCAGTTCCGCCGTTTCGACGCGCTGCCGCATTCGACCGACATATTCGGCGGCCGTGTCGAGCAGGCGTGCCAGCAACTCCGGGCCTCGGAGCAGGTGGGTCTGGGCGTCGCCGACGGTGATGGAATCGAACGTCAAGGCAGTAACGCGAGCGGTCATGGGGATACCCTCCTTTCGCCGCGTACCACTTATCGTGTGTAGATAAGTGTACCGCTTATGAGTGTGATTTCAAGTGGAGAAATCATGACGCCGAAAGAAATCAAGCGCTGGGTGGGTGCGAAGGTGCGGGAGCTGCGCGAAGCCAAGGGCTGGTCGCAGGAGGAACTCGGCTTCAAGTCGGGGCTGCACCGCAATTATGTGGGCGGAATCGAGCGCGGCGAGCGGAACGTGGCGATCGTCAACGTCGCCAAGCTCGCGAAAGCGCTGGGGGTTCGCCCATCCGAGTTGCTGCCGTAGTTGCCCCCTCTCCGCGTACCGTGCTATTGGCGACTGCTACCCATTACGGAGCAGTCAGAATGCGTGCGTCACTTCCCGTCCAGAATTCCGAATCCCAGAGTGCCCAGCTTCGGGCGCTAATGGAGGAGTATCGCTGCATGTATGGGCTGGCGCTCTTCCGGCTGGAAGCGCTGGACCGCCGAGTTCCGGTCGCGGGCGCGACGCTCGCGGCATTCATCGGCAGTGTCACCGCGCTGCCGCTTGCGAGCCGGGAACTGGTCCTCATTGGTGTTCCCGTGGCGACGGTCTGGCTCCTGCGGGTCACGATCAACCATGCCCGTTCGTTTGAAGACGCTTTGCGGCGAATCGAGGCGGTCGAACGGCGCGTGAATGACGCCGTTGGGGCCGACGTGCTCGGCTTTCAAACCCAACATCCCAGCCGCCGCCGCGCCGTAGGTGGCCGAACCGGTCGTGAGACCGTCGATGCCGTACTGACGGCGGGCGTGCTGATGATCACCGGGTGTGCGTATTTATTTGCGACCGACCACGGAATACGGGCTGCGCAATTCTTCTTGGCCTACGCGGCCGGGGTGGCGTTGAATCTGGTCTGGTTGGCCATCCGCCTGATGAAATACCGCTACGAACCGCACACCGAGTTCATCGACCGTTGAGCGCGCGGCTCATTCCCGCTTCGGAATCAGACTCCAGATGACAAGGTCATTGTTGGCCTGTCCGGTCAGCTCGTAGAAATTCTTCGTCGCGCCTTTCCATTGCAGCTTGCCGGCCAAACGGGCGTCGTCGGGGCCTTCCGAAAGCGTTCGGGTCTGGTCCTTCAGCGATCCGAACGAGGCTTCGGTGATGAAATGATGCTTGCCGCCTTTGAAAAACTGCGAAGCGACATCCGTCTTGCACTGGCCGTAGCGCACGTCCAGCATCCGCTCGCTAGGCTTGCTGTCCTCGCTGTAAAGAACTTTGAGCGTGCGCGTGAACGTCACTTTCGATTGGTCCCGCGTAGCGGGCTTCGACTCAAAATCCCATGACTCCTGGAGCTTGGCCGAAGGGTCCGCCTCGACGATCTTTCGCACGTCGTCCGGCATGAGCGCCAGCGCGTGAGCATCCACCGGAACCTCGAACTCGCAATCGACCGGGCCTTTCACGAAGTTCCGGGAGAAATAGTGAGGCTCGCGGTCAACGGATGCCGCGGCTTTCGGCGGCGTCTTGGCGATATTCGGTTGCGAAGCCTGGGGCTTTGTTTCGTCGCCAACGTGCTTCGTGGATTCGTTCGCCGGCGGCGGATCGGCTTCCTTGGACGATTTGGATTTCGATTCCGCGGTTTCGACTGGCTGGCTTGATGAAGCCGGGCTGGATGTCGGGGCTGACTGTGTGGCCGGAACGACGCCGGCTGTGGGCTCAACTTTCCCCGTCCCGTGTGTCGTGGGCGGCTTGCCGCCGGGCCAGTCTGGTCCTTCCCCCACGCGAGGTGGTCCGTTCAACGCCCACTGGGCCAGAGGCACGGCTGCCGCAATGCACGCCACGGCGATGATGGTGGGGATGGCGAGCCGCGCGAGGCGGGAGCGCGGCGGTCGCCCGTTCGCCGCTGCTTGAATTGGCTCGGCGTTCAAGTATCGCTGCAAATCCTCAGCCAACTCAATCGGGCGACGATAGCGTTTGGCTGGGTCTTTCTGGAGGCACTTGCCGACGATCGCGTCGAGTTTTGAGTCGAGCGCATCACCGCCGGCGTTCTTGCGCCGCGTCGCCGCACTGATAAGCGGTTCGGTCAGCACTGCGTTGATTTGCTCGCGTTTCGGCGGAAACGGTGCGGCGCCGGTGAGGAAATAGTACAGGACAGTGCCCAAGCCCCACACGTCCGTTGCGAACGTCGGCGGTTCACCGCGTGCCTGTTCCGGCGCGAGCCAACCGGGCGTGCCGACGATACGTGCTGCCGCCGGTGTGTCATTCCCTTTCGCCGAGTGAAACAGCCCAAAGTCGGCCACCTTGTATTCGTGGTCCGACATGATGAGCACGTTCGACGGCTTCAAGTCCTGGTGAATAAGCTTTCGCGGGTGATCGTGGGCTTTCTGCACGGCGACCGCGAGCTTTCGTACGAGCTGGGCCGCTTCGCGCTGGTCCTGGGGCAATCCGCCGGTGCGTTCCTGGAGATTCTGCTCGGCCAGTTCCATGACGACGGCGAGCTGTCCGTTGATCAGCCCCACCTCGAAGACCTGGACGACGTTGGGCGATGGAATCTGGGCGAGAATATCAACCTCTTCGCGCAGCCGGTTCCACAGTGCGGCCTGATTCGCCTGCCCCACGTCCAGCATCTTCACGGCGACGCGCCGGCCGCCGACGGCGGTCTGCCGGCACTCGTAGATCACGCCCATGCCGCCTCGGCCGATTTCGCGGCCGAGTTCAATGCGCAGGGTCGGGAGCTGTTCCGCGAAAACCTCGCGCACCACCGTCTGCTCGTCGGCGTCGGGAAACGCGTCAAGCAACTCGGCAATCTGGGGCAAACGACGGCCGGTCCGCTGAACAGCCTCAAGATGCTCCCGCAGCAGCGTTCGGAGCAATGCGCGTCGCGCCAGCGTCGTTTCGCTCGCAAAAATGGAAACGGCGGCAAGCACGGCATCCAGCAATTCCAAGCCGCCCTTGCAGACGGCTTCGTCAGCGGCGGCGTCAACGCGGCGTCCGGCCGAATCGCTTAGCTGCTCCATCTCGGGGAAGCGTTCCAATCAGAGCGCCTCCCGGATTGGGCGTGCGGACTCGTGAAACGCGCGAAGCGCTTTGAACACGGCCTCGCTGCTCCATTGCTGCGAGTCGAGCATCTCGCGCGCATTCATGCCCGAGCACCATGCCTCGAAGATGTTCCAGGTTCCGGGGCCAACCTCTTCTCTCAGTTTTGCGTTCTGCGAGTATGCCCCTGATGATCGGATCTGGTCGCGCAGCTCCCGGAGTCGCCGCTCGTACCGGACAACGTGCGCGATATTGTCGATCTCGGCGAGCAGCATAAAGCCGCGCGTCGGCGTGGCCGCGCAGGTGTTTCCGATGTTCAGAATGCTCTCTTTGTTCTGTATGCGCTCAAAAACGCGCTGAGCTTCGGAAGCCAGGAGTGATCGAACCGCATCGCGCTGCGTAGCCCGATCGGGTTCAGGTTCCACAAGCCAACTCAGATCATTGTCCTCTCGCAGCGTGCGGGCGATCGCAAGGATTTGCCGGTTTCGGCGATGGGCGGTTGCCAGTGAGATTCCAAGCTGCGCCGCAGCTTCCTTGATTTCGAGTCCCTTTTCGTAGACCAAGATGAACAGCGCCTCCAGCTTCGGGTCAACATGGATGACGGAGAGAAAACGCTGTTCCAGGAGCTGCGCCTCCTCCAGCGCCTCGGGCGATGGTCCCGCGCCTTCAAGCCACGACTTCACAACGTCGCCGTTCGCCAAAGCGTCCACGTCGCCCTCAGGGACTGCCGTCTCGCGGGCCTTGCGTCGGCTCAGAGCTCGTCGCTTATCCACCGCCTTGCCGTGTGCAATCGTCGCAAAGGTGGCGAACAGCTCCGCACGGTTCGTGATGGTGAACGCCCCGTTGCTGAGCTGCTCGTACAGCCGTTCGTGGCTTTCCTGTTCCGCGCTCTCGCGGTCGTGCTCACCGAGTCCCGCCTCGCGGGCTCGCTTGGCCATGATCGGAAACAACCGCGGAATGAGATTCGCCCAGGCCTGTTGAGCTGTTTCGGGGTTGCGAATCTCGCCCAACCAGCCGGTGATGTTGTGGTGCCCACTATCGTCCATTGAACTCACCCATGTCTCTAGGGTTTCTGCCTCATCGCGATCGCAAGACGGCCATTCTACGAGTCGGCGGGGGGCTGTACCACGCGCGCGTTCTCAACTCCGGCCCTTTCGGTCGCCTCATCGACTGATCTGTAAGCCACTTGCTGGCATGCTGTTACAGAATCTCTCGTGTCGCCTGACGAAATCCAGTGTCCACGGCGGTCTTTCTGCGTCCAGCCAGCCCAAGTCGGTGGCGGACCCAAAGGAGTTCGACGATGGAACACAGGATGACAGTTGCTGTGTGCGGTTTGAAGATGAAGCAGGCGAGACACCTCGAAGATCGCTGCCGCGGGCTGAACGTGGAGCTCCGATTCGTGGAGCGCGGCCGCAAGCGGGTTCGCGCGGCCGATGTCACGGTCATGACCCGCTGGACGGGGCACTCGCACGGTTACAAGGCCGCGAAGGATGGAAGCCGAGTCGTGTTCATCGACGCCGGTTTGGACCGAGTAGCGGAACTGGTCGGGCGTGAATACCGGGCCTGGGTCGCGGCGGCTTGAGACTCCCTGTCCCTGGGTAGCCGCGGTACGGAGACCGCGGCGCGAACGGCCGGGGCCGACGAGGGTCGGTTCCCGGCTGTTTCGTTTTATGCCGAATATTTTTCACGCGAACCTTTTGCCGAGCGTGACAAATCTGCCGTGTTCGAACGGTCTGAATCTGAGTCCACGCGGATGTTCGCGTGACTGTCAAAGACGACTCTGGACCGCTTCAGTCAGGAGGACTTGAAGCGAGCCGCGAGCTTGGGGCAGCGACTTGCTCCCCCAGCTCGCGATTCTCCGTGCGACGACGCACCTTGCGTGGTCGGCGCGCGTACAATGTTGCGACTTCCCCCTTGTTGGGGTTTGTCAATCCGCCTTGGCGCCTGGGCGTGAAAATAGATTCGGCGCTCTATTTGGTTGCCTTCCATGTACGCTGCAGTTCAAAGCAGATTCCCAAGCCTACACCAGGGCACGCCAGAGCAATTGCTCTGTCGTTTTGTGGTGTGGAGGGAGTGTAACAACAGCAAAACCACATGGAGGAATATATGTGGCCATTTAGAAGAAAGCAGCGGTATAGCAAACCTGGAAGAGTACCGGTCGTTAACGTTCCAGCTTGGAAGTGCGCGGAAGTTCGAGGAGTCGGCTGGATTAACGAAACGGACTGGGGCAGGAAAAAGTTTTGCTACAGCATTCGAAAGAATGTACCTGTATCGAAGTACTGCCCGAGTGGATACTCGACTGTGTTTGATGCGGCCGATGTAAACGCGGTCGCGCTCGTCGCTTGTAAGATGCGCCGACGCTACCGTGCATTACGAAAAGCTCGTCTCGTAGACTAGCCGCTGCAATACCCTGAGAGAGTGTCTGTGTACCTCTCTCAGGGTACCTTTGTTTCCTACACTGGATCAAGTCGTAGATCAAGCCTATTCGGCCTCCTCCGCAGGAATCGTGGGAACGCCTCGACCCAGTGGGCCTTCTGGGAAGGGGACCTGGAGCCCCAACCACGGCCGATTCGCCGCTCGCGGGGCGGTGAAGGGACGCACGATTCCTGATCTCACGTTGAGGCTGGGTTATGCCGGCAGGCCGTGAGTAGGAAGAAGTCCCAGGAAGGGGTCTGGGGAAACCCGCGGAGCCGGTTTCCCCAGATTCGACCCGAAGATTGTACGGATGTGCCGTTATTCGGAGGGCATTGCCTGGAGTTCAATCCAGACGGGGGCCAGTTGCTGGAACAATTCGAATTCTCCCTGCAACTTCTCCCACTCTGCTTGGGTTGTCGGCATCGGCCAGTGCGGTCGGTCATTCTGCGCACTCGTCTTCGATTTGCTGGACGTGGCTGCGACAACAAAGCACTGAAGGTTGTCCAGCACGCCGCCAGTCTTCAACTCTCGCAACGACACCGGCCGCGGCGGGGTCCGGCCCCACGGCTTGCGCTCCAGCCAGCGAACGCTGCCTTCGTAACGCGCCGGGTATCGTCGGCCAGGACTGAGGAACGGAGCGAAGCGCGCCTGCACTGCGGGGTCCTTCGCGAGCTTGAGAACGCGGTCGCGCTCGCCCTGTTGCCGTGTACGAAGTGCCTCGGCGCCGATGCGGGCCTGCTCAGCATCCTCTTCGGCCTTCACACGCTCGGTCTCAGATTTGCCAATCTCGCGGACCTTCGTGCCCTCGGCCTCAGCAACCTGCTGGCGTACCTCGATGGTCGCCTGCCGCTGCTCGACTGCTATCGCGCTCGCTTGCGAACGTGCTTCGGTCGCGTTGAACCGTTCAATCACGGCCGCCAGCGTGTCGGTCCCGGTACGTCCGGCGGTCGCCGAAACCAATCCTTCGATCTGGCTCCGCGGCCGCTGGTACTCACCCATCGCGTCCGTCACCCGCTGCTCGTCACGATCAATCTGCGCCGCAAGTTCGTCCGAGGGTAAGTAGGCGGAATCGTCCGCCTTCAACGCCGCATCCAGCGGTGTCGTCAGCGTCGCGAGCTGTTCTCGGACCTGGGTCGCGAGAATCCGCCCCGGTCGCTTGATCTGCGTCAGCGTGCGAAACGCCTGCACGGCGTCGGCATCGGCGGCCAACCGCTTGCCGCGCTCATCAATGAGCAGCGCGGTCGTGAGTGACGCCCATTCGTCGTGTTCGCGTTCAAAAGCCTTCGTCAATTCGACAATGTCGTCCGCCGAATGGCGGAGCCGCTGCAAACGGATTCTCGCCAATGAACGGGCCTCATCGACCTTGCGTCGCTCGGTCGCCGCCGCGAACTCATTGACGGCGACCGTTGCGGGATCGGCGCCCGGTGGCGCGCCGTAGTTCACGCCCGGCGCAAGTTCGGCAACTGTGCGAGTCGAATTGCACACCGGCGTGAGCATGTGAATGATGGCAAACAGGCAAAGTGCAAGAAAAAGCCAGGTCGCGAGCGTCCAGAGGTAGCGTCGTTCTGTCTGTCGGGGGCTCAAAGCCGCCATGGTCGTCTCCTTACAGGGAATCCAGCGCCTCAGCGATCGGATTCCGATCCGGCGCTGGGCTCGTCTGTACACCGGCGGACGGCGGTGGATTTGTCACGGTCGGAGCAGATTCTGTCGGGGGTGTGGGGGCAATTTGTGGCGCAACGAAAGGGAGAATCATCTGCGGCGTCGCGGTCGGTTTCTCGACGCCGATTTGGTAAAAGAATGATTCGGCGGGAAGTGGCGCGACGATGGTCCCGGGCGCGCTTTGCAGGCTGGGCCACGCGGCCGACATTCGTCCCAGGTACGTCTTTCGGGGAATGTGATAATCGGTGCGAATGAGGAACGAGTGCCCATCGTACTGGCCGTAGCCGACGTTGCGTTTGAACTGGACCAGGCTCACGTTCTGCCTTGCGCTCATTTCGATCAGGTCGTTCGCGCGGAGCCGGGGACCAACCTGCGGCGTGACGTTCACCGGCGCGTCTTCTGCGCATGGGTCTACCGGGTTCAACCCGACGTCCGGCTCCAAAACGCCATCGCCGTAGGCCTCGAAGCCCTGCTTCCACGCGGCGAGGTGGTAAAGTGCCTCGCCGGAGAGCTTCTCCAGCGACTGGCGGTGTCCGAGGTCGTTGACCGAGAAGATCTGCTTGAAATGCGTGTTCTCTTCGACCGCCTGCGTCATGTCCGCTTCAGGCAACTTGAGGTCGCTCTGGGTCTGATGCGCCATGATGACGCCCACCCCATACGAGCGAGCCTGTTGGAGCACGACGGCCAGGTCGGTTGAGACAAGCTGCTGGAATTCGTCGATGACGATGTAGATCTGCCGACTGCATTGGCCTGACTGCCGTATCGCTGTGAGCAGGCTGTAAATCGCGAGCTTGCCAACTTCGCGATTCGCGGCGGCTTGTGACGTGGCCGGAAGCCGGAAGTAAGCGATGTTCGGGTGATGTACCAGCTCGCTCATGTCAATCGCGTTCTGCAATACGAGCGGGTCAACGTGATCACGCTTCGTCAGATTCAACGCGTCGATATTGGCCAGCGTGAAGATCGCCGAAAACATGTCGGATGCATGCTCGCGCTCCCACGAGGTAAAGAGCTTCTTCTGGCGTCGGCCCTCTTCGTGCAGCTTGCGGAAGGAATCAACGTCTGGGCACGCGGCGAACAGCTTCAGCAATGCGTTGCGGTTCTGCGACGAAAAGTGCCCGCGTCCGTATCCCTCGCCGTGTTCCAAGCCGACAGCGCGGGCGAGGATCTGCGTGCGTTCGAGTGTGGGCAGACGCCGCATGTAGCTCTGATTCAACGGATTGAACACGTAGCTGGTTCGGTCGCTCTCCGTGGTAATCCATCGGAAGCGGATGGGCCGACTTGCGCCGCGCCGGTCCTTCGCATTTTGGGCGGCAAGGCGGGCCGCCTCGAAAAGTGCCATGTCGCCCTTGAGGTCCAAAACGAGCAAGGACGAATCCGGGCCGATAAGTTGCTCCAGGAGCTGTGTCACGCCCACAGACGTCTTGTTCGACCCGGTGCTGCCCATCAGATGCACATGTTCGGCCGCGAGCTGACGGTGCATGATCACGGGGGAGTCGGTTTCGATGGCGACGCCGAGCCAGACGTGCTCGGTTTCCAGTGAATCCCGCGATTCCCGCAGTCGCTGTACGTACGAGTCCCACTCCGTGATGTTGCGCAGGTAGGGCGAACCCGTTCGAAATACGTGTGCGAAGTGAACGAACGTGCGCCCGGCGACGGCCAGCGCGAGTGCGGCAAATGCGAGCAGCGGGATCGTCGCACAACCGATCACGGCCATTACCAGAATCGGCCAGTGTGTCGGCACATTGGCGAAGAACCCGAGCAACACACGCCCTTCGGTCGGCAGGCGAAACCGGTCGATGATGGGTTGTCCGAGCGACCGGACTTTCGACCAGGTCGGCGGAGCAATCGTGTCGGCGCCGCCCAGACGTGCGGGCACCGCATGAGGAATGTGCGTCAGCTCGCCTGCTGCCTTGAGTCGCTGCGCGAAGTACCCGCTCGCCAGCGAGGCTGTCGCACAGAAGACTGCGAGTGCAAGCCCGAATTGCGCAACCCGTCGTCCGCATGGCCCCGCGGGACTGATCATGACGCCCGGTGCCACGGTGCCGTGTCGGTTGTAGCCGAACCAGAGGGCAACCGCGTTGCCAACCGCTTGGGCCACGTTCGGCCACGGAATCTCCGCAACTGCACAGAAATCGCGGATGCTCCGAAATGCGATCGTCGCGTTGACCGCCGTGAAGACCACGAGCGCAGCACATGACTGAGAGAGCGAATCGGCGAACAGCAACAGATAGAGCAGTAATGCGACGGACCAGCCGACGACGGTGCGCATTCGCGACCGAAGCGCTTCCCGTTCCGCGACTTCACAGCTTCGAACAGGGGCCTGCTCTCCGCCGCCGCGTCGAAATTCATGGTCGAGTCCGGCCGGGTTCCAAACCGCCATGAACCGACGCCGGACGGCGATCGCAACGCGATAGTCGGCCGAGTACCAGGCCGCTGCATGATGAATGGCGGCGGCCGTCAATTGCAGCGTCAATGCGGCGCCGAACAGAAAGCCGATCCATGCGAAGATCGGGGACGCAGGCGTCAGCAGCGTCGTTACCAGAATAGGAGCGGCGGTCGCAAGGGATACCGCGGTGGTGCGCCGCCCCGTCACCCACGCCCAGACTGCGGCAATCAGCATCAAAAGAACGACACTGCCAAGCAGCGCGGCTGTGAATCGCGGCGATTGCAGTTGCAGCAACAATCTCGCGGCGAACACCAACCCAGCAAACCCAAGTGCCGACGGCATGAGGTGCCACAGTGCCGGCGCCGCGGACGGATCCGTGGTGGTGCGATAGTTGAGTTCCATGCGCGCAACCGATGGCGGTAACAGTTCAGGAACCAAGGGGTCACGTGTTTCGGCGATATTGGGGCGCATTAGGTGGACTCCGGTGGTTGTTCGCGATTGCGGTTGGACTCGGCATGACGACGGTGGACGAGTGGAAGCAGCTCCGGCGCCGATTCGAAGCAGAATCGGATTCGCGGCCAATGGATGGCTGGGTCGAGCGCCTGTTGGAGCTGCGCGGCGCGGATGGGACTGGTGCATACAATCGCAACGGTGAACCGGTCGCCGTCAATGACGTGCTCGCGCCAGGCCGCCCGCGCTAGAAGATTGCCGATGAGCTTGTTCCGAACGCGGTTCGCAACCCGGTCGAAGCGATTGCCGGGGTCGATGTAGATGAGTCCCAGCCGGCCCTGGCTGGTCTCTTTGTCAACGTAGAACGCGTGCCGCCGCGGCTGACGGTCGTCATGCAGTTGTGGGAACAGACGGTGAAAGTCCGTCCAATGGAGCTTCTTGCGCGCCTCCGGCTGCCGCATGCAAAAGAGCAGTCGGCCATACCACTCGACGACGGCGTAGCTCCCGACGCGTTCGTCGGCCGGCGACTCCCCGAAAACGCTCTGATACGTCGTCGGGGTGAGGTAGTAGTACTTCTCCGTCCCGACAAGCTGGGCTGCGCGGACAAAGCCGCGTTTTCGCAACCGGGCGAAGAAGCTGTCCACGCCGGGGGCCGTCGCATCGGGTGGAAAGCACGCTTGGCGGGCCAGATCCTGCGTCGTGATCCGAAAGAGCCGGATGTGCTGGAGCACGGCCCGCTGCTGGTCGGAGAGTCCGTCAGGAGAAGTCGAGTTGTCGGGGTTGTTTACCATAGCTCGTATGGAAGTCCTCGTGCTTGGCAGTCCTGGTGAAAGTCCGCTACGCGTTGGTGGTCGTAGCGGCCGCCGAATTCGATGATGCGGATCGGGATGCCCGACGGGTCCACGATCACCGCGTCGGGGAGCTTTTCGTGGACGCGGGAGGGTCGCACGATCTCTTCACCGAGCCAGAACGCTGCGAGCGCCGGGCGATGCCGGCGCATGAGCAGGTAGACCTCGCTGACGTGCAGGTCGTGGGTCTCTTGGCCGATGGTGGGCAGGCGGGCGGCGACGCCGCCGAAGGTGTCGGCAGCAAAATCAGTCGCGAGATAGACAATGGTCTCGCTGGCGCTTTCGGTCCACCGCCTCTGGAGGCGCCACGCGACCGCGTGGAAATCCGGGGACGGGTCGCCGCTCTTCCAGACGACAATGGGTGCCTGAAGTGGCAGGGATGGCTCGGCGAGGATCGGCCGTTCCTCAAGCAGCCGGGCTGCGCAAAGCGAGTGAAGTCGGCGCCGTATCTTCGGGCGCGCGGCTGCTCCTTCGAACTGCCAAAGCCGAGCCACCTGCTCGGTCGTGAGCAGCCGCACGCGCGTCGTGAGCGTCGTCAGCAGGTCCTTTTCGCGGTCGTTCAGCATCATCGTCAGTCCTCCAACCGAGAAACCGACCGATGCCGCCAGCTTTGTCACTCGGCCGTGCGGCGTTGCGCCCCACTCCATGTTCCTTGTTTCTTGTTCTGAGTTCGCAAGATCCTGCTGTTCCAGCGTTTATGACGGTTCAGCGTCTCTGGGTGCCGGTTCTGTTCCGTCATCCGTTTCCGTCGCGTTTCCTGTTGCCGTCTTCGGTTCTCGTTTTCGGTTCCGGGAGTTCTCCGGTTCCGCGTTCCGGACGGTTCCCAGTTCATTCCGTTTCCCGCGTTGTGCGGTTATGCCGTGAGCGTTTGGGCAGGTTCTCACCGTGCCCGGTATTCGTGTCCCGGGCTGTTGTGGCCGTCTCGGAGTGGAGGTTTCCAGGTTCGATTTGTTCCCCTGGAGTTCCACCGTTTCCGCGTGCTGAGCGTTGGGTTCGTGGAGACCGTCGGTTCGGCTCGTTTGGCCGTTTCCTGAGTTCCGCCGTGTTCGCCCTTCCAGCCGTTTCGGCGGTTCCCGCGTTGCGATGGTTTCGACCTGTTCGTCCTGTGCCGCGTTCCGTGCTTCCGCGTTCAACTGTTTATTCGGATAGGTTGCGGGAGGAGGAGCGGGTGGGCTGCGGTGGCGGGATTGTGAGCCGAAAGCTGTAGCGGGGCGTCACCCAAAGAAAACCAAGCTGAATCGGCGCAGCGGAGCGTTGGCGAACAGGAGCATCTCCCGCGCCCTCGCGGGAATGCGGAGAATTGGGAGGGCCGTCGGTAGCGTCGCAGCATGTGACTTGTCGCGTCTTTCCTGTCGCCATTTCCGTTGCGCTTCCCGCTGGCCCGACACCGATAAGCCGCGGTAATTTCTGCACTTGCAGCATTCATTCGAATGTGAGCAACCGGCAGGCTGACGGGCGACCGCGAGCAACTACGGCCGCCGTATGGCCTCTATGTGACACGCTCGGGCTCGTGGAGCCATCGAGCCAGCGTCAAAAGTCGCTCAAAGACGTGATCATGCCGGTGCTCGCTTGTGTCGAAGTCGAACGCCTCTCTTTCGTAAAAATGGTCTATGACCTCGCGAAGCGCCACGCGGATTGCTGGAGGCAGACCCTCCGATGCGAGGCCACCGTCGCCCGCGCTCTCCTCCGCTGGTTTCGGCTCCTCACATTCGGTTACTGCGACAACTTCCAAAAAGCTGGCGGGTGCATGCCACCTGGCGATGGTGTCCGCTTCAACGCTCGCTGCGATTGCATGGGCCTGCTGTGCGTTGACGGCAACGATGGTCATCTTGCCCGATTGCCAAGTGGCCCTTCTCAGTTCAATTTCATACTTCATGGTTATTGGTCTCCTACCTGCTGTCGTGACGGCCATCCGTATCAATGGCGGTCTGATGTGTTACGTCCATAAGGGACGTCGACGGCAGCGAAACCACCGTCGGCGTCGATGGTTACTTCGAATTACGCATCGCCCTTGCTGCATTCAGCAGGTCGCACACGTCATCGAGGTCGGCCGCGTTGAAATCGAAAGCTATCGGCTCCCCGAAGTGCTCCCACTCAAGCACCACGGTGCCCCACGCATGGTCCTCAGTCTCGCAATTTACGAGTTGGACCAGAACGCGCGACGTTCGCATTTCGAATCGAATCATCCTGCTGACGTGCGGCCGTTGGCTTGTATCAGTGTTTCTAAAAAGCTTCGATATCATCGCAAATTCCTCCATTGTTTTGCTGTGGTGTTTTCAACGAAAACGGCGTCGGTCGCGGCAAGACTGTGAACCCGACAATGCGTTGGAGCACTACTTGCTGGTCAACCCGATAGTCCGGGTGCTCCCGCGGAACCAGTTTTGGATTAACACGCCAGACGCATCGATGTGACTCGCAGTAAACCCATGCCTCGCCCTCGTGTGCGAGAACGCCGTCGAATTGATTGCACACGGGGCAGACACCTAACGATGCGGTCTGTTCAGCCGACGGCTTCCACCCGTCAAACTCAGGGGGGTCGAACCGGTAGAGCAATGGCGCTCCAAGCTCTCGCTCGACCTCTCGCGAAAACCGCTCGACCTCCGTGGGTCCAAGTAAGTCGGCGATAGACCGATACCGTTCTTCGGCCTCGACGCTGGCTGCCGTGTTCGCTTCACAGATGCCGTCGTCGTTTTCGACTTTCAGTTTCTCCCAGGCGTGAACTCGCAGCCAGTATCGGGCAAGCACGCGTGCTTCGGTTCGCGTCATCGTGTAGCAGTGGATTTCGTCGTTCTCGAACCACGCCCCTCTACCCGATGTCGTCTCGAAGGGTCGTTCGCACTGTCGAGACCGTGCCGCAACGACCCTGTTCTTGATTGCTCCAATAAGATTCAACATGTCATCTCCGTTGTGTGAAAGCTAAGGGCCGGCGGCCCAAACGGCCGCCAGCACGTTGGTTCAAAGAAGGTTCAGGTCTTCAAGCATCACCGCTGCGGCGTCGATGTCGTTGCCGCACATCCGCGTGACAGCCACAACCATCTCCAGACGCTCGCGTTCTTCAGGTGGAAGTTCGGGCGGCTCTATCGGGCAACATGGGCAACGGTAAATGCAGCTAAAGTGGCGTTTGAACGCTCGCGGTTCCTCATGCAGGACATAATCCAAATCCCAAGGTTCTCCGCAGCGTGTGCATATCAAGTCCATCGTGGTCATCTCCGTGTGTTGGAACCCGGCACAATCCCGCCAGGCTCCGAATCACCCCCGCGGCTCGCATCCAGCACCATGCTTCGAATGGACCCCCGGGGGACATTTGAAAGGCTGACTTCACCCTTCACCCCCATTGGGGGTGAAGGCAGACTTTCAAAGCCACAATGAGCGGCGAAGCCCGGTGCGGGGGCGTGGTGCTCTGCGAAGAGCATGACAGTTCGAAGGGGTGTGGAGCGGGGTGGTGGCGGGAACTGGCGGGCTCTTCGGGGTGGAGCGGGCAACGGGAGAGTCGCTCTCCACACGTGGGGTGAGGGCAAGCGCCAGCGCGCCCGTGGGTGGGTGAGCGGGTGCGGTGGTGCAAAGAGCGTGACAGGTCGAAGCGATTCGCCAGCGGATTTCGCAGCGACCTGGCTGGCTCTTTGCGGGGGGTTGGCGAGAAGCAGTGAGCTTGCTCTCCGCTGCCGGGGTGAGGACAAGCGTGAGCGCGTCCGTGGGCGGTGCGGGTGCGGTGGGCAAAGAGCATGACAGGTCGAAGCGATTCGCCAGTCGATTTCGCGGCGGCCTGGCTGGCTCTTTGCGGGGGGTTGGCGAGAAGCAGTGAGCTTGCTCACCGCTGCTGGGGTGAGGACAAGCGCCAGCGCGTCCGTGGGTGGTTCGGGGATGCACGGACGAGCGTGCTTGACGCCGGTCTGACAAAACAGACGGCCTCGGACGGTTTCTCCGTGGGTCGAATGGGTCGGCCCGACCGAATTAACGAACAGGAGAAATTCTCGTGACGGACTCGACAAAACCGGAGAATGCGTACACTAGCGCAGAGCAATTCGGAGCCGCGCAAGAGCCCCGCGGTCCGACCGACAGGCGGCGTGCCGTCGATGATGAGCGGCTCGCGCTCTCTGCGACGGCGCTGGCGAACCGCCTCGGCATCAGCCGTGCCCATGTGTGGAAACTGCTGAGCCTGGGTCGCTTGCCTGCGCCGGTTCGGCTGGGGCGTGCGGTGCGATGGGACAAACGCATCGTCGATGCGTGGCTCGCGGCCGGTGCTCCTCCGCTATCGCAGTGGGAGCGAATGAAGCAAACCGAGAAGGTGAGGTGAACCGTGAGAGTTCTCAAAGCCGTCTACACGGATGATCAGGGTTGTGCGAAACGGACCGCGAAATGGTACGTCGAATTCCGAGATCAGCACGGCCGCGCGCAAAGACTCCCGGCGTTCACGAATCGCGCGGCCGCCGAAGAACTCGGGCGGAACATCGACAAGCTGGTTGCTTACTTCGTCGCAAGCGGCGGACAGGTCGCACCGGACCTGCAATCGTGGCTGGTCGGATTGCCCAAGAGCATTCGCGAGCGATTTCTGAAAATCGGCGTGCTCGACGCGCGACTTGCCGCCGGTAGCAAACCGCTCCGCGAACACCTTGAGGATTTCCTCGCATCGCGACGTGCAAAGGGCGCCACGGAAAAGCACGTCGCCCTGCTGTCGGCTCGGTTAGGTCGAATCTTCGATCAGTGTGGATTCTCCGAATGGACCGACGTAACGGGGGACCGATTCGTGAGCTGGCTCGGCCGGCGGCGTCAACCGACGAAGGACTCAGACGGGAACGAAGAGGCGGGCATTAGCGCGCAGACGTTCAACTTCTACGTACAGACGCTCAAGCAATTCTGTCGCTGGGCGGTTCTCGAACGTCGCATCACCGAATCACACGTCGGGCACGTCTCGGGATTGAACGTCCGGCTCGACCGCCGACACGACCGTCGCGCGCTATTGCCGGACGAACTCGCCGCGCTCATTGGAAAGACTTGGGACGGACCGGTGCGACTTGGTATGACGGGTCCGGAACGGTCGATGCTCTATCGACTCGCCACCGAAACCGGTCTCCGCGTGAGTGAGCTTCGGAGCCTG
The DNA here is from genome assembly GCA_046155505.1 of Phycisphaerae bacterium. Classification (GTDB taxonomy): domain Bacteria; phylum Planctomycetota; class Phycisphaerae; order UBA1845; family Fen-1342; genus JBJXFK01. Next base: position 19,318 of record JBJXFK010000113.1, read on the forward strand.
ACGCCGATGTCGTTCCAACTCGGCGAATCACCGACAGTCAAGGTGGCGGCGGGTTACAGCAAGCGGCGCCGCGACGATGTGCTACCGCTTCGGATTGAGATGGCGGCGGACCTTGGTTCCTTCCTCGTGGTTCCCGAGCCCAATCAGCCGGTCTTCCGCATCCCCGACAAGCCCGCTGAAATGCTCCGTCGCGACATGCAGGCGGCGCGGACAGATTGGCTGAATGATGCGAAGACAGATGCGGAACGTGAAGAGCGGAATCAGACGACATTTTTAACATGCAAGGATGACGCTGGACGAGTCGTCGATTTTCACGCCCTGCGGCACACGTTCATCACGAACCTTGCCCGTGCCGGGGTCCATCCGAAGTTGGCTCAGGATCTCGCCCGTCACAGCGACATCAACCTGACCATGTCCCGCTACTCGCACACCGAACTCGGTGAACAGGCAGTAGCCCTGCGTTCGCTTCCCAACATGGCCCGGCCGTCGGCCAATTCGCCGGCGGCCCGGGCTCCGAGCCCGTCACCTGCGGTTTCTGGGAAGCCGCCAGCCGTAAAAAGCTTGCCGTCCAGCTTGCCGCGAAACGGCGGTTTTCAGCGTACTCTGAAAGGCGCGAATGGGCGCTCGACGGGAATCGCCGCGTGTCATAACCCTTTGGAAAATAAGAGCGATACGGCGTTTTCCGCCCGAAAATCAAACAGCCACCGGCGGGACTCGAACCCGCAACCTGCGGTTTACAAAACCGCTGCTCTGCCAATTGAGCTACGGTGGCAACTATCTGTAAATAAACGACTTACGACAAGTTTGCGAAAACACAACTAGGGTGACGACAACCTTGACGACAACCGGACCGGCCCCTACGCTCACTTCTGACTGAGAGAACGGGCGCAATCCAGGTTCGGAGGTTGTCGTCATGGCCAAACGTCCTCGTCGCAAACCGAACAAGCCGTATCCCTCGTTTCCGCTGACCGCTCATCCGAACGGTCAATGGTGCAAGAAGATCCTCGGTAAGCTGCACTTCTTCGGCGTCTGGGCCGCTCCCGACGCCGCTCACCAGAATTATCTACGCATCGCCGAGGATTTGCACGCGGGGCGCGACCCATCCCCGACGGCGGAGGGCGAGTTTACCGTCAAGGAGCTTGGAAACCAGTTCCTCGCGTATCAGATGCAGCGCGTTGAGACGGGGCAGATCGGCGGCCGATGGTTCGAGGATTGTCGTCGCGTAGTTCGACAGTTTGCACGCTCGATCGGCACGGCGCGACCGGTGAAAAGTCTGACGGCGGATGACTTTCTGAACTATCGTCGCTTGATCGGCTTGCGCGGGCTCCGGGGCAACAAGCCGCTCGGGGTGCATGCGATCACACGGACAATTGTCGCAATCCAAAGTATGTTCAAATGGGGCGTTCTGACCGGCGTACTTGAACAACTTCCTCGCTATGGTCAAGCGTTCGCGAAACCGTCTGCCGCCGACGTGCGGCGAAGTCGGGCCAAACGTGAACGCGAAAATGGCAAGAAGTTGTTCACCGCGGACCAGATTCTCGCATTGCTCAGCAGCGCGGCGCCGACCGTGAAGGTCGCGATCTTGCTCGGCATCAACGGTGGCTTCGGAAATACGGATTGCTCGGCGCTGCCCCGGACGGCGATCGATCTGGACCGCGGGTTGATCGACTTCGAGCGGCCGAAGACTGCCGTGCGGCGCATCGTGCCGCTGTGGCCGGAGACCGTTACAGCAATCCGCGCTTTGTTGGATGGCGAGCGACCCAAGCCGGCCAGCGATGAGGCGAAGCCGCTGCTGTTCCGAAGTGAACAGGGGTACGCGCTCGTTCGGCAGACTATTCAGCGGTCTGACGGCGGCGAGATCAAGAAGGTCGTGTACATCGATCGCCTCGGGGACTGGTTCGACGGACTGCTCGTTGAGCTCAAGCTGAAGCGATACGGGTTGGGCTTCTACTCGTTGCGACACACGTTTCGCACGTGGGCGGACGATTGCGGTGACCAGCACGCCATCCATCGCGTCATGGGTCACAGCATCCCGGGGATGAGCGGTGTGTACATCGAAGAGATCGGGCTGGAGAGATTACGAAGGGTCGTCAACCTGGTTCGGTCGCGCGTCTGGCCGCAGTTCGATGGCGCTGCGGTGACGCCGCAGGCGGCTACTGGATGAAATCGATCGTCGCTTCGGAAAGCGAGCGACTACGCCGGGAGACGGGGGCGGCTGCTCGGTGTCGCACAGAAGCCTTGAGGAACTCGTCCACCCAATCGCGATGAACTCTAAAACGTCGGCGGCGCCCTCGTCCAGCCGCGCCGGTCACTTCCGCGGCCTTGAGCCGGCCGCACGCAATCAGCCGCTCGACCGAGTCCCGAGACAGCTTGAGCTCCGCGGCCACGCCGTCAATCGTCAGCCAGTCCGGGCGTGCCGATCCCGTCCCCGCTCGCAGGGCAGCGAGGTGCGCTTCGATCTGCTGCAGGACATGCAGCATTTCGGCGCTTGTCGGGGTTGTATTCGGGTCCGGAATCATATCGTTCGTGCCGGCGGTAGCTCGGTTCTACATCTCCCGATAGATCTGGAGGCCGATCAGTTCCTTGAGGCGTGCGCGGAGGCGGACGGGATCGCCGAATTCACGCGCCAATGGTGGCGTGCGTTCCTCAATCAGCTCCGCGATGCGGCGACGATTACGCTCGGTGAGAACCACCGGCCCCGCCGCGAGATTGCTGAAGCTCCGGCTCTCGTACGACAGCAGAGCAACCGTGATTGCGAACAGTTCAGCGTCGCTTGGCGGTCGGATAGGCCGATCGCTCGTTGCGACCGCTGTGTTCGTCAGGTCGTAGACAACCATCTTCAAATCTCCATCGTTCCATTGTTCGCATCCATAGGAACAATGCGGGCAAAAAAAAGGGGCCTTACGGACCGCTCTCCATTGGTGGCGGCGCGGGCGTAACCGGCTTCGGCAGCAAGTCGTAGAAGTGCCGCATCGGGAGGAGCGTGCGCGGGTCCGGTCCAATCAACTGCAGGCTGTGCGCGCGGATGAGCGTCGCCGTCTTGGAAACTGCAAAACGGCGGCTCAGCGCCGGAACGAAGATGTTCTGCCACAACCGCATCGACTGCTCGCTCGGCATCATCAACTCGGTCAAGCACCCGTGCGGGTCGGCGCCGATTTCCTTGGCGATCAGCACAACCTCGTGCTCGAAGAAGTTCACCGGCATGAGGAAGGCCGCGGCGAAACGGTCGGCTTCACGCTCGATCTCATCATCGAACACGATCTCCGGCTCGCGGTCGTCAGTGAACTGGTCGCGGACGTGCTCATGCAATACGAAATGGGCCAGCTCGTGCGCGCACGTGAAGCGATAGCGGCCTTCGTTGGACAGGGCGTGCTCGGCGATGAGCATTTCGCGTTCGCGCAGGAATGACGCGCCGAGCACGCGCGGACCAAGGTGTGAAAGATCGGTGATGCCAAAGCGAATGTCGAAGGCCGTCTCGATCCAGCGATCCACCGGGACCGGCAGTGGAATCTCCGATAAGCCGAGCTTGTGCAGACAATATGAGAGCGTGCGCCGCGCCTTGCGCTCGATGAGCTTGCCCCCGCTGGTCGGCTCGAAGAGCTTGCCGTACTCGTACCGTTTCGCCGGCATCAGTCGGCCTTGCCCTTCTTTTCGGCCGCGAGCCGGCGGGCCTGTTCGATCAATGCGTCCCACTGCGCCAGCGTGAACTTGCGAGCAGAGCGGAGGAGTTCGGGCACCTTCGCAGCGGCGGTCGCGTCCTGGCTGGCGATTTCCTCGACGATCTCGTCGGGTTTGCTCCAAGCGGAGCGGAGCTGTGCTTCCGGAATTTCGTACGCGCGGGCGATCTTGACCAGCAGCCCCTCGGATGGGCTGCGGTTCCCATGCTCGATGTCGGTCAGGTGTGCCGGGGCGGTGCCGAGTTGCCGGGCCATTTCCCGCAGGCCCTTACCGAGCACTTCGGTCCGCTGGCGGCGGAGCACGTCGCCGATCTCGTCGTTTTTGTTCGATTTTTTGGCCAAGGCCTCGCTCCGTCCGGTGTTCGCATACATAGTAACACGCTTTCGGCGGCTGTCAAGCGCATTCCCCGATTCCGCGGCCGTTCGCGGGACAGGTGACGCGCGGGGCGGTCGCCCCCGGGACCCCGCATGCGCTGGGGGTCCGCTATCCCGCGAAGTTTTGAAACGTGACTTGTCCGGCCGAATGCGCTACCCTCGACCTGTGAAACAGCGTTTGTTTCGCGATCGTCAGAATCACGTAAACGCGTGGCCTGACGTCTGAATCGTGGGATCGGACAACCGGTAAACCTGACCACCAATCAGGCTAAGGAGGCGGAGTTCATCACCCGCCACGTTCGAGTGCTCGTAGCGCTGGATGCCAGGAGACTGGCTCGTCCAGTGCGAGGGAGGCTCGGCAGAGTAATCCCAAGCTTTTGGAGTAATCCTGCCGTTCGATCCCATACACAGCAAGGGCGATTCGCTCGCACATGGCCGGGCTCCGGTTTTATCCGCAGTCTCAGGGGCTCGTTGGAAGCGTTCGCTTCGCTCTTTGCATATTGAAAATGGGCGACCGGGACGAACTCGCGCGCACGCGCGAGCCGGGTCAGTCAAAGTGGGTGATGCCGCCGCACGGCGGCTAATCCCCCTGCGGGGTTCGGGCCAACCTTCGTGCGCAAGCTCGAAGACGGCCCGCTCAACGCCAGCCCAGGCAGGGAGCTCGTCGGCAGCAATGCCGATGACCGGGGCGATGATAAGCCTCGGCGTTCCACGCAAATCGTGGACGGTAAAAAGCTCAACTGCGAAAGGCGGGACAACCGCTTCTGGGTAAGTTTGATCGGAGACGGTGCCAAACCGCGATAGAAAGACCTGCGCTGAGGGTAAGGGTAGCTTCTAGATTCGAGCCCCGAAATCGTTCGCCATCGGGCGGGCGGAAACATGCCAATCGGCGGAAGCCGGCGGGTGATCAGCGCTGTGAACGCATCGTGCGGGAGAGACGCACGCGGCGTTTCCAGGTCCAGCGACGTGACCGATCAGACGGAGACTGGTTCTAACCGGGGAAGGATTCTGGCGGCCGGGGTGATGCCCGGTGCCCGCGAATAGTCGCGCGGGTGTTCCAAATGCCGGAGTCTGGGAGCGGGGCCTGAGTAGGAGCACGCGGAAGCGTGGCGGTAAAGCGGCAAGGCAGTCGCAATGCCGTTCGTGCATTTACGGGTGGTGCCGGGTGCATAACGACGACGAAAGGGCTGACGAGCATTTCCCGTGTTTGCAGACGTGTCGGTGCGGCGCCGGGGCAGGGTTGACCTGCCCCGGCCCGCTATCGGCGGGTCGGAAGACAGCCAATGCGGTCAAACGAGGACCCTCGGGAGAGGGCCGTCGTTTGGCAGCGGAATGACGATGCACAGGCGGGGTGTACCCGCAGGTGTATCGAGGTTGCGTGGCCGCAACCGCTATGTATTGGGCAACTGCAATAGATGAATCTAGCCGCAGGGTGCGGATGGATGCCGATCGCAGGATGCGACTCGATGGACTGACGGCGACGCCGACAGCAAGGATCGGTTCGCGATGGCGGGGAAGCGACGGCATTCGGCCTTGCGCCAATGTGGTGACGGATTCAGAAGGGGCAGCGTGCTCAGGGCGTGGCGGTGAGCGGCCGGTTATTCACGGAAGGAGCTGTTCATGAAAGGAGTTGGTTCTGCACGCCGGGCCGGTGACGCGGGTGACCACGGGGTCGGGCGTGCGCGAGGATTTGAAGTCGAGCAAGAGGAGGTGATTGCCATGGGTTGGTGGCGCACGAGGAGCGGAAGCGTCATCGGCGACAGTCCGGCGGACATCATCGAGGAGTTCGATGAGCGATGTTGGCCGGAGCCGATGAGCATTCCGCCGGACGTGCGGGCGCGCATTACTGCGTGCTATCGGGAGGATTTCGACCGGGAGCCGACGACGCAGGAACTCCGCGAACTGCTGGAGTTCTGCGGGCCGGGTCCGGAAACGGATTGACGCTCGAGCGAAGGGAGGTTTAGGAAGGCTTCGCGGGTTGTGCCAAAACAACCCGCCATTTTGAAGGACGAAAGACAAGCATGAAGTATCGGTGCGAAACCACATCAGTCGAGGGGTTCGTTCAACAACTTGCCGTAGCGTACATCACACACGGTTACTGGTTCTACGTCGCCGGGAAGATTCCGGAGGGCAAAGATCCGGCCGCGATCGATGCGAAGCTCATCGAGCGCTATGGCATCGCCATCTCCAAGTGGGTACGTTGCCGGCGAAAGAAGCAAGGCCTGGCGAACATGCAGTATCTTCGTTACGAGCGATTCTTCCTGCTACTCGCCACGAAGGGTCGACACGATTTTTTCGAGCGGGAGTGTGCGTCGTTTTGCGACGTGCGTCGTGTCTCGATAAAGTTCGCGGGGTATAGCATCGGTTGTCGCAAAGGCCAGGATGGGCGCTGGCATGCGTCGGTACGGATTAACCCGCAGGAATACATGAGCCTAAGAGCATGTGTCATCGACATGGCCCAAAAGGCCC
>JBJXFK010000191.1:0-32717 GCA_046155505.1 Phycisphaerae bacterium
AGCACGGCAGCGCCGGCGACATCTGGCTGATCGACGGCTTCGCGGCGAAAGTCGATCCCGCCCGCACCGAAGGTCGCCGAACGAAACGCAGCGGCGGGGCGGAGCGTGCGGTGGGCGAGTGGAACGACTACGAGATCATCGTCGATGGCCCGCGCGTGACGCTGCGGGTCAACGGAGACGTGGTGAATTCGGCGACGGACGTTGCCGAACTGGCCGGCGCGATCGCGTTCCAGTCCGAGGGTACGGAAATCCACTTCCGCAGTATCCGCGTGTCGCCAATCGAATAGGCTCGAATTTCGCGAGCATTACGCGCGGCCGCGTTCACCTGCCATGGGTGAACGCGGCCGCGCGAGTTTCTTGCGCTTCCGCTCTGAGCGGTTGTCATTGCTTTGTGCAGCAATGATATTGACACACACGCCAATTACACATACGCTTCTCCCGATGAGCAAGCAACCTCCGAACGTGCTGGCGTATTCGACACTCGATATCGACGGCGTGCGATACGCGGTCGTGCGAGAGTCCGTGTTCACCGCACTCTGCAAGGCGCACGCGGTGACCGCCGCCGCGCGAGAGCCGCAGCCCAGCGTCGCGGCGACCGAACTGGACGATTCGCGTTTGGCGAGTCGCCTGCGCGATCGGCGACAAGCGGCGGGCGTGTCTCAGGCCGAACTGGCACGGCGGGCCGACGTCCGCGTCGAGACGCTGAATCGCATCGAACGCGGCCACACGACGCCCGATTTCTCGACGATTCGCAAGCTCGTCGTCGCGCTGGGCGACATCGAGCGCAAGCAGGCCGCCGCCACCCTGCGCGGCAATCGATAAGGAGCATCCATGTCAGTCACCGAATCTGCCAAGTCGATTCAGGACATCGAAGCCACCGTTCGCCGCCTCGCCGCCGAGCAGGTCGGCATCGCACCGCAAGCCGTCACGCTGCAAAGCGCTTTCGAGCTTGATCTCGGCTTCGACAGCCTGGACAAGGTCGAATTCGTCATGACGCTTGAGGAGACGTATGAGCTCGACATCCCCGACGAACAGGCCGAGAAGGCTGTTACGGTCGGCGATGCCGTCGCGCTTGTCCGGGCGACGCGCGGCGCGTGATATGTTTGCAGTATCAGCCATTCGCGCGATCATGCAAATGGCACGAGGATCGATCAGTTGATCGATCCTCGTGCGATAGATGACGCGCGACCGCGACTCGTTGCGTGACTTATTCGATGTTGAAATTCACACGCAGATATCGCGAGCCGACTTGCACGCCGCTGATTCCGAGTTCCCAGCCGTCGCCAAGATCGATCACGTTATCCATCAGTTTCGCGGTTCCGGCCATTTGCTGCCACTGTGACTGCATCGCGTTCTGCATCGACAGCCGGATCTGCGAGCGCAACGTCGAGGGCAACTGGCTGAAGCTGTAGGTGGTCCCGCCGATGGTCAGCGTGCCGGTCGGCTCGCTCGCGGCGATCGAGATGAGCTGCCAGCTCAGATCGCGTTGCGACTCAATGACCGCCAATCGGACGGACAGTGACGAGGACAGACTGCAGCTTGCCGAAGCGCCCGTGCCTTGGAATCCGGCCGCCATCGCAAACCGCACGCCCGCCGGATTCGCCGCGTCGGCAACGGCCCGCGGCAGGCCCGGACTTGAGAGCGATACAGTCATGGACGGCACCGCAACCGGGACGCCGCCGATGTTCACGTTCGCCGCCGGCGTCGCGAACGAACCGGACAACATGCCGGTCTTGAGCAATTCGAACGCAGTCTTGTCGAAGAGGCTCAGCGGCAGCCAGACCTGCATGTCGCCGGCGGCGGCTTCGCTGCTCGGCGTCTGCGCGGTACGAGCGAGGTAGCTGTACGACAGATTCGGGAACGCCGCGCCGCTGCTGCGCTGTGCCGACAAATTCCACTCGGCAACGAAGCGGTTGACGGCGGTGTTGAAGTTCGACAGCACAGTTCCAAATGCGAGCTGCTGGTTGCCGGGGAAACCGACGTTCACCGTGCCGCCGATGTCGCCGACGCCGCGAACCGCGTTGGAAACGGCGCTGGAAATCGCGTTGCGGACCGTATTCGTGTTCGCACCTTTCAAGAGGTGGTTGGCCAGCCGCGTGGCAGCGGTATTCAGTGAGCAGTCACCGCCCGGCTGCCCCATAATCGTGCACGCGGCGAGGCCGAGGGTGTCGATGATTTCGTCGAGCAGGCCCGAGTGTTCGATCTCGATGCAGTCAACGGAAGCGGCCAGACTGCTGATGGCGAACGCGAACTGATTGCTGGCGGTCTTGCTGACGCCGACGGTCGCGTCGATGTTGGCTCCGCAGGCGCAGATCACAAACGTATCATCCAGATTGAAGAACCCCCGCACATCTGGCGGCACCAGGTTGAGCAGCGGATGCGAGCACTCGACGCGAATTCGGATCGAAGTACAAACCGAAGCGTCCGGAGCATCGACGACACAGCGCACCTGACCGGTGTTGGCCGCGCCGTTTCCTTGCAGGCTGAATTGCACCGAGTCGGCGTCGAGCGGAATATCCAGCGTGGTCGTGCCGCGATTCACGCGAACGCGTACCGCCGCGTTGTCGATTCCGTCAAACGGCCACGGCAGGCCGAGGTCCATCGTGATCGTCTGATCGAAAAGCGACTGCCCGGCGATCGAAACATGATCCAGTCCCGCGGCGTCAAGCAGATACGGCACGCCCTCCTCGCCGAGCTGCGTGATGCCCTGTGCGTTAATGCGGATGACCGCCGGATCGATGCCGGTGGCCGGAGTTTGTGCTGCGGCACTCTGGGCCAGCGTGATCAGTGCGATGAGACTCGTTGCCGACTTTGCGATGATCGATTTCATGGCTCGTTCCTCTGCTGTTCGCGACGTTCGTTTCGCGATCACCCTTTGACCGCTCGCAGAGGAATACAACAGAGCGCGTCGATGCTGGACAGACGCGGAAATCCCCTGCGACGGCAATTCGCCGTGCCGCCAGCGACCGCCGGCGCGAGAACAATCACTTTGCCCCTGCACCCGGTTACGCGGCCCAATTGATCATCGTTACTGACTCATTTGACGTTTGTTGGAGAACGCCTGCCGCCGTTCGCTATTCACAATGTGCGCCTCGATGTCCATTTTTGCATTGCACCGACGACCGGCAGACGTTCTATTGCACCCGTACGTCCGACGCCGGCATCGACGGTGGGCTAATCGACTGACCGGCTGCGATCGACGATAGACAGACAACTGAACAGGAGTCCCCCGATGAACCGGCAGATTCTGCGCACCTGCGTTTTGGCATTGATGCTTCCCGCGAGCGTCTTTGGCGATGTCGTGCTCGACTGGAACGACACACTGCTCGATGCCGTCCGTACCGACCGTACACCCCCGCCCAAGGCCGCACGCGGGATGGCGATGGTGCAGATCGCGGTCTTCGACGCGGTCAACGCGATCCAGGGCGGTTACGAGTCGTATCTCGACATCGAACTCAATCCGGAGGACGGCGCATCAGCCGAGGCTGCCGCGTGCGTCGCCGCGCATGATGTGCTGCTCGCGCTCTATCCGGCGCAGGCCGAGACGTTTGCGACGCTGCTGACCACGCGCCTCGACGCACTCGATGCGAGCGATGCCGCGATCGAGAGCGGGCGCGAGATCGGTGTCGCGACGGCGGCGGCAATCGTCGCCGCCCGCGCCGACGACGGTTCGGCCGACACGGTGACCTACACACCGGGGACCGAGCCGGGTGATTGGCAGCCGACGCCGGCCGCGTTCGCCGCCGGGCTGTTGCCGCAATGGCCGTTCGTGACGGCGTTTTGTTTGCCTGATGTCGCCGCGCTGCGTCGCGGCGGGCCACCGCCGCTCGACAGCGTCGAGTACACGACCACTTTCAACGAAACCAAATCGATCGGTTCGAAGACCAGCACCACGCGCACGGCAGACCAGACCGAGATCGCGCTGTTCTGGGCCGACGGCGGCGGCACGGCGACCCCGCCCGGGCATTGGTTCCAGATCGCACGCGACATTTCGAATCAGCGTAGCTTGACGCTGATTGAGAATGCACGCCTGTTCGCGCTGATCGGCATGGCTGTCTGCGACGCGGGCATTTGTGCCTGGGATAACAAGTACTTCTACGGCGATTGGCGACCGATCACCGCGATTCGCGCCGCCGACACCGACGGCAACGACGACACCGAAGCCGACGCCGCGTGGGAGCCGCTGATCGCGACGCCGCCGTTCCCGTCGTATACGTCGGGTCACAGCACGTTCAGCGGCGCGGGATCCAAGATTCTCTCGCTGTTCCTCGATTCGGACGAAATCTCGTTCAGCACGACCAGCGACGATTTCCCCGGCGTAACACGCAGCTTCACGCGGCTGTCGCAGGCCGCCAACGAAGGCGGTCGCAGCCGCATCTATGGCGGTATTCACTGGGAATATGACAACCAGGACGGCCTGGCCACGGGTCGCGAACTGGCGATCTTCGTGTTCGACAACTTCCTGAAGCCGGTGGAATCAGGCAGCGAAGTGATCACGATCGACGTGGACGACATTCAGCAGTGCGGGCCGATCAGCCTGGTGCCGCTGGGGCTGATGTTCGCGGGGCTGATGTCGCTGCGACGGAAGTAGACGGCGCGGTGTCCGAACCCCGAGCGCGAGCGAGCGGGGTAACGTGCGAATGCAGAATTCAGAATGAAGAATGCAGAAAGCCGGCGTGCGAGGCGCGACCATCCGAACGCGACGCGCAAGCGAGTGAAAGCACGCGCAGCGTGCGCCAAATCCGAACCCCGAGCGCGAGCGAGCGGGGTAAGTCGCCTTGGCGGGGAATCTTCCCTCCACCGGTGACTTGCCCCGCTCGCTAGCGCGCGGGGCACCCGCTTGCGCGTCGCGTCCGGATGTCGCTCGACAAATGGCGACTTTCTGCATTCTTCATTCTGCATTCTGCATTCACGCGCCAGTACTCTCGCACGCGCTCGGGGTTCGGACGTGATTATCCTGTGATATTCAGCGTCGGCACCGGCAACTGTTCGCCGCTGCGAATCGCCACCTGCTCCACAAGCTGCCGCACGACGTGCTCGAGAGCCGCCACAACCTCCGGCTCGGTCCGCGTGAAATTGTCATGCATGCGGCCCGCGTCGCTGTGAATGCGGATGTCGATGTTGATCGGGATGTTCCCAAGGAACGGAATGTCGAGCTGCTGCGACGCCTCTTCGCAGCCGCCGTGCGAGAAAATCTCGGCCCGGTGACCGCATTGCGGGCAGACATAAAAGCTCATGTTCTCGACAATTCCCAGCGGAATCACGCCGAGCTTTTCGTACATGCGAATGGCCTTCACCGCGTCGAGCATGGCCACGTCCTGCGGCGTGCAGACGATCACCGCGCCGGTCAGCGGAATCGACTGCGCCAGCGTCAGCGGAATGTCGCCCGTGCCCGGCGGCAGATCGACAATCAGATAGTCCAGCTCGCCCCATTTGCCGCGATCGATGAATTCCTTCACGTATTTCTGTGCCATCGGCCCGCGCCAAACGATCGCCTGATCAGGCGGTACGAGATGCCCCATGCTCATAATCGGAATGCCGTCGCGCATCGGCGGAATTAGCGCCCCGGTCGCAGCTTCGACCTCGGGTTGCAACGTCTCGGTGCCGGTGAGCTTCGGCAGCGACGGGCCGTACACGTCAGCATCGAGCAGTCCGACCTTGTAGCCCAGACGTTGCAGCCCGACGGCGAGCAGGACGGCGACCGTGCTCTTGCCGACGCCGCCCTTGCCCGCGCCGACCGCGACGACGTGTCGCACGCCGGGCATCGAGTTGGTATTGCGCGGCGCGATCGCGATGAATTCGCAATTCACGGTCTTCACGCCGCTAATGCCGAGCAGCGTCGCGCGAATGTCGTCGGTCAGGTGCTGCTGCAACTGCGGCGAAAGCAGATTCGCGGGGATGCCGAGCGACACGGCGGCAACGCCATCGCAATAAGCGACTTTCTGCACGAACCCGAGCGAGACCACGTCACGTTTCTGCGACGGATCGATGACGGTTCGCAGGGCGGCGGTGATGGCGTCTTTGACGGCGGCGGACATAGGCACCTCATAGCTCGCCGACCAAGCGGCGAATCGATGATTGTTTCCGCATGCGGCGGTGTTGTCCACTGCGGCCGATGGAGCACCGCGGCCAACGGCGCGCCGCGGCCCTCCGCGGTTCATTCGTGGGGAACAACGGAACAAGGGGACAAAGGAACAATGGAACAACGGAACAAGGGAACAACGGGACAACGGGACAACGCGAACGTACCAGGCCACACCAACCCCTTGTGGAGCTGCCGCCCTCGGCTGCTTTCTTGTTCGCGGTTCGGATGAGCCGCTCGCTGGCGCTCGGCTCACTTGCTTGCGCGTCGCGTTCGGATGATTCCCTTCGACCGGCGGCCTTCTGCATTCTTCATTCCGCATTCTGCATTCGCACGCGACCCCGCTCGCTCGCGCTCGGGGTTCGGATGGGGTACCCGCTCGAACCGCGTTCGGCGGCGTGCTACAGCAGCCCCAGCAACGTGTGCCACTCGCGTTCGAGCGCTGCCGGATCGTCCGGATGTTGAATCGTCAGCTCGATTCGCAGCGCCTCGCGAAATTCCGCCCGCGCCTTGGCGTACTCGTGATGCAACTGACCGGCGTCCACGGCCCAGCGAGCCGCGATCTCGCGAATTGGCAAATCGTTCTCGAATCGCATTTGCAGCAGCTCGACCCGACGGACAGCCGCGACATCGATGCCGGCGGCGCGACGCATACGACTCGCCGCGGCGCGAACCGTCGCGACCGCCCACGCTCGATCGAATGCCAGGCTCAGCCGCGTTTCGTCGGCGACGATTCCGGCGTGCTCGTGTACGTCCATCGCCGGCGGCTGCGCGGCTCGTCGCGACTCGATTCGCAACGCGACATTTCGCACGACGCCATAGAGCAGTGCGCGAAAGCCGCCGCGCTCGGCGTTGGCCCGTTGCAACGCCCCGTTCGCCCGAAATAGCTCGACGAAGACCTCCTGCGTCGCGTCGTCAACGTCGGCCGCGCGACGCGGGTCGGTCCATCGAGCGTGCAAATACGCGCCGATTGCGGGCCCATAGGTGCGCGCCAAAACGTCCCGCTGGCGGGCATCACCGGCCGCAGCGTCGCGAATCATGGTCCAGCATGTCTCAGCGGCATCGGACATTCACGGTGCAGAGTAGCGAGCGACCGAACCGAACGCGAAGCGCAAGCGAGTGCCCCGAGCGTCAGCGAGCGGTCCATCGGCACCCCAACCAAGAAAGCAGCCGCGGGCGGCAGCTCCACATGGGGTTGGTGTAGCCCGACTCGTTCCCGTTGTTTCTTTGTTCCGTTGTTCCCTGGTTCCCTTGTTCCCCACGAAAGAACCGCGGCGGAACACACACGGTGCTCCAAAGGCCAAATTTTCTTGCTTCCCGCCCAACTGTGTCATATACTATGGTATACATAGTATGCGACTCCAACCAACGCGAGGGCGACGCCATGCGAATTGAACGAGAACTCATGCGCGGGGCCGGGCCGGTCGCCGTGCTCAAATTGCTCGAAAAGGGCGAGATGTACGGCTATGAACTGGTCGATGCCCTGTCCAAGCAGTCCGACGGCGTGCTGGCGATGGGGCAATCGACGCTCTATCCGATGCTCTACAACCTCGAAGCCAAGGGACTGATCGCCGGCACCGTGCGCGACACGCCCGCCGGCCGCGAACGCAAGTACTACAAACTCACGTCGAAGGGTCGCGAGCGGCTGCGCGAGCAAACCAAACAATGGGAATCCGTCGCGCGGGCGATGCAGTCGATCGGCGTCGTGTCGCCGCGGCCCGCGACCGGAGGCCGAAAATGAGCACGCCGATGGAATCGCCAAAGCCGCGACCAAAGTGGTGGCGCGTGCTGCGTTCGCCGGTGGGCGCGTTGCTGCGCGGCCAGGTGGCCGAGCCGCGCGATCCGCAGCAGGTGCTCGACGCGTGCGCTCTGCCGACGCCGATTGCGGAGTTGATCCGTCGTGTCATTCGCGCCACGCGGCTGAAAAAACATGAGCAGGCCGACGTAGCGGCGGAACTCGCGGCCCACTTTCAGGACGGCCTCGATGCCGGCGCGCCGCCCGACGAGCTGATCGCCGCCTTCGGCGACGCGGCGATCGCGGCGAAGCTGATTCGCCGGGCAAAGATTCGCAATCGCTCGGCATTGTGGCATGCGACGCGCTTCATGGCCCGTGCGGTCGGCGTGACGTTTTGCGCGATGGTTGTCATCTATGTCGTGCTCCTCGTCCGCTTCGTCAGCGGCTCGCCGACGATTTCGCGCAACTATCTGGCCGAAATCAATGCCCCGGTCGATCGCATTCCGGTCGAGCAGCGGGCATGGCCAAAGTGGCAGCAGGCGCTCCGCGCACTGCCGCCGATCAAACCCGCATCGACCGACGACACGACTCAAGGGCCATTCTCGGATTATCGCCGTTCTCCGGAGCACATCGTCGAGTCGGCGCGGGCACTGTCCCTCGCGCGGGCAGCGGGCAAGCTCCCGCACATGGGCGTGAAGCTCAGCATCGGCGAACACGGCGATTTTCGGATCGACGATCGGTCGCGAAATGACATCGGCGCGGATTGGGTACTCGATCAGTCGCTCATCGGCGTGGTGATGCAGCCGCTCGGCGCGATGCGTTCGATCGCGCATGTGCTTTCGGCGGAAGCCGAAGCCGCGGCCGCGGCGGGAAAAGGCCCGCTCGCGGTTGAAAATATCGAGACGTTGGTCGCGCTCGCGACGCACACAGGCGAGTTGCCGACGCTGATCAGCGAACTTGTGTCGCTGGCGATCTACGCACTCGCGCTTCAGGCATGCGGCGACGTTTTGGCCAATTCGCCCGCCGCGCTGAGCGATCAGGACTTGGTACGGCTCTCGCATCGCCTGATCGCGTATCGCGAAGGCGAGATTCGTCCGAATTTGGCGGTCGAGCGCGTGTTTTTCAACGACATGGTGCAGCGGTTCTACACCGACGACGGCAATGGTGACGGACGAGTGGTCGGCGACTTGCGTTCCCTGGCAATGAGCCTGCAGACGTTGCAATTCCAGAGCGCGGGGGGGCGGTTCAACTTCGACGCTTCGATGCCGCTTGTGGCCGCGATGACCGCAGGTCGGGCCGACATGGTGGCGAAATACAACGAACTGATGTCCGCGAGTATCGAAGAATCGCAGGTGCCGCTCTGGAAGAAGGGCGATTCCCGCGTGGATGAGATCCTGCGACCGATCAGCGAATCGCCGCTGGGGATGTCGCGCTACTGGCTGATCGGGTTGCTGTTTCCATCGCTGCAGCGCGCGTCGGTGCACGGCGAGATAATTGTGCAGCAACGCGACGCGCTGCTGACCGCGATCGCGCTGGAGATGTACCATCGCCGAGACGCCCGCTATCCGGCGGACCTGACCGAGATTTCGCCGACATTTCTGCCGTTTGTTCCGGTGGATCGATTTGACGGGTTCCGGTTGCGTTACAAAGTGGTCGACGGGCGTCCGCTGCTCTATTCAGTCGGTGCCGACGGCGACGATGACGGCGGACGCGCGCCGGCTTCTTACCGCGGGCAAACAGACATTCGCCGATGGTGGCCTCCCAAGGACCGCGAGATGATGTCTCCCGAGGCCGATGGGGACTGGTTGTTGTGGCCGCCGGTGCGAGTGGTGGCGACGCAGTAGCGATCGAGCGACCAACGTGGCATGGCTGCGGCCGTTCGGCAGCCATGCATTCTCCAGCGCGAGTGTACACTGTCGGTTGGTCATGAAACCGCGCAGTGGAGTCGGAAAGTGTTCGGACTATTCAAGGCAAAACCCCCGCCAACGAAGTGCCCGTCGAATCCCGGAGTCGGAGTCAGCGCGACAGTTGCCTTTGCGAACGGCGATCGAACCTGGACGGAGGAAATCGACGTCGTGCGCGTCGCCGCAGACGCACTCTCGAAAGCTGGGTTTGCTGTCCGAAGTCACAAGACCTGGTTGGAGCACCGTGAGAGTGCATTCAAGATTCTGCCCGAAATCGTGCAACTCCACGTGCTCGACGACGGCAGCATCCAGACCGTCTCGACGGTCCAATGTAATCACGCCGCTTTAGCACCGAACGGAACATTCGAATATCAGCACGCCGCGGGCAAGACCGTTGCGGACTCGCTGGCCAAGGGGTTCGAGCAGTGGGTGGCGATGGACTTCGTGACTCTGCTCGGCGCTTTGCAGCCGAAACCGAAGTCATGCACGACGTTAGCGTGGGCCAATTCGTCACTCGGGCGGATGCGTCGCGCGGTCTTGGGTCCGGTCGCGCACTTCAGGCAACAGCCGCTTCAGAAAACCGGGCGTGCAGAAGTGGACGAACATGAATTCTGCCCGTGTTGCTTGCTGACGAAGTCGTATGAGACATTTCGCGAGTTGGTTGAAGGCGATCGTCTTTGTTGCTTGCGACTCTTCGCCGCTCGCGAGGTGGACGGAACACCACAGGCTGATTGCAGGGTGAACGGCGAGGACTGGGAACCGGGCATGCAAGCACTACGAAATTACGTCAACAGTTGGCCCGGCAGAGGCTACGAGTCTCGGAAACAGTACGTCGTGGTGCACACGATCTGATTGGCGGCTCGGCGGGTTCGGCGTGCTCTACAAGTAGCGCGGTTGCGCGCGTCACGCGCGTTGAGTGACGCTTGTACGAACGGAGTTTTCGACGGCTCTGCCGATCGGCGAACGACGATGCATCTACTCCCGCGCTCGGCACCGCTTTGCGTCTCGGCTGATCAGCACCACCCCGCCGGCGATCGCAAGTGCCGAGATGATGCCAAAGCCGCCCAGCGGAAGCAGCGATTTGGTCGTCGAGGTCGGCTGCCGATTCGGATGGGGATAACGCCCGAGCGAATCCGCCAAGAGGAACACCGCGCCCGAGGTGGCCAGCCCAATGAGGCCGAAAACGACCAGCACGAGGCCGAGCACCAGGCCCGATCGATCACGATGTTTGGGGTCGTTCTGTTTGGGCACGTTCTGAGAGACTCCGCAAACCGCTGCCGTCGGGCGGCGGGACCGACGTCTATTGCTCGCGCGGCAAGAATTGAGACCAATAACTATCGAACGCCTGAGCCCACCATTGGCGAGAGAGATCGCCATCCGAAATCAGGATCATGCAGCGAATGAACCGCGCGACGCAACTCCGCTGTGAATCGTCCAGCGCGGACCATTTGCTGAGTGCGTGGTCGTAGAGCTGGTTGTCCCGCGGCGGAAGCTCAAGATGGTCCTGGATGCCACAATCGAGACGCGTTCGCAGGCAGCGAATCATCGCCGCAGGCAGGTAGTATCGAAACCCGATCGCATCGATGAACGACCAACCGCCCACGCCGCAATCCGGATTCCATTTCTCGTCTTTGACAAGGTCCGTCCAATGCAGCTCCGTGTCGTTCGCCCGCGCCTCACGGCGTTCGAGTTCGGAGCCATACGCGTCAAGCACTTCGGTCTCCGACCAGGAAACGCCGCCTTCGCGCGTCACATCCGCGAACACCGAACGGATCTCCTCCTCCATCCGGTCGGCCTCGGCGATCAGTCGAAACGGCGGCTCACCACGGAGATTCGAATCGGTCAACTCGCGCGGGTCGACACCGAGCAGACCGGCGATCGATTCGCGCAGCGACTGAAGGCACTCGGGATACGTCGGTCCGTTACCCGCCGCATCGGGGAGTTCCGCACACCAGCCGATGCACCAACCCTCGTCGCGCTCGAAATGCATATTGAGATCGCGCATGGACGATTCGACCACCATTCACGAGACAGTCTCGACGAGGCCGGCCTCAGACCCATCCGCGCTTGCACTGCGCGCTCAGGCCGAGATCACCCCGTTCATGTTATCCGACGTTTTCGCAATGCATGCCGACGGCGGAGTACCGCTCGTCGGCATGGCACCCGCGCCGTCGGTACGGCACGCGCGCCGTCGGCATGGCACCAGGCACCCCACACACCCGCGCCCAAAAGAAACAGCGGGGGCCGCTGTCCTCCAGCGCGCCCTACGCCTGCCCGTGCCGCTCTGCCGATGGTATATAATCCATCGGTCGAATTCGGAGGCAAACCGTGCGCGAAACTCGCCAGACATCGTGCTGCATCGGCCTGCTCGTCGTCGCCGCCGCTGCAACCGCGACCGCCCAAACGCAACTGCGCACCGACGGGCGGCTGTTCGATGCCAATACGCAGTTCGGCGGATCGGGCCGCGTCAACGACTCGCGTATCTATTCGCCGTTCACCGCCGGCAATCTGATCGCCAGCGGAAACGTGCGCGGCGGCTTGTCCCTGCGGAGCAATTCGCCGATCGGCGATCCGACCGCGTTCCGAGCCTCGCTCGGCAGCGATTCACTTTCGAATTTCATCCGCGACTCGGTCAGCACCGCGGACATCGGCGGCAACTACACCTATGGCGGCCTGCCGCGACCGCAGGCGTTTTATGACCCGTCGCGCGTCGCGCCGACCGCGGCGTATCTGAGCGGCACGACCGCCGGCGGCACCGCCAATCGCGGCTATGTGGCCGACGCACGCTTCGCGCGGCCGGGGGCGCAGAATTTCGCCGGGCCGTCGGTGAATCAGATTCAGCCGCAACGCCTCGATACGCGCCTGCCCGGCAGCACGATCGCCTCGCCCAAGGATTCGCTGTCGAGCAGCATCTTCGGCATCTCACGGCTGCGCGAGCCGACGGCGGCGAACGAAAATCTGGCGGATCGCAGCGTGACCGACGGCGGCAAAGCCGTGCCGTGGAACGAGCTGCCGCCGCCGGTGAGCCTCCGCGATAGTCAACCTTCGCCGACGCCGAGTGCGGCCCTGGATATGCGAATCCGCCCGCAGAGCGTGGCGCAGCCGATTCAAACGATGGTCGGCCAGAAGAGTGCGACATCGACGAGCGATCTGGTCTCGCAACGCAATTTGGTCTGGGGCAAGCCGCCGCCGCCGAGCGCGACGCCGGGTTCGCCATCGCCGCTCGGGCAGACAACGCCGAGTGCGAGCGGTTCGCTGCTGCCGCGACCGCCGGCGGCGACGAGCGTGTTGCCCGATGCGGACGTGTTCACGGACATGCAGCTTGCCATGCAGCTTCAGGACGACCCGGCAGCCGAGTGGTTCAGCGACATGCGGCGAACGCAGGCCGCCAACCAGGGCGAGGGCGCAACCGAGATTCGGGCCGAACAGGAAGCCAGCGCGCAGGACGGGGCGGCGTTTGTCGAGCGCGTGATGTCGAGCAAAGTGCAGACGTTTGCCGGCAAGGCCGAGACGCCGCTGAATGACACGTTGCTCAAGGCTGAGGGGCTGCTGCAAATCGGGCAATACTACGATGCTGCGGGTTTGTACGAGCGGGCCTACATGATGGCTCCGACGAATCCGCTGCCGCTGATGGGCAAGGCGTATGCGTTGCTGGCCGCGGGCGAATATGCGTCGGCGGCGGATGCGCTGCTGCGCGGGCTGGATCGCTTTCCGGATATCACGCGGTTTGATATTGATATGAGTGCGATTCTGGGCGGCGGCGAAGTGGTGGATATTCGCCGGGCGGACATCATTCGTATTCTGGCACGCAACGAAGACGCGCGGCTGCGATTCCTGTTGGGGTATATCGAATATCACACGGGGCAAAAGTCGGCGGGATTGGAAAATCTGACCAAGGCCGCCGAGAATGCCGAGAGCGGTTCGATCATTCGCCGGTATCCGAAGTTGTTGACGGGCGAGGCGCGCAGCGGTGCGACGACGAAGCCGGCGGAAGCTGTGCCGGCGGTGGAAGCGCCGGAGCCGAATCCGTAGGGTGGGCATCGCCCACCATTTGCGACGATATTGAAACGATGCACGAATGGTGGGCGGTACCCACCCTACTGAGGGGTTTGCGTGAATCGACGGGTGGCGCTGCTGGGTATGGGTTTGCTGGCGCTGTGCCTGACCGGCTGCGCGACCGACGGTGATCGCGAGCAGCGGGCCTCGATGTCGCGCGTCGTCAGCGAACCCGACGCACAGCGCGTGCTCGGACGTGCGGCGGAGATTTTGCGACGCGAGTTTGGCCGCGTGACTATCGACGCGCCGGGGCGACGCATCAACACGCAGCCGATCGAATATCAATCGGCATCGGACAGCGGCACGGCCCGCGATTTTGTCGGGGCGAGATCGACGTTGCGGCGGGTCGCGACTTTCAACTGCGCGGCGCGCGGCGAAACGGTGCTGGTGCAACTTCGCGTCGACATCGAGCGCGAAGAATCGGATCGAATTCAGGCGCAGCCGCAGGAATCGGGGCGATTTGGCGATTCGCCGGGGCACACGCCGATCGAACGCGATGCGGGCGTGACGCGGGCGCAGAATCAGGCGTGGGTGTTTGTGAAGCGTGATCTGCGACTCGAACGGCTGCTGCTGGAAGAGTTGCAAGCGGTGTTTGAGCCGCCACCGGCGGAGAGTCAGCCGGCGCGGTAGGCGTAGCGATCGCGATGGAGCACTGCGGCCCTGCGCGGTATTTCGTAGGGTGGGCATTGCCCACCATTTCTCGCGCTTGCGAGGTGGCGACGAATGGTGGGCGATGCCCACCCTACTTGCTTGCTCGCGCTCGGGGTTTAGATTTGTGAATCACACGCCGCGACGTTGCGGCTTAGATAAGGAACTGGAATGTCCCGCAACGAGTCGCACTCGCTCGCCGCAGCCGATCCGCAGGTGGCCGATTTCATCGCCCTTGAGGAGGAGCGGCAACAGACGACGCTTGAACTGATCGCGTCGGAAAATCACGTTTCGCGCGCCGTGCGCGAGGCGGTCGGCTCGGTCTTCACCAACAAATATGCCGAGGGCTATCCGGGCAAGCGCTATTACGCCGGCTGCCCGAACATGGACGGCGTCGAAAACCTCGCCCGCGACCGGGCCAAGCAGCTTTTCGGTGCGCAGCACGCGAACGTGCAGCCGCACAGCGGGGCGAACGCGAATCTCGCGGTGTACATGTCGTGTTTGCAGCCGGGCGACACGGTGCTGGGGCTCGACCTGGCGCATGGCGGGCATCTGACGCACGGGTCGAAGGTAAATTTTAGCGGTGCGTGGTTCAACATCGTCAGCTATGGCGTGAATCGCGAGACCGAGACGATCGACATGGACGAGGTGCGACGCCTGGCCCGCGAGCACAAACCCAATATGATCATCTCGGGATTTTCGGCGTATCCGCGAACGCTCGACTTTGCGGCTTTCGGCGAGATCGCGCGCGAGGTCGGCGCTCGGCATCTGTCCGACATCGCGCACGTCGCGGGCCTGGTGACGACCGGGCACTATCCCTCGCCGGTGCCGCACGCGGATTTTGTCACGACCACGACGCACAAGACGCTGCGCGGGCCGCGCGGCGGGCTGATTCTGTGTCGCGAGCCGGACGCGAAGTTGATCGACAAGTGGGTCTTCCCCGGCGTGCAGGGCGGGCCGCTGATGCACGTCGTCGCGGGCAAAGCGGTGGCGTTTGGAGAGGCGCTGCGGCCGGATTTCAAACAGTATCAGCAGCGCGTGGTCGACAATGCCAAGGCGCTGGCCGAGGCGATTCGGTCGCTGGGCTATCGACTGGTCTCCGGCGGAACTGACAATCACCTCTTGCTCATCGACCTGCGGACGGCGTTGCCCGACGTGACCGGCAAACAGGGCGAAGAGTGGCTCGAAACCGCCGGCATCATCGTGAACAAGAACATGATTCCGTTCGACGATCGCAAGCCGGCGTACACCAGCGGCCTGCGGCTCGGCACACCCGCGCTGTCGACGCGCGGGATGGGCACAGCCGAGATGAAAAGCGTCGCGAACCTGCTGCATCAGGCGCTATCGAGCGGCGGCGACGCGGCAAAGCTGACGAGCACACGAAACGCGGTGCGCGACCTGTGCGCGCAATTCCCCGTCCCGCACTGAGCAGTTCAAAGTGGCAAGTGAAAAGTGCAAAGTGAAGACTGATGCCCACGCGGCGCCGGTCTTCACTTTGAACTTTGAACTTTGAACTCGACTACTGTCGTAGCGGTTGATCGGCGCGGACGATTTGCAAAATCGCCATCGCCGCCGCGACTTGCACGCGTTCGTCGGCTTCGCCCTCGGCCAGGTCGCGCAACGCACCAAGCGCCTTGCGGTCGCCGATCGAGCCGAGCGCGAGAGCCGCATTGACCCGCACGCGCATCTGATCGTGCTCGTCCTGCTTTCCTTTGGCTCGATAGCCGAGCGCCGCATACGCCAGTCGATAGCCGCTCGGGTCGCCGAGTTTCCCCAGTCCGCGCGCCGCGAGCAGGCGCGTTTCGAGATAATCCGACTCGTCGCTCACACGATACGCGAGCGCCCGGCGAGCGCGATCGTCGCGCAGCTCGACCAGCCCTTGCAGCGCGAGCAGACGCGTGACGCTGTCGCTCTTGAGCATGTATTCGATCAGGCGATCGACCATTCGTATCTCGCCCAGCAGCGCCAACGCAGTCTGAATGTGCACCACGACATAGCTCGACGTTTCCTGCGGCTCGGCCTTTTGCAGCGCGCGCGTCGCCTTGCGATCGCCGAGCTTGCCGATGAGATACGCCGCCTCGGCGCGCATCTTTTCGTCCGGGTTGTCGGTCAGGTTGTCGAGCAGAATGCGCCCCGCGCCGGTCTCGCCGCAGCGATAAACCGCGTATGCGGCGGCCATGCGCACGCGTGCGTCGGGCTCTTCGAGCAAACGTCGCAGAATCGGCAGCGAATTGCGATCGCGCACGTCGCCGCTGGCGATGCAGCCCGCGTAGCGCACCAGCGGCGTGGTGACTTCGAGCGCGGCGCGGAAATGCGGTCGGCCCATTTCTGGATCGACCTTGACCAGCGCCTCCATCGCGTTCGCCCGCAACACGTCGAGTTCGCTCTCCGCCGCGCGAGTAAGCAGATCAAGCGCGCGCGATTCGAGCGCGACCTCCTGATCCGGCGGCAGGCGTCGGCCCGGTGCCTCGCACCCGACCGTAAGCAGCCCAGTACACAAAATCATCGCGGCGCAGAGCGCGATGATCCGATTATTCGCCCGTTGGGGCGGCACGATCCGATTCATCGGTGTTTGCTCCTCCGTTCCTGCGCCACGCGCGAAGCCGCGCGGCGATTGCCATCAACCAACGCGTGACGATCCCGCCCAGCCAGAGTGCCGAGGTCAGAATCAGGCACGCGATCGCCAGCCAGTCGCCATATTGGCCGTAAATCGTGCTGCGTCGGTCGATTTTCACATGATCGACGCGGTAGCCGACGATTCCCGTGCCGACGGTGCGCCCGTCTTTTTCGACCAGTGAGTAAATGCGTCCGCATGGGTCTACGAAGCCGCTGATGCCGGTGTTCACCGAGCGGGCGAAGCCGATGCGATTCTCGACGGCTCGAAACGCGGCGATGCCCAGGTGCTGAGGCAGCTCGTTGCTGTGCAGGAACCAGCCGTCGTTGCTGATGTTGATCAGAAAATCGACGCGCTTCTCGCCGTCCTTCCAGACGAAGTTGCGAATGACGTAGGGCATCACGTCTTCGTAGCAGATCGGTACGCCATAGCGCCACGACTTCCCGGCGGCGTTCAGTTGAAATACGGTCAGCGCGTCGCCGGGCCACAGTGAATATTCGATCCGCCCGCCGCTGCTGAACGGGCTGAGCGAATTGAGCGCGCGATAGAGCCAGTGAAAATTGATGCCCAGCAGCGTGGCGTTGCGAAACGGCACGATCTCGCCGAATGGGACGAGATGCGTTTTGTCATAGCGTTGCCGTGATTGCGTGCCGTCGGGGCCATAAACGAGCGCCGAGTTGAATCGTTTTTGCCGCGGATAGGTGTTTTGCGGCAGTATTTCGACCGAGACCGAGCCGACCAGCACCGGCGTCGGCGGCCCGCCGGCGGGGTCGAGCCGCGGCAGCTTGTGGTCGGGCAGTCGATCGCGCGTGTTGCGATTCAGGAATCGTTCGAGGTCGCTGAGCCGCTTGTTGAGCGCCTCATAATCGCCGCGCGCAAAGAGCGACGTGAGGCTGTGCGCGGTCTTGCCAAATGGCCAGGTGCTGCCGGACATTTCGTCGACGGCGGCCTTGTCCAACTCGACGAAGGAGATGTTTTGCGTCGAAGACCACGCCGTCTCGGGGAACGCGATCAGGTCGGGCTTCTCAGCAGCCGCTCGCGCGCCAAGCGCGAGATAGCGGGCCAGCATTACATATGGATGCTCGCCATAGGGCGGCACGCTGACCAGCGGAAAATCCTCTTGCACGACGGCGATGCGCGGGCCGTCGATCAGATCGGCCTCATTCAGGCGCAGCCGCCCGTACAAGATGGTGCCGACGACCACGCCGATGGTCAGGATCGCGGCCAGCGCGCACTGCACCGGCCGGCGCGGCGACCCGCTGCGACGCATGAACTGCAAGATGACGTCGGCCAGCGCACCGTTGACCATCGCGACGGCGAATGTCACTGCATAAGCACCGCCGAAATCCGCGATCTGGATAAACGTGGTAAACGGATAGAGCGCGTGCCCCAAAAACAGCCACGGAAACCCGGACATCACCCAGCCGCGCAGAAATTCGGTCGATACCCACACAACCGGCAGCGTCCACGCGGGCGAGATGCCGACGCGCAGGCCGGTGCGAATCGCCCACGCCGCCATCGGCCAGTAAATCGCCAGGTAAAAGCCCAGCGCCGCATAACCGAGGCCCGTTACCGGCATCAACCAGCGAAGCGCGATGAGAAAAAAGATCCAGCCGAGCAGAGAGCTGACCCAGTGAACGATCCACGCTCGATCGACCGCGGCGATCGCGACCGTCCACGGCACGAGCGCCACGAACGCCAGCCCCCACACCTCGCTCGACGGGAAAATCCAAATGAGCATCAGCACGGTCGCGGCGGTGGCGGCGGAGACGGTGCCCAGCGGTGTGCGCGACTCGCGCCACCATTCGCGAAACGTGCGCCGCGGGGCGCGGGCCGAGCGTGTGCGGCTCGCATAGGAAAGAGGTGGAGGCGAATTCTTCATCCGGATCGGGGGTGTCCCGCGATTCGGCGAGCAAAATCGAGCCGACGGACCGCCCCGCGGCTCGATTCGACGTTTCGCCGAAGCAGCATTCAGCGGTGGGATTGTCGGAGTATCGGAAAATGGCGTCAAGCGAAGGGGCTGCGCTACAATGCCGCAATGGAAATCTGTCGAATCGCAATCGCGTGGATCGTGTGCATGTCGGCGGCGGGCGTGGCGGTCGCACAGACGCCGGTGCAGCCGATGCGTTACGACCTGCGTGTCGGGCAACGCTGGGTGTATGACCGCAAGCTCGAAGAGACCGCCCTGCGCGCCGCTGCGGGCAGCAGCGTGCGCCGCGGGCGCGAGCAATTGCAGCTCTGGATTCTCGACGAAAAAAACGGCGAATTTCGCGTGCTGGTCGATCTCATTCGGCTCGACGGCAAAACGATCTCCGAATCGCTCGGCGGCATGATGTTCCTGCGCGCGACCGGCGAGCGGCGCTGGCCGGCGGAAATGGAAGCACGGATCGAATCGCTCAGCGATGCGCTGCTCATCTTGCCCGTCGTTTCACATCCGTTCGAGCGCGGCGCGAACTGGACATCGAGCGCGGACGAATTCGGCCGGCAGTTGCGCTTCGAAATCGAGCCGCCCGACGCCACGACGCGGCGGCAGCGCGTGGTCTTCGAGCGCGTGGACACGACCGGCGCTTCGGAAGTGCTAGGTGAGACGGCGCTCGGACAATTTTGGTTCGATCTCGATCAGCGGCGCATCATGCGGATGGAATGCGAACATGTGGACGCGACCCGCGGCGTGCGGCAGCGCAGCGTGGTCGAATTTTTTCGCGTGATCGAACATCCCGTGGATTGGTGTCGTCGCCGCGTGCGAGAACTGGATCAGTCGATGCGCGCCGTGCGCAGCGACCAACGCGCACGCGCGTCGGTGTCGATGGGATCGGCGGATGAACGCACCTGGCGCGACCTGGCGCGCGTCTGGGACGAGTCGCTGGCGACGCTGGAGCGCGACGCGGATAGTCCGTTGCCGCGGATCGGCGCTGCGTGGCGCACGCTGGCGATCGAATCGACGCCGGCATTGCAGCAGGACAATTTGGTTGCGAAGGCGTGGCACGCGCAGCCGGCGACGCATTGGTCGCTACAGAATGCCGCCGGTCAGACGGTGCGCAGCGAGCCGCTGCGTGATCGGCCGATGCTGGAGGTCTACTGGAGCGTGAAATCGCCCGCGTCGATGCGAGCGCTCGAGACGGCGCGGCGGGCACAGCGCGAGCTGGGCGATTTGGCGCGCGTGGTGTGCATCAACGTGGACAACGACCTCGACGCAGCCCGCGCGGCGGCGCGCAAGTGCGGCATGGAAGAAAACGTCGTGCTGGGCGGCGGCGCGCTGCTGCCCCCTGCGAGCCGCACGCTTCCGGTCGCGCGGCTCATCGGCGAGCAGGGCCGGGTGGTGGCGATCTGGTTCGACTGGCAGCCGCGTTTGGCGGAGTTGGTGCGTGAGAAGTTGTGAACGGCGGCCGAATTCGTCACCCGCTCCGAACGCGACGCGCAAGCGAGTGAACGCACGCGCAGCGTGCGCCCGACTACGGCTTCATCGGCGCACTCGTCGGTGTTTTCAGCACCTCGTGCAGCACGGGCCGCAGCACCTCATTCCACTTCGCATATCCCGCCTTGCTCAGGTGCAACTTGTCGCCGAGAAACAGCTCATCACGCGGCTCGCCGCTCTTTTCATCGAGCAGCACGCTGGCGACATCGACATAACGCAGCAGTCCGTCGCGGTCGGCGGCGCAGCGCGCGGCGATTGCGAGATTGGCCGCCTTTGCAATGGGCCAGAGTTGCCAGCGTGACCGGCTCGGCTTGATCGACAAGAACACGATCGGCGTGCGCGGCGCAGTCGACCGAACGCGAGCAACAAAATCGTCAAAGTCAGCCAGCACTTTCTCGGCCGATTCGCCCGCCGCGACGTCGTTGTCACCGGCGTAGAACACAATCGCGCGCGGCTTGTACGGTGCGATGATGCGATCGGCGAAATGGGTCGAGTCTTCGATCTGCGAGCCGCCGAAGCCGCGATTGATAATCGACAATTCCGGAAAATCCGCCGCCGATCGCCAACCCACGATGCTCGAACTGCCGACAAAAAGGATCGCATCGCGCGGCGGCGTGTTCTTGCTGTCCCACTTCTCAAACTCGGCAATCGCCGATTCCCAGCGTTGCGGCCCGTCGGCCCGTCTGGGTCTCGATGTGGGCTGCGATGTCTGCCCGATCGCGACCGTGTCGACGAAGGCGATTGACGCAAGCAGCGCCGCGGAAAAAAGAAACAGTGAAACGGCCAACGATCGATGTCGAACGGAAGATCTCATGGCGAGCATGATAGAGCGCGGCGGCGGGCAATGCCGATGGTTCGCGATCGGGCGCGCACAGGCCTTCGGCCTGAAGAATTTCGCCAGCACTTTGCCTATTCAACACGGGATGGGCGCACGTCGCGCGAGTGACACTCCGCTTGCGACCCCCGCTCACTCGCCCTTGAATTCGCGGCTCACCTTCGACTTGCCGCCAATCGTCGGGCCGGTTTTTCCGGCCGCGCCGGCGGTCGGCGTCGCTACGGGCTGCGAGGTCGCCGCGTCGGCCGCAGGCTGCGTCGTCGCCGCGGCTGCGGCTGTTTCTTCGGTGCGATTCGGAATCTGAGCCGCACGCACATCGGTCGCCAGCAGCGTCGGCGTCCCCACCGGGCGGGCACAGAAAATGCGCCCATCAGGTGACGCGAGGTACAGCCACGCCTGAGTCGGAACGGGAACCGCGATCGCCAGATCCGTCGCGATCGTGCTCCGCACGTTACCGTCGCTCAGGCGAACGTCGAGCAACCCGCCGTCGCGGGCGAGGAACAAACCGTGATCACCGACAACCGTCGCCAGCGTGCGTCCCTGCGCCAGCTTCCACTGCGCCCGATCACCGTCAAACTGCGTCGTCGACGCGATCGAGACCACGCCGTCGGCCTCGCTGAATTGATACGCACGATCCGCGGTCAACACCGGTGGCTCCGACAGCGGCGCACCGAGCCGTTCGCGCCAAATCTGCTTGCCCGTGTTCACTTCAAGCATGTAAAGCGATTGGTCGCGGCAGGCGACGTACACGCCCTTTTCATCCGCGGCGAGATCGGCCGTCACGGACGTGCCGAGGCCCGTGATCCACATGCCGCCCTTGTCGGCGCTGCGACAGGCGTAGATGCGACCGTCATCGCTGGCGACGGCGACATAATCACCAAAGAGCGCGGGCCGCGAGACGACTTGGCCCCGCGTGGCGACCTTCCACACCGGGAAGTCGCCGAATTCGTTGTCGCGCGCGTTGTTCCAATCGACGCGAAAGGCGTAGAAACGCTGATCGATGCCGCCGAGGATGTAGCGGCTCCCGTCGCAAACGGCCGGCGAGCCGGCGGGAAACTCAAATTTCAACGAGCGGATCGCGTCGCCATAGTGACGGTCGTATTGTCGCATTTCGGCCGGCGTGACGAATATGACGCGATCGCCGGCATGGCAGGGGGCCTCGATGCGATAGCCGCCGGTGGTGACGCGTTTCAGCCAAAGCACGGTGCCCGTGCGTGCGTCAAGCGAGAAGACAAAACCATCGACGGTGCAGGCGTAGAGATGCTCGTCGACGAGGTAAACGTCCGCGACTTGCTGGCCGGGCGCGAGCGGCAGTTGAAGCTGCCAGTACTGCGCCATGCCGGCTTGGCGCAGACTGTCCAAATCGACGTTCGTGGCCGCCGGCGCGGCAACGGTAAGCAGTACGGCGAGCGACACGATGACAGAAAGCGAGCGTCGCGGCACGGCGTGACTCCCACAATGACGTTACGAGACGTTGCGAACAAATCGACTTTGGCCAGGAGGCCACGCAGGCGCGGCCCCGGCCACGAAGACCGATGCGAAAGTTAGCCCCGCCGGGGAGGCGGGTCAACCGCCCGCGCTTGGGCGTCGATGAGTGCGGGAGATTTGGCGAAGCTCACGCAGGGCACCCGGCAGATCGCGCCAAATCCGCACCCGGCTGTCCCGGTCGTCGCGCCAGACGACGCCGACCTCGGCGATTTTCGCGTCGCCGCTTTCGGCAAGCGCCAGCGTTTCGCAGTCGATCAGCCAGCCGTCGCATCGCGCGGCCGCGAAGACGGCCCGCGCCAGATCGCCCGACCAGAGCTTGAACCCGCACTGCGTGTCGCGAATCGCCGGCAAGAGCAGCCGGCGGCGGTACGTGCGAAACGCCCACGCCAGCAGGCGGCGCGAAAGCGGCTGCGGCGGATCGAGCTGCGAATCGGGCAGGTCGCGCGACGCGATCGCCACATCGGCTCCCGCGTCGATCGCGGCTTCGAGCCTGCCCAACTCGTCGATCGGCGTCGACAGGTCTGCGTCGCACAGCAAGACCAGCTCGCCAGTCGTCACTGCGACGCCCGCGCGCAGGGCGGCACCTTTCCCGCGATTCGGCGCGTTGCGAAGCAGCACGCGTTGAATTGACGCTCCAAGCGCGGCGGATTCGGCACATGCGATTGTTTCGTCGCTGCTGCCGTCGTCGGAAATGACCAACTCGATCTCGCGCCGCTGAATTTCAGCCCACTCGCCAATCGCGGCGAGCGAACGAGCAATTCGCCGCGCTTCGTTGTACGCGGGAATGACAATCGACAACGATCGCTCGCATGCGGCGGGCTTGCTTGTCGATCGGTCGACGTTCATCGCGGGCAGCATAGCCCCGGCGGCGCGATCTCGAACAGTCTCGAAAATGGAGACGGCAGTGCGCCGCTCATCGCAAACGCGCCGCCGTGGAGGGTGTCAGAGTTTGAAAAGTGAACGCCCGGTTTTTGCCGCGACATTCTCCAGCACGCATCTCTATCGTTTCCCTCTGTGCCCTCCGTGCTCTCTTTGGCTCACGCGCTCTTCTCTGCGTTCTCTCAGCAAACCACTCCGAAATTGCCCAGCAGCGTCGCCAAATCGACCAGATCGACATCACCATCGCGGTCGAGATCGCCGTGCAGACCGGTGTCCACCAGGCCGAAATCGGTGAGCAGCGTGGCCAGATCGGTCAGATCGACATCGTGATCGCCGTCAACATCGCCCGTGCACGGCGTGCTCATGCCCGAAAGCAGCAGTGCCGCCGGCCCGTCGAGCGAGTTCGCCGTCGCGGCGACGAAGCCGGTCTGGCTGATGTCAAACGCGTCGGTAATTTGGCCCGGCTGACCGGTGGTGATCGCGTTCAGATCGAAGACCGCTTCGCCGTCGAAATAGAATCCGCGAAAGTCGGGCGTTTGTTCATTGAAACTGATGCCGACCATCTCGCCCGCGTCGCTGATGTCAAAGCCAAAGCTGCCAATGTGCTCGGGCAGTCGCGGAATGAGCTGCCAAGTTCCGCGCGGCGGCAGGTACGCTGCCTGAAAGTTGCCATCGCCGACGCTTGATGCACTCACATACCCGCCGATCACGCCGGCTGCGTTGATGTTGTGGCCTTGTGCAAGCGCGAACGAGCCGGCGGGCGTAATATCGAGCTGGCTGCCGCCATCGTGAAAAAAGCCATGCTCGGGGCCGCCGAGCACACGATAGGCAAAGCCGACAGTCTGGCCCGCGTCGTTGATGCCGAGGCCCTGGCTGTATGCCAGCGGCCCGGTCCAGTGCAGCGTTCCCAGATCGGCCATCGTGCCGTTTGTCCACACAAACGCGTGGTAGCTTCCGGCGCTCGCCGTGGCGTAGCCCACGATTTGCCCGCTGTTATTGACGCGCGTCGCCCAGCCGAAGCCGGTGTCGTCGTCGCGCAGCGTGCCGAGGTCTTCGATGTCCCAGCCCCCGCTACCGTCTGGCACCCAGCGCACGGCGCGGTTGGTGCCGTTCGCATCTTCCGAGCGGCCGACGACCAAGTCGCTATTGTTCACGCTGAACGCGGTGGATACCGCGCCGTCGGCGAGCGCGCCGAGGTCATGCGCGACTCCGTCGATCCAGATGCAGGCGTGAAAGCCGTCGCCCCGCAGATCCGCCGCGCCGACGACATGGCCGAGATCGTTCACGCCATACGCCGCCGCACCGGGCCCGCCGAGCGTCGGCAGAATCTCCGCCTGAAATTGCTGCGCGGACGCCATCGTCGCCAGCGTGATCATCCCGATTGTCGAAACCAGTCCATTTCCGATACGAAACTCCGTCACGCAATGCCTCCAAAAGTTGCGATGCCCAGCGTTTGATGCACGCGCCCGGCGATGATTACGAACCTACCGCGCAGGAAGATTCGTCGCCGGCGAACGCAAAGACTGGCGCGCCGCTCCCCGTGGCGCGCCGACGGAATGCCTGGACAACGCTCACGATCTTCCGCGTCCTCTGTGCCCTCAGTGATCTCTGTGGCATGTGTCTTTGCTCGGCGACCTCTCAGCATACGACGCCGAAGTTCGCCGCACCGGTCGGCTCCGACGGCGCCGGACAATGCGCGGCACGAGCTAGGCGACGGCGGTCACCCCATATCAACGAAAAACCCCGCACGGCGGCCGCGCGGGGTTCAATTCGAGAGCGTCTCAGAGCGGAAGATCGATCTCGGCGGTTAGCCCGGCACGCGATCGTTCAAATTGCCCCAGCGCGAGCCGGTCCACGGCTTGTTCGGCCACATCGTCCAGCCCTTGCCGTACACCCAGCGCGTGTCGAACTGCTGGTTAGCCGCATGGCCGTCGAGGAACGCCGCCGTGTGGTAGTTCAGCCGACCGTGGAAGCCGGGGATTTGCAGACTTTCGCCGACCCAGGGACCGGCGGTCCAGCCCGGCGGACGCGCCGCTTGAAGCGCGTACGCCATCGCGTTTTCGGAAAAGGTAACGAACTCGGACGCGTGCCGACCCTCTTTGCCTCGCAAAAGGTGAGCCCCAAGTCCCTTGGTCGGGCCGTTGCCGATGAGAATCGTCAGGAAGTCGCCGTCGTAAGGTGCCGCGTTGCCTGGGGCGGCAAACTCATAGTAGTAGGGCCAGTTCCAGTTGATCGGGTAGCTCGTGCCCCAATAATCGAACGCGCGCAGAGGTTGGTCAGACTCAGGTAGCGGATTGGCCTCCCCAATCGTCGGCAACATCGGATTGTTGTCCGACGGACAGAGAAACAGCTCGTTCTGCTGCGGCGGCGGGCGCGTTTGCGCGAGAGGGCCGAGCGCCGGGATCGAGTCCCACGAAACTTCCTGGGCGACGTAGCGGTTGAGCGGGCGCCCCTTGGGTCGTACGCGATTCACATCGAGCGACCCTGGCGCGAACCCTCCCTGCGGCGAATCGGCGAAAATGGCCCAGTCGCTGTTACGATTCTTGATCGGCAGATTGCCGCCATATACGCACTCGGTGTAAACCAGAAAACCAGCCGATACGCCCTCAAAAGTATAGTCGTCAGGAAGTCCCCAAGGCAGGTCTGCGCTGCGCCCCTTGCCGTCCAGCACATACGCTGCGGACGCACCGGCGAGCGTTCGCATGTTGGCGAGACACTTGACGACCCGAGCCTGCTCCTTGGCTTTGGCCAGCGAGGGTAGCAGAATGGACAGAAGCAGGGCGATAATCGCGACGACGACGAGTAACTCAATTAGCGTGAACGCCTTGGCGTGTTTCGAACGCATAATTTCAAGAACCTCCAATGCCCAAGCTCTCGCAGCGCCGCGCGATGTGCTGACAAACCAGCATACCACATTCGCAAGCGTGCGAATAACCAAAACGCGAACGCGAGTGCCGGTCGTGCGGTGCTCGCCTGCGCGCCGGACGAAATTCACAACGGATTGCGCACCCGCCTCACCCGCACCAATTGTAGGCGGGCACGTGCGCCCGCGATGACCCTCAATTGCCTACTCAGGCGGCGCGCGACCCTCGTAGTTGGCCAGGATGCCGAGCCACAGCTTACCAGGCCAGACGAACCAGAATGTACCAAACGCGATTCACGTGCCGTACACTCAGCACGCCGCCGAAAGTCATAGAAGCCCGCCAAATGCACATTTAGACGAGCGTGGAAACCGACACGCTGTTTTGGCGAACTCGGATGCAACCGCGGCCGCGCGGGGTTCGATTTCATCGTGATTCAACGGTGAGGATCGATGTCGGTGGTCAGCCCGGCACACGATCGTTCAAATTGCCCCAGCGCGAGCCGGTCCACGGCTTGTTCGGCCACATCGTCCAGCCTTGGCCGTAAACCCATCGTGTGTCAAAGCGCTGATACGAGACGCGACCGTCCAGGAACGCGGCGACATGGTAGTTGAGCCGCGCGTGGAATCCCGGAATTTGTAGGCTGTTTCCAACCCACGGTCCGCCGCCCCAGCCCGGCGGGCGTGAGGCCTGGAGCGCGTACGCCATCGCATTCTCGGCAAACGTCACGAACTCTGTCGCGTGCCGCCCCGTCTTCTCGCGGAGCATCACCGCTCCGAGCCCCGCCCCGTTGCCGAGACCCAGGATATTCACGAAACCGCCGTTATCCGGGCCATAAGGAAACGAGCCGCCCGGCGGCGCATACTGGTAGTAATACGGCCAGTTCCAATTGATCGGATAACTTGTGCCCCAGTAGTCGAATGCCCGCAGCGGTTGCTCAGACTCGGGCAGCGGGTTCGCCTCGCTGATCACAGGCAGCATCGGATTGTTGTCCGACGGGCACAGGAAAATCTCGTTCTGTGGCGGCGGCGGCCGATTCGCCGCGCCGATTCCGATCGCCGGAAACGAATCCCAACTCACTTCCGAAGAGACGAACCGATTGAGCGGCCGGGCCTTCGGACGGACGCGATAAACGTCGATCAGATTCGGGCTGAGTCCGCCTTGCGGCGTGCCCTCGAAGATGTCCCAGTCCTGCCCGCGATTCTTGATCGGGATGTTCCCGCCATAGATACACTCCGTATAGACCGTAAAACCAGCCATCACACCGTCGTACGTAAAGTTCGCCGGAAGACCCCACGGGAGGTTTGCGCTGCCGCCTTTTCCCTCGCCAAAGTACGCATTTGAAGCCCCGGCCAACACGCGCATGTTGGACATGCATTTGACGATTCGCGCCTGCTCCTTGGCCTTGGCCAGCGACGGCAGCAGAATCGAAAGCAGCAACGCGATAATCGCGACGACCACGAGCAACTCGATCAGCGTAAATGCTGTGGTGCATTTTCGACGCATAATGTCTCGAACCTCCGGTCCTAAAGCTCGCGCTGCAGCCGCGCCACTTTGCGAGCCAACCAAGACGCCACATTCGCACGCGTGCAAATACCAGCGACGCGAACGCGAGCGCCGATCAAGCGGCGCTCGCGTGCGCGTCGGTCGAATTGCACAACTGTTTTCGCGGCCCGCGCACCCGCATCCGTAGTCGGCGGGTAAGTGTGTCGGTGACAACTCTCAAACACCTACTCGGGCGGCACGCGACCTTCGTAGTTCGCCCAGATACCGAGCCACGGCTTGCCGGGCCAAACGGTCCAGCCGAGGCCGAACACGTTTCGCGTGTCGTACTTGCGATAGGCCGCATGCCCGTCATAAAAGCCCGCGGAATGCATATTCAGCCGACCGTGGAAACCAACAAGCTGTTTCGGCGGACTTGGATGCCACGGCGCGCCGCTATACGTCCACGGACGCGATGCCTCAAGCGCGAAATGCAGGCTGTTTTCCGAGAAGATGATGAATTCCGAGGCTTTCGAACCATCGCGACCGCTGACGAGGCGCGTGCCGAGTCCGGGAATCGTGCGCCCGTTGAGTTGCATCGCGCCAAGAATTCGCAAGAAGTCGCCGCCGTATGGCTGCGCCGTACCAAGCGAAATGCGCTGGTAGTAATACGGCCAGTACCAGTTGATCGGATAGCTCGTGCCCCAGAAATCAAACGTGCGCAGGTAGGCCGCCGACTCGGGCACGCCGTTATTCTGGCCGACCCACGGAATCAGAGGATGATTGTCCGACGGGCAGAGGAAGATCTCGTTTTGTTCGGCGGGAATCGGGCGCGGCTGATTGCCGTTGGCGGGCAACGCGTCCCAGCTTACGCTCGACCCGATGAACCGATTCAAGGGGCGGTTCTTGGGGCGCACGCGATACAAATCGAGTTGCGAGGGACGCAGTCCATCGTTCGGCGTTTGCGTGCCATCGAAAATCTGCCAGTCCGCGCCGGACTTGTTCGGCATGTTTCCGCCGTAGACGGTTTCGGTGTAGATCGAGAAGTTTGCGGTATCAGCGCCGACCCGATACGGATTCGGCACGCCCCACGGCAGGTCAGGCTTTCCCGATTTCTGGTCAGAGACATAGCCCACGCCCGCCTGCGTGATCGATCGCAGATTCGACAAGCACTTCGCAATGCGTGCCTGCTCCCGCGCCCCCGCCAGCGACGGCAGCAGGATCGAAATCAATAGCGCAATGATCGCGACCACGACGAGTAGCTCGATGAGCGTGAAACCGCTCCCGCGTGAACGACGAAATCCCGACATGGCTCAGCTCCCTGAATCGCCGGTAGATCTGATCTCAGGCGATTCCGCAGACTCGATACGAAATGAGGCCGGATAGGCAAACGACAAGCTGTAGCTTACGCACCTGACGGAAACCGGTCAATCCGATTTTTCGGACATGCGACCTTCGGAACCTGTGGAAGTGCGTGCAGTCCCAAAGAGCAATAGCCGCCCGCGCTGACGATCTTACGGCACATTGTGACGATTTTTCGCCGCCAACTGCCGCTCAGTGCTGTCCTCGCCGCGCCCAGGGCGCGCATCCAAGACACGCGGCCCCCTGCACATCATTCTTCACTGTTCCCTGTTCCCTGTTCCCTGTTCCCCGTTCCCTGTTACCCAATCCCCAATCCCTGTTCTCACCCCGCCGCCGCCGTTGTCACCGGCGCGCCGCCCGTCGGAATCGGCCGAAAATACTCCAGCAAATCGAGCACCTGCACCGTCGCACGCACCGTCATCGCGTCGACGCGGTTGCGGCACACGCCGAAAAACAGCAGCCCGATCACCGCCAGCCCCAAGCCCAGCAGCGTATTTACCAGTGCCAGACTGATGCCGCGGGCCAGCCCGCCGGCGTCACCGCCCGCGCCGCCCGACGCACCCAGCTCGTGAAACGCCACAATCATCCCGTACACCGTGCCGAGCAGCCCCATCAGCGGGCCCAGATTGCCGAGGATGTTCAGATACTCGACTTTGCGGAACATCTGCCCGCTGAGTTCGCCGGCCTTTTCCACCGCCGCCTCGTGCATCGCGTCAAAGCCGTGCCGAGCGTGCTGCAACGAGGCCGTCAGCACGCGTGCGAAAAACGTGTTGCTCTTCTTGGTCGCCTCGAGACACTCGCGAAACGCCCGCCGTTCGATCATGTTGCGAATCGTGCTTACCTGCGGCGGCGGATTGATGGTCAGAATGCGAATGGTGACGAAATGCTCGACAATCAGCGCGATCGTCGCCACCGAGCCGATCAGAATGATGTACGCCGGCCACTCGAGGCCCTGTGCGATGATCGACCACATCGACTTCGCCGATTCGGCCGGGCCGCTGGCGGTCTGAGCAAATGCGGCATCGCCGAGCGAGGCCAGCACCGCGACCGCGACGAAAAAGCGAACCTGCGTGGCCGCGCGAATCGTGCGTACGCAACCCTGCGGAAAGAGCGACTGAATATCCATATTGGCAGGCAGTGTATCTGTCCGCGATTCGACTGTCATGCGCGCTCTCATGCACCACGACAACCAAGGTGAACGCACTATGCGAAAAGCGATCTGAGATCGCGCGGGGAGCATCGGCCTCCGGCCGGTGCGAATTCCGAAACCACCGGCCAGAGGCCGATGCTCCCCACTCGCCCGCCCCTACGGCTTGAAGTCCGCCACCGTGACCACCTTCATCTTCCCGCCGTTTTGCTGCGCGATTTTCTCCAGCCGCCGCGCGCCGCTCGTCAGCTGCGGCATGTCGCCTGTGTCCTGAATCAACGCTTCGTCAAACACCAGACAGTGGATCGCGGTCTTGCGGCCTTCGTTGGCCCGCCCGATCTCGTCCACCAACTTGTCATCGAAATCGCCGTCGGAGAAAAAGAAAATCGCGTCCGGCTTCAGCGCCAGCGCACGCTTGAGTGCCTGCAACGGCTGCGTAGCGCCGCGCGGCTTGCGGCGATCGATCCAGCTAAACAGCTTCCGCCGATTGTCCGGGTCCGCAAGCACGAGCTGCACCTGAAACGCATCGGTCTTGAAATTTTCGGTGCGCGCGCCGGCGTCATACTCGCTGTAGAAAATCAGCACGCCGAACGACTGTGTCGGGGCCAGCGCGCCGATCGACCGCTTGATCTCGCGTTTCAGATCATCCTCGACCACAGTGATCGAGCCGGAAAAATCGAGCACATAGGCGAATTTCTCGCCCGGCGCGCTGACGTTCCAAACCGCCGCGCGGCCGAGGCCCGCACCGATCCCGCTGCCGCTGCCCAGTCCGCCGGTGCCAGGCGTGCCCGCGCCGCTGCCCAGGCCGAGGACGCTCGTGCTACCGCTCTCGCCGAAGCCGAACCCGCCGCCGTCGCCCGCGGCGCGGTCCTTGGCATCTTCGGATCGCAGCAGATCGCGCAATGCCTGATCGTCGGAAAACTTCGTCGCATCAGGCTCGGTGGGCTCGTCGGCGGGCGCATCGGGCACGATCGGCTGCGCACCGGGCCATTTCAACCCGCCTCCGAGATCGACGGCGCTCGCGATGCCGGCTTCGTATTCGCTCTCGCGCGCGGCGCTGCGTGTACTCCAGCTTGTCAGCACGAGCGCCGACACGAGCATCGCGTGCAGCAGCAAACTAACGCTCATCGGCAGGCCAAGATGCGTGAGCCAGCGCAGGTACGGGTTGCGGGCTTCGCGATCAGGAAGATATTCGCGCGACGCCGACGCGACCGCGGTGTCCGTCGCGGATTGCTGCGGTCCGGCGTCTGATGAATCGTGATTGGACATTTGTAGGGTGGGCATCGCCCACCATTTGATTGCGTTTTTGGCATCCCGGCGAATGGTGGGCAATGCCCACCCTACGCTACATCCCAAAAATCTCGTGCGGCGGCCCGCCCGCCGGTGCCGGGCCACTGCCCATTCCACCACCACCCGCACGCTGCACGAACTGCACTCGCAATTCATATAACGTCGTGTCGAGGAACTTCTTTTCCTCGGCGTTCAGATTGCCCTTGGTCTTATCTTCGAGCACCTGCAATATGTCGATGAAGTGCTTTGCCACTTCGAGATTCGGCGGCACGCGCTCGCCACCGGGCATTTGCAGCAGCCCCAACCCGCCCAGCGCCTGCATCGTCAGCAGATTGAGCAGCTCAACAAAACTCGCCGACGGCACCCCGTCCGCAGGTGCCGCACGCTTCTGCTCGGCCTCGGCCAGGCGCTCTTTCTCGCGCCGCGCTTCGGCCTTCCAATCGTCGTCGACAAAAATCTTTTTATCGTCGGCCATGCTGCACCTCTATCCTCTCCGCCGCGCGTGGCGACGATCGTCAGATGTCCAGATTCTTCACATGGATCGCGTTCAACTCGATGAAATTCCGCCGCAGCTCGACGTTCTCGCCCATCAGGATGCTGAACATGCGATCCGCTTCGACCGCGTCGATCTCGATCTGCTCGGCATCGCCGCCAACTTCGGCCACGATCACCTGTCGCAATACGCGGTTCGACGGGTCCATCGTCGTCTTCCAAAGCTCGTCCGGATTCATCTCGCCCAGACCCTTGAAGCGCTTGATCTCCCAGCCCTTTGTGCCGATGCGGCGAATCCCATCGGGCAATTCGTCCAAGTTTGCGAGCGGCATCGGCGCGTCGTCGCCATGCCGCAGCACGAATACCGCCGCCGCGAGGTCACCCGTGATCTGCTCCTCGCGCACGCTGAACAAATCGTCCACATCGC
>JBJXFK010000195.1:0-16253 GCA_046155505.1 Phycisphaerae bacterium
TCGCCTTCCTTGGTCGCCCAGCCGCGTTGGTTGAGGAAACGCAGCGACTGCCCGACCGCAGATTGGTCGAGCGTGCAGTGCGCCGGCACATCGGTCACTTTGCAGCGCCCGCCCTGCGCGATCAGCACACCGACGATGACCCGTTCGGGCAGCGGCTTGCCGACGGTCGCTTCGCCGTCTTTGCCGAGCGACAGCTCTTCGAACGGCTGCTCCTGCACCGCCGCGAATTCGCGCTGGGCCAGTTCGGTCACTGCGGCGGCAACCGGCGACTGGTCCTGCCCCAGAGCGGCGGCGAGATCCTGAATACGGACCGGGCCGCTCGCCGATGCGAGGTGCTGCAATAAATCAACTTGAAGCTTCGGCAATTCCATGCGGGCGTCCCGTGCAAATACGTGATGCGAGTCAATTCATCGAGCCGCGAATCATACATCGCGATGGACGAGCCGCCGAGTCCGCCGGCTGCGGAGCCTGCGAGCAAGAGTCCGCACCCGCGCTCGCGATTCCGCAATGGAGCGCAATTGCGACAGCGAGTGAGTTTCGCCGCTGCCTCTGCCTCTTTGTGCGACGCGCGTTGCGTCATGACAATCGGCGCACTCTTGCACAATTCGCTCCGAATTCATGGATCAGAGAAACGCAATACCGCTTTCAAGCGGGCACCGGAATGTCGCGTGCCGCACGATCCACTGCTGCTCAGCCGCGCGAATCTGCGTCGGAGGTGGCAGATTTCGCACAGCCCCGATCGCGACTCCGCGCACGCCAATCTCTCGCGATCAACTGCGGCGGCGAGCGGCACTCTTTGGCCCGTTTCATCGCTCGGCAAAGCGCCGGTCGCGCGAACAACGAGCGATTGGATCGATGGAGGTCTGCCATGAGTACATCGAGACTCGCGTTTCTCGCGGGCTTGCGGGCATTGACCCGCCGCGACGGCCCGTTTGGTTGCCACTTTCTGCGCGGAGCACTCCTCATCATCCCCCTCGTGGCTGCCCTGCTGCTCACGCCCAGTGCAGCAGGCGAACTCGTTTTCTGGAACAAGCTCGGCAGCGCCGATGAACTCGCGAACAGCGCGATCGGCCCCGGCGGCTGGGTGGTCGGCAGCGGCGAAGCGTACGAAGCCGGTCGCTTTGGTGGCGGCTTCATTCGCAAACAAGCGGGCGGTTACGCGACCGCCAAGTTTCCCGGCAGCGTGCTCCACCCGCTGCGCGAGCGCGGGACGGTGGAAATCTGGATCGTGCCGAAAGTGTCGCAGCCGGTCGCGTTTCAGTATGGCATCTGGGCGCTGGTCGGCAGCGGTGCCGCCGAACAATGGTACATGAACCGCGGCAACGTTTATCTCATCTGGGGCGACGGCGTCACGGGAAACGGCTTCTTCGGCGGCGTACAGTTTGACGGCCTCCACGCGCGCACGCCGGACGAGCCGCAGCAGTTCGTCACCACGCCTGGCGTCCCGGTGCATGCCGCGATCTGCTGGGATATCGACGGTATCGACGGCTCCGGCGATCGCGTGCGTGTCTATCGCAATGGCGTAATCGTGGGGGCCACTGCAACGGCGTGGAACTCGGCCGGCACCGTCTATCAGGACAAGTTCGAGACCGGTGCGGCCGCCGACACGCAAAGCCACGACAAGTATGGCTCCGACAATCTGAAAGTCTGGGACTTTGCCAAGACCGATTTCTCCGATCGGTTTGTCGAAGGCGGCCTGGTGTTCTGGAACCGGCTCGGGTCTGCGACCCAAGTCACGAACAGCGAGGTCGGCCCGAATGGCTGGATGACGGGAACCGGAGCCGCGTTCGAGCCGGCGAAGTTCGGCAACGGCTTCATCAACAAAGCCACGACCGACGTCGCCGCACCGCAATACCCCGGCAGCGTGCTGCACGTCCTGCGCGAGCGCGGCACGGTTGAAATTTGGATCGTGCCAAAGGTGTCGTCGCCGCAGCCGTACACGCACGGCATTTACGCATTGGTCGGCGATTCGGCGGCCGAACACTGGTACATGAACCGCGGCAATGTCTATCTCATCTGGGGCGACACCGTCACGGGCAATGGCTTCTTCGGCGGCGTGCAGTTCGACGGTATGCACGCGCGCACGCCCGACGAGCCGCAGCAGTTTGTGACGACGCCCGGCACGCCCGTACACGCAGCGATCTGCTGGGACATCGACGGCATCGCCGGCAGCGGCGACAAAGTGCGCATCTACCGCGACGGCATCCTCGTGAGCGCGACGAGCGCGGCTTGGAACCCCAGCGGCACTGTGTATCAAGAGAAGTTCATGACCGGCCACGTCGCGGGCACCGCGCCGGCTGATCGCTATATCTCGGACAACCTCAAAGTCTGGAATTACGCGAAGACCGATTTCGCGGACCGCTTGCTCGAACCGGCCGGCAGTGCCAAGCCCGAAGTGCTGCTTGTCGCACGCGAGTCTGACTGCCGCAATCTCGCGAGTCCGACGCTGACCGTCGATGTCGAGATGGTCAACGCGCCGCAGAGCATCATCGCGGGTCAGTTCTTTGTGCAGTTCGATCCGACGCTCCTGCAACTCGCCGTTTCGAACATCTCGGCGATCTCGCCGTGGACCCAGCGTTTCATGGCAACGGTCGATAATGGCCTCGGAACGGCAGACGTTGCGGTGGCCGTGGCCGTCGGAGGCGGCGGCGGCGGCAGCGGTCGGATGGCGACGCTGGTGTTCGATGTGATCGACAGCACTTGTACGCCGGAAGTCGAGGTGGTCTTGTTCCGCGCTCACGCACCGGCGACGCGGCTGACCGATCTGGAGATCAACAACTACAGCCTTGCCAACGGTCTGATGATCTCGGCTGATCTCGGCGCGATCGTCACCGATTTGCACGCGCCGTCGATCGCCGACCCAGGGAATCTCATGCTCGAGTGTTCGGCGACGACTTTGGCGGCGATTGCCGCTTGGTTGGATTCGGCGACCGCGACCGATGACTGCGGCGGCGTTTCAATCACGCACGACTACGCGGGCCTCACCGGGCCATGTCCGGGCAGTGGCAGCGCCGTCGTCACTTGGACCGCGACCGACGCCTGCGGAAACGTCAGCACGCGGACGCGCAACGTGACGGTCGCTGACTCGAACCCGCCGTGGTTTGACGGCGGTTCGTCGCGTCCGCCGATCAGCGCGATCGCCGACGCGGGCGGTTGCACGGCAACGCTCAGCGTGACCGCGCCGACCGCGAACGATGATTGCGATGCGAGCGTCGATGTGATGGGCATGCGTTCGGACGGTCGTTCGATCGTCGCACCGTACCCAACGGGCGACACGACCATCACGTGGATCGCGTCGGACTGTGCGGGCAACGCCGCGCTTGCGACGCAGGTCGTCACCATCGCGCCGGTGAATGAGGTTGTCGTCTCGATCGCCTTCGCAGGCAGTTGGACTGGCGGCATCGTCGAACGGTGCATCCACTTCGAACTGTTCCGCAGCGATTGTGCCGACACTGTCGTCATCGATCGCGACGTGCAATTCACCGGGCCGATCGGCGAGACGGTCACGCTTCAAGTTCCGTGCGGCAGCTACTCGTGCATGACCGCACGCGACGTGAAGCACTCGCTGCGTTCGACCGACTGGGATTTCGCGATCACGGGCA
Organism: Phycisphaerae bacterium; assembly: GCA_046155505.1. GTDB lineage: Bacteria > Planctomycetota > Phycisphaerae > UBA1845 > Fen-1342 > JBJXFK01. The sequence continues at coordinate 3,603 of JBJXFK010000195.1, forward strand.
CTTCGTACGACGCGACCTTCGTCGATGAGCACGCCCTGCTGCTCGGCAATCTCTACCAGGACGGCGACGAGTATCGCTATATCGACATCCTCGATTTCGCGGTGCTGCTCGCCCGCTTTGGTTCGAGCGAGCCGCCGAACACGCCGTGCGGGTTCGCGGCGCGACACGCCGATCTTACCGGCGATGCGCTCGTGAATCTGACCGACATGGCGATCCTGCTCGCCGACTTCGGCCTGACGCAAGCGGACAACTGTTGCGGCCTGAGCACTCTCGTCGCGGGTGATGGAATCGGAGCGACGTTGCCGATCGCCGCGAGCCATGAGCTACTCAACTGGAGCGGGCTGCGACCGTACGGCGCGAAGCCGATCGGTCCGCGAACGTCGATCACCGTCGCCGAGTTGCTGAAGCGCGGCGATGCTGACTTGGCGGCCGCCGATCTCAATCGCGACGGGGTGGTGGACTTGGGCGACTATCATGCCGGCACCAAGCGTCCGGTTCGTCGACTCGAGTTGATACACTCGCAGAGGCGAGAATCAGGCGACTAGGCTAGCCTGCTTCTCTGCTCGAAAGTTCGCGGCCCGATCGTGCCTCCCGGCTCGATCGGGCCGCGCGTTTCTGCGAAGCTGAAGGCGATTGTGAAGCGGAATCAGCGCGTCGCTCAGGCCGTTCACCGTCGCCAAGTGATGGCGCCGACGAGCGCACCGAACACGAGTAGACCAATTGCGGACGGCTCGGGCACATCAACGAATAGCTGGTCGATCAGCCAGTGGCCACCGGTGTTGACGATCAACCCGTAGTCTTCCAAAGAGCTGATGTAGCTGCCGACCCAGAGCCGGTCGCGGCGATAGTGCCAACCATCACCCAGCGGCAGTTGGTCAGTCAGCTCCGCCATCATTGGTCGTGAGTAGTAATCGTAGGGATGTCCGGGCCTCGGACTCCACCAGTCGAATCCCGGCGAGAACTCCTCAGCGTATGAAACCATCTGGACATACCAGTCATTCAAACGGCCGCCAAACGGAATGTACGAGTCGACGCGCATGATCAAGAGCTGATCCACGTCGAGGATTCCACTTCGGCCCGCGTATTCGGGCATGTAGGTGTACGGCGGGAGCAGCAGCAGTTCGTACCCACTCGGATTCCATGTCGCGCGATCCGGATGAATTTCGAACGGATAATTTGCCATCGCCGAGAACTCGGCGAACAAGAACTCGTCGCGATTCCAGGGTGGGACAATTCGATCGTCGGCGACCGAAACGGAGATCTGAACCGCAACAACGGTGGCAATCAAAGCGACTCGCACTGCGAACATGATGCACCTCCGCGTTCGACCCGACACAACACGCGACCCCTGCGTGAGTTGCGCACACATCGGTATCGTATGCAATCGACGTACCATGGTTGCGTTCGACCGGGCAGTTCGGGTGCCCAAATGTTGAACTGTCCCGCACCGTTGGCGTAATACACCCGATGGACACGCAAGTCCCTGCGGCGTCGCTTTGGCGACCGCGTAAAAGGTGCAATGAACAACGCAAACGAAGACGCATTGAAAAACCCGCATCGCCGATCAATCCTGACCCGATCCATGACGGCGATCGGGTGGGTTGTGGTCGCCGTCGCGTACCCGGTTTTGGCGTTCGGATTGGTGTGGCCAATGGAACTGCGCGAAGAGCGGCTAATTCCGTCAACGCTAATCCACGCCGCGTTCATGGTGCGTACGTTTCTGTTTCACGCGGGCGTCGCGCTCGCGGTCGTCGCACTTCGCGCGCTGATCGCGCGCGATCCGCGACTGGCGATCACCACCGTGCCGGCGATTGTGATTGCGCTTGCGTCGACGGTCCCAAACTTCTTTCCGCGTGGCGCGGCGGCCGGCGCTGCCGACGCAGCGACGATTCGCGTCTTCAGCGGGAATCTACTCGCATTCAACCGCGAAACGGCGGAGATCGCCAACGAGATCGCCGCATGCGACGCCGACGTGATCATGCTTCAAGAGTTCACGCCGCACTGGCGCGACGCACTCGCCCCGCGGCTCGAAGATCGCTATCCGTATCAGGTGCTCGCACCACAGACCGACTGTTTCGGCGTCGCGATCTATAGCAAGTGGCCGTATGTCCAGTCGCCGCGCGTCGATGTGCGGCTCGGTCGCGAGCCGGCGCCGCAGATTCGTGCGGTGGTGCAAACGCCGCTGGGGCCGGTCGTGTTTTACAACATCCATCTGGTGCCGCCGACGTCGGTGACGCGGTCGACCGAGCAGCGGCTGGAACTGGCCGATCTGCTGGAATGCGTGCGAGCAGAGACGCTGCCGGTGGTCGTCAGCGGCGATTTCAACTTCACGCTCGACAGCCTGCATCACCGCCGCGTGCGAGAAGCCGGTTTCCGCGACGTGCATGAAATCGCCGGCTGTGGGCGCGGCTCGACCTGGCCGGTGAAGCGTTGGACGCGATACGTGCCGGGCATTCGGCTGGATCACATTTACATTTCGTCGCAGTTGACGGCGGCGAGTTGCGGGCAGGGCGTCGGAATGGGTAGCGATCATCGACCCGTGTTCGCAATGCTCGCGCTCGTTACTGCACCCGGTGCGATCGATCGCTGATCCCACGCTTGCGCGCTCGCGCAACGTAGCGATCGGCCCTCCGAGGCCGACGCCGTTCGTGCGTGCGTTGCGCCCACGCTGTCGGGCACGGAGGCCCGATCGCTACGCCTTCGACGCCGCGCGAGCCCGCGCGCGAGAGAAATTTCGGCTCAACATGCTATTACTATGTGCCGCATCGCCGCGACGCCTCTCGACCCACGGCGGGCGGCACGGAGGTTGGGCATGGACGAATCGCATCGACTGTCGACGAAACTGCTGCACGTCGCCTGGATGGCGATCGCGCTCGGGCTGACGTTGCAATTCACCACTTCGATCGTGGCTGGCCTGGTCGGCGGGGCATTTCCGGATGCGGCGACGTGGGTCCGCGACGCGACGCAAAAAATCAGTTGGTCGACATTCACCTGCCTCGGCGTCGCACTCGGCACCGCAGCGTCGAAGGCCCGCGCGATGTGGACCGGTCTCGCCGGTTTGTTCGCCGCACCGGCGGCGTTCATCACGGCTCGCACGGTGCAGAAGGGCGTCGGCGCGGCGGTGGGTGCCAATGTCGCGGCGATGAGCGCGGTTGCATTCTGGAGTGTGCTCGCACTCAAGAGCGGCCAGTACGCGACGTTCGGCGCGCTGCTCGCCTATGCCGCGTCCCGGCCGTGGGGCGGTTTGTGGACGCACATCGGCGTCGGTGCGGCGAGCGGTCTTGTGTTCGGCTTGTCGGCGCTGGCGATTGTCACAAGCAGCGCCGCGAAACCGCCACCGATGGGTGCGGTGGTCGGCCAAGCCGTGAACGAAGTGCTATTTCCGGTTGGGTGTGCGCTGGTGCTCTACTTCGCAAGCAAGATGTCGAGCGTGGTCAAGAAGGTCGAAGGTTGAAGGGCGAAGGACGAACGCCCAGTGACGGCACCGACGACGACGGGAAACCGCAAACAGTAAAGCCGGATTAGGGATTGGGAGCACGGTAGCAGTGCCGCCGCCGGTTTCCAATCCCTAATCGCGAATCCCTATTCCCGTGTGCCTATTCGTCGCCCGCTACGAGCAGGCCGCTCCGAAGTTGGCAAGCAGCATCGACAGATCGCTGAGATCGACGTCGCCGTCGCCATTCAAATCGCCCATGCCGCGCGTCGCCCCGGATGCGACACCGAAGTTGGACAGTAGCCGCGACAAATCGGTCAGATCGACGTCGTTGTCGCCGTCCACGTCACCGGGGCAGTTTTGGCAAGCATCGCCGACGCCGTTGCCGTCGTCATCGTGCTGATCCCGATTGGAGACGCTCGGACAGTTGTCGCAATCGTTACCCACCCGATCCAGATCCGCGTCTCCCTGATCGGGGTTGGCAGTCGCCGGACATGTGTCGCATGCGTCGTCCGCGCCGTCGCCGTCGCCGTCCGGCGAGGGCTGGACCGACGAGAACGGCACGTAGTAGCAGAAGTAAATCGGGATAATGAACTTGTTGAGAAACGGCGAGCCGCGCGCCGCCGCGATCTGCGCGGCATTCAGGTTGGTGTTGTCGGCGGCGTTGGCCATTCCGCTGGGCGTCATCAGGTTGTCGCCGACCGGCGGATCGGGATGTTCGAGCCCGAGGCAGTGCCCGACCTCATGCGGACTGGTGCGCGAATCGCGCTTGCCCTTGTGGACCGTGACATTTCGCCCGCCGATGCCGGTCGCGCGGGTCGTGCCGTTCAGGCCGGTCTGCGCCTGCACATGCAGATAGATCAGGCACTTCGCGCCGGGGTTGATTCCGCAGGCATCGAGTGCGTCGCGGGCCGCCTGATTGACCTTGGCGTAGTGCGCGTCCTCTTTGGGAATCGACTCGGTAATGTCCTTTCCGTTGATTTTGCCTGAGACAATGATGTCGCAATACTCCTTGCGAAACGCGATGCAGGCCTGCTTCCAAACGTCATTGATCAAATTGTGCGACGCGCAGAGCTGCTCTTTCGTCACCTGCGCCTTGCCGGCCGGCACGTCGCCGCGAACGTAGATGATGCACCCGAACATCCAACTCTTGAGCGAGCACACCACGACCGGGATCCACACGGTGTCATCATTGGCGGCGATGGTTGTCGTCCCGAATGACGGGTGAACAGCGTTGGACGAGATGGACTGCGGGACAATCAACCCGGTCACGTCGCGATACGGCGCACTCGACGTATCGCGCGGCTCAATCACGACGTCGATTCGCGCCGCGCTGCTCTGTCCGGGGATCGGCGGGGCGACGCGAACGACGCTCACGAGTAGATTTTGCTCGCTGCACGGCGACGCATTCGGAACGGTTTGCGGCAACACCTGGAATGAATCAAACGGATCGCCATCTTGCACAAACGAGACCTGTCCGATCGCAGTCAAGCCCGTGTCGAGCAGGATCGGAATGGTCCAGTTGGACGCGTTCCAGCCGGAGTCAACCGTGAGTTCGAGCGAGATCACGAACGTTTCGCCGCCGGTCCATATCGGATTGTCGGCCAGGCGCGCCGGGCCGAGGACGGGGCGCGACACGATGACGGTCTCGGACAAGCCGGTCGGCAAGTGGAATATCTCAAGCGCCGACGCCGGCAAATAGCCGTCGCAGTTCAAGGTCAGTTGCACAACCGTTGCCGATTGCGCGACGGGCGTGACGGTCGCTTCGACATTCGGCGGTGTGGAGATAATCAGGTCACCGGCGTTGATGATCGCCGGATTCCCGTTTGCGTCGAGCAACTGCACATAGGTCTCGGTCGGCGCGGAGCTGAGCAGGAATCCGCCGGGTCGCAACACCTGCGAGGACGTTGCGGAGACGTCCATCTGAGTGGGCGTATCGGCCAGGAATTGCACATGCGTATCGCCGAAGCCCAGCGTGCCGACCGCGTACACGCTGACGTGTACGAGTCCGGCGACCGAACTTGCGAGCGAAAGCTGGTACCCGCCGCCACCGAGCGGCACGAGTACATATTCAGCTTCGCCATCGCCGTCGGGTAGGGATACGTCGCCGCGCAGGTCGAGCCCGTCGACCGGCAGGCCGGTTTCGCGCGAAAGTGCAAGGACTGTGATCGTCGCCAGATCGACGCCATCGGCAACGTGCGGCACGCTGCCGCTGACGGTCAGATCAACCGGATCGACTTGATAGAGGTCGGCGAGCGTCATCGTGCCGAACGGGTCCGGATCGAGCACGGCACGTGTGCCGGCAAAGAACCTGCGACCATCCCCGAGTACGGCGCTGATCACGAAACTCGACGGATCGATCGAGAAGCGCAGCGGCGCGTTGGTCAGGGAAATCGTGAGAAGATTGTCGTCGTATTGCACGCTGTTTCCGGGTGCGACGGCGGGCGTCGCGCCCAGCACGAAGCCACCCGTGGGATGCACGCTGTGTATGTAGAGCGATTCGGGCGCAATGTTCCGCACATCTATCTCGTGCGAACCGAGGAGAATCTGCGCGTTGAAACCGTCGGTACTGGTCGGCGCGAGACTTGCCACGGTAGCTGTGCCGCTGACGTAATTGAGTTGCACCCGATGGGTATCCTCGACCATGTGAGCAGCGACGCTGATCTGCGTGCCGGTCGTGGTCAGATTAAAACCGGCAAGATCGTCATTGGGCGGATCGACGAGCGGCGAGTTCCAGCGCGAACCGTCTTTGAACCGAATCTCGAACTGGCGCTGCGTGCCGACTTTGTCGAACCACGAGCTGTCGATGTCGGCGAGTTTCTTGCCCTCGATGGTGAAGATCTGCTTCTTGCCGTTCTTGTCGGTGACGACGATGTTGAGCCGGCACGGATCGGTCGCGCTGCCGGCCTGGCCTTTCTGGATGATTCGGGCCGTGACGTCGGCCTGATCGCCGCCGCCGAATGCGGTGGTGATGATCTCGAGTTGAATCGCCGCGTCCTGGGCGACGGCGACGAAGTTTGCGCCCAGCAGGACATTGCAGGCCTCGCCGGCGAGCGGCGTGTTGAATCGGAACGCAAATCCCGCCTCGCCCACGCCGGGTGTGTTGACCACCAGGGATCCGCCGCTCTCGCTGAGCAGCGCCGCACCGATCGGCGTGTAGTTTGACGCGACAACGCTGTCATTAAACGAGTCCGCCAGCACGAGATTGGGTGGCGGGCTGACCGATTGCAGGCGCAGCCACATGCTCGACTGCGGCCGCGTCGGACACAGCAGCCCACCGAAGAAAAACCGCGTGTCGGGTTCCGCCATACGTCCGGAACTGTCCAGCAGTCGCATGGCGTCGGTTCCGCCGACCCCACCGAACGCCAGCACGGGGCCCCAATCAAACGCTTCGGCCGGTGGGTGCATGCTGAAGCCGAACGCGCCGCGTTCGAGCCAGATCGGCCAGACGAAAAGGTGTCCCGTCGGGTCGAAAACCGGCAGGTTGATCGTGGTTCCGGTGACGAGATTGACCGCTGTGCAGAAGCTGAGATTCAGATCGATGGTGAGCTCGATCTGGTCGCTGAAACCGTCGGATGGCGTCTCATCGCCCGGCAGGCCGGCGATGGCGAGGCTCGACATTCGCCGACCGACGCGATCGATGCCCATCGACGCGTCCTGATGCACGTCGAACCGCGCGGCGCTGAACGGGCCGGGCATGCCGGTGGCGTAGCGAAGCACGATGCGGTCAAAGCTGCCGCCGGTGGAGACGCCGCTGTCCTGAATTCCGCCGGTTGGACCGATGATGACGCCGACGCGATCAGTCGTTATCGCAGCGAGGCTGGATTGCTGAATGCGGAAATAGACTCCGTTCCCGCTGCACTCCTGCGTTTGATTGAAGATGTCAAAAAACGCGCCGCGATCCGAAATCGTCGGTTCGGTGGCGTAGGGGGAGACGCGACCCAGCAGCGCAGCGGATTCCATCATCGGCGAATCGAGCTTGCCAGGCTGTTCCGGGCGCGCGGCCGGGCACATCGCGAGCGACGCGGCGCACGCGGCGACAATCGACCGTCTGATCATGATTGATCCCTTTCATACGGGCGCGCGAACGCCGAGTCGATCCGCGACCGACTGCCCGCGCGCGACTGGAAATGTCACTCAATGCTCAAGCGCCCCGGTGTGCCGGCTGCGACTTCGACAGTTCGCGGGGACGAATACGGCGAGCGATTCCCGAATTGCCTACGGCCGGGATAACTGGATGAACAACACATGGCAATGAAATTCTCTCGAAATTTCGCAGATCGGCTGAGATGCGACGGGGACGTGCGGGAAGCAGGCGGAATCGATGCCGGATCATTGCCGTGAGAGCGATACCAGTTGCCAATAGAAATTTGCGGCAGCGCACGTACGGCAGCGGATGTTCGGCACGGCGATTGCCACTTGCGTTGTCGTTGATGCGGATTTAGAAGATATCACAAAATAGGCAACTAAAACTTGAAGCGTTGCGTGCGATCGCCGCGCCATTTCGTGAAACCCGGTACCGACCGCCGAACGCCTACTCGAGCCCGCCCTTGAGCGCCTTCTTGCGCTTCTTCGCCGCCGGTGCCTGCGTCGCATGGCCGCCGCCCGTCGCCGCCGCGATGTCGGCTTCGGTCGCGGCCTGGGCCACTTCCAGCTTCATGCTCAGCGAGACGCGCTTCTGCTCGGCATCCACGCTCTTCACGCGCACCTTAACCACGTCGCCTACTTTGCAGACGTCGCCGGGCGTGCGGATGCGCTTGTCGCTCATCTCGCTGATATGAACCAGTCCCTCGACGCCCTCTTCAAGCTGAATAAACGCCCCAAACTCGGCGAGCCGCATCACCACGCCGCTGACGACGATATCGGGCGTGTAGCGATCACCGATGCCCATCCACGGATCGGTGGACAGCGCCTTGAGGCTCATCGTGATCTTGCGCTTGTCGGGATCGACCAGAAGAATCGACACGCGAACGGAATCGCCTTCCTTCAGCACGTCGCGCGGATGGCGGATGCGCTGCGTCCAACTGATCTCGCTGACCGGAATCAGCCCTTCAACGCCCGGCTCCAGCTCGACAAACGCTCCGAAATCCATGAGCTTCGTCACTTTGCCGTCGGCTTGCTGGCCCTGGCGATAGTTGGCCGGCACGACGTTCCACGGATCGGGCTGCATCGCCTTCGTGCTTAGCGAAATGCGATCTTTGTCGAAGTCGATTTTCAGAATCTTGACCTCGATCTCATCGCCTTCCTTGAGCACGTCCTTGGCATGGTTCACACGGGCAAAGCTGATCTCGCCCACATGCAGCAGCCCCTCGACGCCGCCGATGTCCACAAACGCACCGAATTCGGTCAGTCGGCGGACAACACCCTTCTTCACTTGCCCGACTTCCAACGTCTTGCGAATCTCGACCCGCTGCGCCGCGCGTTCGCGCTCGAGCACCTTGCGGCGGCTCACCACGATCCGCTTGCCCTTGCGATCGACCTCGCTCACTTCGCAATCCATACGGCGACCGATGAAGGGAGTGAAATCCTCGATACGATGGACATCCACCTGGCTCTTGGGCATGAAAGCCTTCAAGCCCTTAGCCTGAAGCTCCAAGCCGCCGACGTTCATGCCGGTCACGCGGGCTTCGATGACATCGCCCACTTGGAGCGTCGAAAAATCAGCGTCGGTGCGCGCCTCGCGCAGCGACAGGCGCATCTGACCGCTTTCCTGGTCGAGGCCCTGCATGACGAAGACGTGCATCTCGCCGGGTGCGGGTTTGTGGTCGCCCTCGAACTCGTCGAGCGGCAGGAACGCCTCGGCCTTGCCGCCGATGTCGACGAAAACGTCGCCGCCGCGGACTTCGATGATGCGGCCGTTGATTTTGCCGCGACCGGGGTTGCCCTCGCCGCCGGCGTGCGGCGGAGGGGACTGACCGGCGGCCATCCGTTGGATTTCTTCGGGCGAGACTTCGCCGAGTTGTTCCTTCATGGCCTGGTTGAGCGACTCGGAGTCGAAATCATGCGGGTCGATTTTCACGAAACACCATCAGGAGTGTGCGTGCCGCAATTGCGGCAGCTTGTGAGGTTCGCCGAGAGTTGTACACCAACGCCCGAGAGAGGCGGCGATAGTACCCTCACGCGGCGCGGGCGTACAAGCGGGGCGGTGGGAAATGTCGGCGCGGGGAGCATCGGTGTCCTCGCCGGTGCGCCGTTTGGAGCGACCGGCCAGCGGTCGATGCCCCCTATGCGTTGCACGCTGGCCGCATTTCCGTGCGTTCAGCGGTTATTGAGCAGTTTGCACGAGTTGGGCGACGGTGAATTCCACGCCGTCGCGCGATTTTCAGTGCCTTGGCAAGCGACTTGCTTGCCTGAATGAACGTCGGATGTCGCCGGGCCGCCGTGCGGGAATCAACCCGTCGGTCCGGCTCATCCGCGACGGACCGTGGCCCATGCTTTCGGCCCACGGTCGGATGGGCCGCTCACTCGAAAGGTGCTTGCATATGACCTCCACCGAGTATCGCCGCGATGTTGCCGACGCCGTCGAGAGCTGGGAACGCGGCTCGCTGGCGAAATTTCGGGCTAAGAATCCGGAGAGCCGCCAGCAGTTTGTCACGGCTTCTGAGCGGTCGGTCGATCGGCTCTACACGCCCGATGCGACAACGTACGAGCAATACTGCGACAAACTCGGCTTTCCGGGCGAGTACCCCTTCACCCGCGGCGTACAGCCGACCATGTATCGCGGGCGACTGTGGACCATGCGGCAGTATGCTGGTTTTGCGACGGCTGAGGAGTCGAACAAGCGATATCGATATTTGCTGTCGCAAGGCACGACCGGGCTGAGCGTGGCGTTCGATCTGCCTACGCAGATTGGGTACGACTCTGACGACGGCATGGCGGCGGGCGAGGTCGGTCGGGTCGGCGTGGCGATCGATTCGCTGGCCGATATGGAATTGCTGCTCGATGGCATCCCGCTCGACAGAGTCTCGACCAGTATGACCATCAACTCGACCGCCGCAATTCTGCTGGCGATGTACATCGCGGTCGGCGAGAAACAGGGCGTCGCCGCCGACAAGCTGAGCGGGACGATTCAGAACGACATTTTGAAAGAGTACATCGCCCGCGGCACGTACCGATTCCCGCCCAAGCCATCGCTGCGGCTAACAAGCGACATCTTCGCGTATTGCACGCGGCAGGTGCCCAACTGGAATACGATCAGCATCAGCGGCTATCACATTCGCGAAGCCGGCTCGACGGCGGCGCAAGAGGTCGGCTTTACGCTCGGCGACGCGATTTGCTACATCGAAACCGCTATTCGGGCCGGTTTACGGGTAGATGACTTCGCCCCGCGGCTGGCGTTCTTCTTCGCGGCGCACAGCGACCTGCTCGAAGAAGTGGCCAAGTTTCGGGCGGCGCGGCGGCTCTACGCCCGCATCATGCGTGACCGGTTTGGAGCGAAAAACCCGAAGAGCCAGATGCTGCGCTTTCACACGCAGACCGGCGGAGTAACCCTCACTGCCCAGCAGCCAGATAACAATATTGTGCGCGTGACGTTGCAAGCCTTGGCGGCGGTGCTGGGTGGGACGCAATCGTTGCATACGAATTCCAAGGATGAGGCGCTTGCGTTGCCGACCGAGGAGGCCGTGACGATCGCCGTGCGCACGCAACAGATCATCGCCCACGAATCGGGCGTCGCCGCCACGATCGATCCGCTCGCGGGGTCGTTCTATGTCGAGAAACTGACCGATGAGATCGAGGCCGAGGCCGAGGCGATCATCGCCGAAATCGACAAGCGCGGCGGCATGGTGGCCGCGATCGAACAGGGCTTTGTGCAAAAGCAGATCGAGCAGGCCGCGTATCGATTCGGGCGATCGATCGAAACGGGCGAGCGCACTATCGTCGGCGTCAACAAGTTTACCGAAGGCGCGTCGGCACAGATGAACCTGTTCGAAGTCCCCGACGAGACGACGAGTCGGCAGCTTGCTCGCTTGCAAAGCGTGCGTGCGCAGCGTGACGCGGCGCGAGTGGACAAGGCGCTGCGCGCGATCACAGTCGCGGCGACCGGGACCGACAATCTGATGCCGCCAATTCTCGAAGCCGTGCGCGCGTATGCGACGGTGGGCGAAATTTGCCGAGCGCTCGCGGGCGTGTTCGGCGAGTACGCGGACGGGGCGGCGTGATGGAAGGCTGAAGGCCGATGGTCGATGGTCGACGGTCGACGGTCGAAGGCCGAACGCGACGCGTAGCGATCGGGCCTCCGTGCCCGACGGCGAGCGCAGCGAGCGAATCCGAGCCCGACGCGCAAGCGAGGGAATCGTGTGCCGTCGCCGTGGATGTCCCCCGCAGCAGAAACGAATCCGAACCCCGAGCGCGAGCGAGTGGGGTAAGCCGCGGCCGAGTGCAGAGTATCGAGTATCGAGTGCCGGAAGAGGAACCCGTCTTCAACTCGCAACTCGACATTCGCTACTCGGTACTCCCCGCACGTTACCCCGCTCGCGCGCTCGGGGTTCGGATTCGCGTGCGACGCACGAACCGCCTTCGAAGGAGATTCCCATGATCGCCGCTCGATCCGTCAATCACATCGGCATCGCAGTCAAATCGATCGACTCGCATCGGCCATTCTACGAAAACGTGCTCGGAGCCGTCTTTGAAGGCGTCGAAACGGTCGCCGACCAGAAGGTCCGGGTCGCGTTCTTCCGCGTCGGTGACGTGCGGCTCGAACTGCTCGAACCGACGCAGCCGGACAGCACAATCGCCGCGTTCATCGAAAAACGCGGCGAGGGGCTGCATCATGTGGCGTATACAGTGGACGACATCGACGCCCGGCTCGCTGCTTTGAAATGGGCCGAGGTGCGACTGCTCGACGAGTCGCCGCGACCGGGTGCCCACCACACGCGTATCGCGTTTCTCCACCCGAAATCATCGAACGGCGTGCTGACGGAGTTGTGCGAGCCGATGCGTTTGTAGTGTGAGCGCGTAGGGTGGGCATCGCCCACCATTTGTCGCCATGCTCATGCCCGCGTACGTGGTACGTTGCGCGTGATGTCCGCCAATTGTCGCCTCGCCCGCCGACGCGAATGGTGGGCGATGCTTACCCGACGGCGTCGCCGGTCAGTCATCTCACGGCTCCTGCACCAAATTCCGAAAATTTCTTGACGGCGTCCGACACGTGTAGTAGTCTTACTCTACGACGACTGTAGGAGGCTGCTCGCCGATCGGCGTGACGCAGGGCCTGCCGA
>JBJXFK010000199.1:0-20149 GCA_046155505.1 Phycisphaerae bacterium
CGGCAATTGAAACGCCCGCAGTGATCGCTCGCCGCGCTAATGCGCCGCGACGGTCGCCCGGCGCGACTGCTCGACCGCGTCGCCGATCTTTTGCAGCAGCGCGTGTTTGGTGAACGGCTTGGGCAGAAACGGCACGCTGCGATTCGTGCCCAGGCGCGAAGGAATGCTCTCTTCGCTGTAGCCGCTGCTGACGACGATCGTCGCGTCCGGCCGCACGTCGAGAATCTCTCGATAAACCTCGGCCCCGCTCTTGCCGGGCATGGTCATGTCGAGCAGGACGACGTCGATCTCGTCGGCGTGCTTGCAGAACATCTCGACGCCGATGTGCCCGTCCTCGGCCACCATCGTCTGATGCCCGTCGCTGCGGAGCATCTGTTCGATCACGTCGCGCACCTCGGCCTCGTCATCGATCACGAGAATCGTCTGCCCGCGCTGGTCGGTCTGTGATGGCGCAAGCGGCGGCGGGGTCGGCTCGATCGCCTGAAGCTGTGCCGACAGCGGGAGCGCGATCGTGAAGCGCGTGCCCTTGCCCACTTCGCTCTCGACGCGAATGGCCCCGCGATGAGCGCGCACGATGCCGTGAATCGCCGACAGGCCCAGCCCGCGGCCCGCACCCTTCTTCGAGAAGAACGGCTCGAAGATGTGCTGCATCGTCTCGGCGCTCATGCCGCAGCCGTCGTCCTCGACGATGATCGCGGCGCACGCTTCGCCCGGCAGTTCCTGACCGGGGAAGAGTCGGCGCGCATCGTGCGGCGAGATCTGCATTCGCCGCGTGGTGATGCTGATCTTGCCCGCCCGCTCGCCGATGGCTTCGACGGCGTTGACGACCAGATTCATCACGACCTGCTGCATCTGGCCGGTATCGACCTTGACCAGCAGCGTTGCCGGTTCGAGCCGCATGTCGATTTGCGTGGATCGCGGCGAGCCGACACGGGCCAGCTCGATGATGCTCTCGATCAGCTCGTTCAGATCGGTCACGGTCACGTCGCACGATACCTGGCCCGAGTAGGCGAGAATCTGGCGAATGACGCGCGAGGCGCGTTCGCAATTGCTGACGATGCGCTGCAGTCGGTCGCGTGCCGCCGCTTGGTCGGCGAGTTGCGATTGCGCGAGGCACGCGTTGCCGAGAATGCCGACGAGCATATTGTTCAGATCGTGTGCGATACCGCCCGCAAGAAGGCCGAGGCTTTCGAGCCGCTGGCTCTGTTGCATCTGCTTTTCAAAATGTTCACGCTCTTCGCGCGCCTGGCGTTGCGCGGTCAGATCCTTGAACACGAGGACCGCGCCGATCAGCGTCGCGCCGTCGTAAATCGAATTGATCGTGAACTCGACCGCGAAGCGAGTACCGTCGAGCCGGCGAAATTCAGACTCGGCCGACGCCGATCGCCGCGCGCCGCTGAGCACGTTGCAAAGCGGGCAATCGCGCGTGTCGCAGTCGCCGCTGGAGTCGTCGCCACAAAAGAAGTCGTGCGCGCCGCGACCGATCAAACGACCGGGTGGAGTCTGGAGCAGCCTCGCCGTGGCCGAGTTGACGAACGACACGCGGCCCTCGCGATCGAGGCCGACAATCCCCTCTTCGACCGCTTCGAGGATGAGCCGCTGCTGCCGCGAGAGGCGCGTGACGTCCTCTTCTGACTTGCGGCGTTCGGTCACGTCGCGGGCGAAGCCGACGAGAATTTTGCGCCCCTCGTCGTTCAGCACGTTGATGCTCAGTTCGAGATAGACGATGTGACCGAACTTGTGCCGGTGCGCACCATCAAACTGGTGAATGCCGGTCTTCGAACTGTACCCGGCGCTTTCGTGTTCCTCGGGCACTTCGAGATCAGTGATGCGCATACGCTGCAATTCCTCGGCGGAATAGCCGAGCATGCGGCAGAACGCGTCGTTGACTTCGAGGAATCGATATTGATTGTCGACGACGAAGAACCCGTCCATCGCGCTTTGCAGGATCGCGTGATTGCGTCGCGAAAGCCGCGCGAGTTGCTCGCCGGATGCGGTGGCGACGTCTCCATCGCGCCAGGTGATGAGCGCCAGCGGGCCGTCGACGTTGCCGAGTCGTAGTGGTTCGATGTCGAGCGCGCGGGTGGCTGTGCCGTCTGAATAGGCGACCGTCTGCCGCGATCCTTCGCGAATGGAGATCGCCAGCGCGCGGCCGAGATCGGCCCGCGCGTCGGTCGGCACGCGATCGAACACGTTCTCGGTCGGCGGCACGTCCTTGGCATGACACGCGCAGCGCCCGCAAAAATCTACCAGCGCCCAACGCATCCCCGTCCTCCTGCGCCGATCCCGCCAGGGCGGCGCGTGCGAATCGCAAACCGACAGTCTACCGCAGTCGATCCATTTGTCCCATGCAGGCGTCGGCCTCCACCATGCGCCCGCACTGTCGCAGGCCGGCCGCCTTTTGCATCCACGCCGCTTCGAGCATGCGACTATTGCATTGCCGCTGGGCCAGCTCGATCCGCCGTTCGGCACAGCGCACGGCTTCCTCGCCGTTGCGAATTTCGAGGTTCAGCTCGGCCATGTACTCGTATACACGCGCCAGGCCGTTGAGGAAGCCGGTTTTTTCGAGCACGTTGAGCGCGATGAGCAGTTCGTACTTGGCGGTCGCGACGCGGCCTTGTAGCAGCGCGCAGTGGCCCAGATTCATGTTGGACACGCCGATGTTTACGTCGTCGTTGATCTCTTCGGCAAGGACGAGCGCCCGTCGGAAATGCACGCGCGCCTCGTCGAACTTCCGTTGCTCGCGCATGACGTGCCCGATCCCGGTAAAGGGCGGAATCAGCTCACTCTTGGCGCCGTTTGAGGTGTGCGTTTCGATCGCAAGATTGAACATCTCCGCGGCGGCCGCGGGCTGCTTGAGTTGCAATTGCACAAACCCGAGATTGTTGCGAACCATCGCGACATCGGTCATGAGGCCCAGACTGCTTGCAAGCTCGACTGATCGTTGCAACCAGTCGCGGGCCGCCTCGTACTCGCCGCGGAAGTAGTGCATCGTGCCGCGATTGGCGTAGGACTCGGCCAGCAAGCGTTGATCCCCCAGCCGATTGGCCAGCGATTGCTGGCGTTGATTGGTTTCGATGGCGCGTTCATACTGCCCCAGTCGCGCGCAGCATATGCCCACCAGGCCGATCGCCTCGCCGAATTCGGGATCGAGCTGCACTGCCTCGGCGGCGAGCTCGCCAGCCTGCTCATACGAGCCGTGCTTCAGCAACTCCTTGGCCGCGATAAACTTCTCTTCGGCGACCAGCGGCCCGCGGCGCTGCGGCTTGAGGTCCGGCGCGGTCGCAAGGCCCAGGGCGGCGGCGAGCCGACGGTCGAGATCGTCTTCCAGCAGGGCTAACGTCGATAGATGGCCCTTGGCGGGCGGAAACGCGATCGGTTCGCCCCGACCCGATTCGTGAACGGTGGCCGAGATTTCGATCGTGTCGTCCCGCTTGGTAAACGTCCCGCGAATGATCGCCCGCGCGCCGCACATGCGACCGGCATCGAGCAGATTCGCCAGTTGATTGGCATTGCCGCGAGCCGTGACGCGATCAAGCGTTGCGTGAAACTGCTCGCGATTGACCACGTACACCGACGGTCGCTGCGAGAGCGACCGCGCGAGGTGATCGGCCAGGTTGGAACCAAGCCAGTCGTCTGCGTTGGAGCCGAACTGATTTTCGAACGCGAGAACGACAAAGCCGCGCGGGTCGCCGCGTTCGAGCATGCGCGGGCGCGGCGGCGAGACGCGCGAGTCGGTCCGCATGCCGAGGCTTTCCTTGACTTCGCGGGCGGAGCTAAATCGCCGCTGCGGCTCGGGTTGCAGCAGTTTCAGGATGACTTCGACGAACCAGCCGGGAACGTCGCTCGGCACATCGGTGGGCCAAGCGGGCGGTTGCATGTCGGCGTCGAGGAACTGGGCATAGCGGCTGCGGCGCGTCGCCGACCTCCCGGTAATCAGTTGAAACAAGCTCGCCCCCAGCGAGTAGAGGTCGGCGGCGGGGCCGACTTTGTCGCGGTGCGAGAGAATTTCCGGCGCGGCATAGCCGAACGAGCCAGCGTTTGACCCGGTGTCGAGCTGGGTAGCGGGGTCGGCATCGCTGCCGAGGATGCCCACCACGCCCAGATCGGCCACGCGTGTGCGACCGTCCGTGCCGAGGATGAGATTTCCGGGCTTGATGTCGCGATGCACCATGCCGACGCAATGAATTGCTTCGAGGCCGGCGGCAGCGTCAACCGCGACGCTGATGGCCTGTCGCCAGTCGAGACGCAGCTTGTTTTGAAGCGGGCGGGTGAGGTCCACGCCGTCGATGTACTCCATGACGACGTACCAATAGCCGTCATGGGTGTCGCAATCGAGCACACGCACAACGTTGGGGTGGCTGACTTTGAAGCCGGCGGACGCCTCGGCCTGGAGGCGGCGGGCGGTGGCTTCCGTGGCGCTTTTGACAGGGTGGTGGAGGACTTTGACCACGCACGGGTGGTTGATGTAAATGTGGTGGGCGAGATGGGTAATTCCGTGCTCGCCGCGACCGAGCTCCTGCACGATTTCGTACCGATCGCGCAGCAGAGTGCCGGGTCGGATGGAGTGCGATGTCACCAGTTCGTCAACGAGCGCGCGTGCGGGCGTGTGTCGCGGTCGCGGAATGACGAAACGACAGATGTCGCAGCGGACCAAATCTCCGCCGACGCGTCTTGTGGAAGAAATTTCTGCGCAATGGGGGCATCGATCGGAAGCGCCGCTGGATGCGTCAGTTGCATCCGAGAAAGCGGTCAATGAGAGCGCGGTTGGAAATGAATCTCGCACTGCTTTTGCCCAGCCGTCTTGACAACGCCCAATTTATCAGGCATTCTAATAGTCTAGCGAGGTTGCAGGGGCCACCTCAAGTCTGCCAAAACTCTCGGAATCGGAGCCTGGCAGGGTCTCCATTCCACCGCAGCCATTATCACAGGTGTCGGTCAAGGTACCACATTGCGGCATTGGCGGCAATCACATCTTTTTTGCCCCGGGCGAGGAATTGTCATGGGTTTTTACAGTCTCATCGACTCGGCCGTGCTTATTTTCTGGGCAATCATCGATCAGATTACGTGAAAACAAACGGAGAAACTGCAATGATCGTCGTCATTACCGAAGTTGACCATATCGAAACCAGCTCGAAGTAACGCCTTGGCTGCCTGGGGTGGCGAATTGGCCAGCAGCGACTTGCCCAAATTCACTGGGCTGTCATTTGCGGCGCTGTGTTGCCGCCGATCTGGGACGCGTGCGGCCCACTTTTGGGTTGGGCCGTGCGGCGTGGCGTCACGATCCGCGTGATCGTGCCGCGAGGTGACGTTGCTTACTCGAGCCAGACCCGGACGCCGCGCGCGGTTGCGGTTTCCGGGAGATCAAAAACGGTCTGCGGTGCGTAGCCGGTTTGCCGCGCACCGCGGACAAGCGACGCCAGATCGATGCTGCTGCGCGAGAGGCGCGCCCGCAGATCGGCGTCCATCAGTTGATCCAGATCGTCGATCGCCGTCGCTGGAAACGTCAGCGCGACTTTCGTCGTGCCGGCTTGCGAGACGCGCACGCGCAGGTGTTGTGCCAGACTTGCGAACTCGTTTCGCGACGAACTGCCGGTGGATCGCAGCCACTGCGCCGCCAAATCTCGGCCATGCGCCAGGTGCGGTTCGATCGCGGTGGACCAGTTCACGTCGACGCCCAGGCGATTGATGTAGTAGCACAACCCCCCAAAGACGCGCAGGACGAAAATCAGCTCAGCCGGGCCGCTGACGCGAAAATTCCAGCGATCGTCGCCGAGAATGTCGGCGATGCGCTCGGCTCTTCGCGATTGCGCAAGAGGATAGGGTGCGTTCGTGCAGAACGGCTCGAACAGCACCGCACAGAGAGCCGGCAACTTCGACCGCAGCGGCGCGAGCAGCGTCTCGTTGAACCCCAGTTCGAGCAGGGCCGGATACGGGTCGCCTTGCTGGTTGCGCGTCATTTGGATCAGCGCGAGCAACGCCGTGCGATGATTTTCGCCGAAGCGCGCGACACTTCCAAAGTCGAGCAGCACAATCCGGTCGGGACTGGCGAAGCGCACGTTTCCCGGGTGCGGATCGGCGTGTACGTTGCCGTGTTGTAGCAGCATGTGAAGCGTGCCGGCGAGCAAACTTCGAGCGATCGTGCGGCGTGAGTCGACGCTCCACGTCGCAGCCTGTTCGATCGACTCGTTTTCGCACCACTCGCTGACCAGCACGCTCTCGTTCGACAGTTGCGATATGACCTGCGGTATTTGCCAGCCCGGCAACTCGGGCGCGAAGTTTGCGTAGCGCGACTGGTGCATCGCTTCGACGCGATAGTCCAGCTCTTCTTCGAGGTCGCGCAGGATTGCGGCGCGATAGTCGGCCAGATCAAAGCCGCCGCGCACCACACGCATCGGGGCGGCAATCCAGCCAAGGACGGACAGGTCTTTCATGACGGCTTCGCGAATGCCGGGGTAGCGCACCTTGATCGCGACGTCGCGGCCGTCTTTCAGTTTCGCCCGATGCACTTGTCCCAGCGAAGCTGCCAGGCCGCTTTGATCGATATGGCTGACCGTGTCGCCGAGCGGTGCGTTCCACGCCTGTTCGATCAGCGGAGCGATTTCGTCGAACGGCAGCGCCGGTGCGGCGTTGGTGAGCGGCGCGAACGGGTCGGCGTCGTCGCCCGCGGCCGCGTTCATGCTCATGATCTGGCCGATTTTTTGCGGCAGTCCGCGGAGGCGACCCATGCGCTGCGCGAGATGCGATCGAGCCGCGTCGCGGATGCTTTCCTGACTGGATGCGCGGAGCTTGAATGCCTGGCGTGCGAGATCGACATAGTCCCACGCGCGGCCGAGGAATGAAGTGGACATGGTAGTTGGTTCCAGCGCGGGCCAGAGCGCGGCTCGACGCGCGCTGGTGCGTATTGATGCGTCGTGCGCCGTGCGGCATCGCGCACTTCTATCGGATTGCTCAATAAGAAAAAGGCCCGCCCCGGTCGCGGGCCGACGGCGATCGTCTGCGACGCGGTTCGTAGCGCGATGCGTCGCAGTTCGATTCGTCACCTGCGGGCGGCCGGGGCTTTCGCGCGACGATCGAGAAGTGCTCAGTGTTCAGTGCTCAGTGAAGAAGGACACGCACGCTGCTTTTCTGAGCACTGAGCACTAAACACTGAACACTCTCTTAGTGTGCCCCGACCGGACAGCGCTGTTCGCTCAGAAACTTGCTGCCGCCATAGACTTCGTGCTTGGGCTGGCCGGCGAGAATCTTGCTCTTGCCCCAATCGGTGACGTTCTTGAACTGCTGCGAGCGGGTGAACGCCTCGAAGTTGTCCTGATTCTGCCATTCCGAGATGATCAGATATCCCGTGGGGCTCTTCACGTCGCGATACAGGTGTGTCTCGACGTGGCCCTCGAGGCCCTTCATGATGTCCATAACCTTGTAAAAGACCGTTTCGAATTCGGTCTCTTTGCCTTCGATTACACGATAGTTCATTCCGACGGTAACCATGAGCGTCCTTTCATTGATCGGCGGGCGCGTTCACGCCATGAACCACCCGCAATCTCTCGAACCCCTGACCCAAGTTTCATCGCGAATCGCAGCCTCGCGAGCCGCGTCGTTTTTCTAGGCACTAGCAACTAGGCACTCGGCACTGCCTCCAACTGCTCCGCAATGCTGTCGGCGATCAGCGAGTACACGCGGCTCGGAATCACATCGACCTTGAGGATCGTGGCAAACTCGCCGATGTCCTGCTCGATCTTCTTGAGCACATGTTTCAGCACGACTGAGTCGAGCCCGACCAGCGACATTGCGTCCTGGCAGCGTGAGCCGATCGACTTCTTGTCGGGCGCTTCGCACAGTAGCTGCGCGATCTGTCCCGCGCCGTTGAGCACGCCCGCCAGTTGCGCGGCGCGCTCGCCGAGATTGGGCCGCGTCGTGTCGTGCGAGTGGCGAATCGCCTGCACCATGTCTTCGGGCAGATTCCATTTTTGCAACGCCGCGGCGCTCACCTCGGCATGCGTGATGCCGAGCGTCTGGAGTTCCTTTTCGAGGAAGTGCGCGCCTTGTTGCGGCGCATACGCGGCGGCGACGGCTTTGTATTTGTCGGGCAGCGCGCGAGACAGAATCACCACGCCGACGTCGCAGAGCAGGCCGCCCATGAACGCAATGTCGCGTTGTCCGGGCGCGACGTGATCCGCGAAGTGCGCCGAGAGCACGCCGGTCGCCAGCGATCGCCGCCAGTAGTAGCTCGGGTCGATGATCTGGTTGTTTCCGCCGCTGAGCTTGTCGACCATGCAGCGGCCGATCACGAGCGTACGCACGCGGCGAATGCCGAGCAGGGTGAGCGCCTGTCCGAGCGTCGCGATTTTTCGGACAACGCCGAACATGGCCGAGTTGGCCAGACGAAGAATGTCCGACGACACGCCGGGGTCGGTGCTGAGCAGTTTGACCACGTCGTCCTGCTTGAAATTTTCGTCGCGCGTGATTTCGAGCAAACGGGTGACGATCTGCGGCGGCGAGGGGATCGCGTCGGTACGTTCGATCGCGCTGAGGACTTGGGAATTCACAATTTGACCTCACATTGTCGGGAGCGACACGTTATCCGACCTGCGCCGCATTCCGACTCGACTCTTTCGACGATGAGACCAGTTTCAGGGTGAGGAATTCGGTCGGCGGGCGCGGGTGTTGCGCTTTCGCGCTACGCGGAGCGCGAATGACGCGGGCGACATGCCACGTTGGTCGGACGAGTGATTGCGTGTGTCGCGCCGCTTCGACATTGCTTGCAAAATCGCCGCTCGGCGGGTCGGAAACCGCTCACACAGAAAGCTCGCAGTCGCACTGCTGAAAATATTTCGAGGCCCGACTTGCACCGATACAACGCATGGCGGCAGTCGATGCGCACGCACGCAGCGACCTGTCGCGCCGCCGATGGGTCGACCGCGCGCCGGGCGCGTCGCGGCGAGAAAGGACTGAGGAACACGAATGAGCACGACTTTCGCTCCCCCTGCCAAATCGCCGGCCAAGGCCGCCGCTTCGCCCGTCGAGGCGCCGCGCAGCGGCTCCAGCGGCGCGCCGACGGACGTCTCACAAATTGTGAGCTTCCGCCTGGCGAACGAGGAGTACGGCGTCGACATCATGCGGGCCCAGGAAATCATCATGATGGGCCAGATCACGCGCATGCCCGAGGTGCCGGACTTTATCTGCGGGTTGATCAACCTGCGCGGGCACGTCATTCCGATCGTGGACCTGCGCAAGCGGTTCAGTCTGCCGACCAAGGACAACGATGAGCACACGCGCATCATCGTGGTCAACGTGCGCAGCAAGACAATCGGCATCGTGGTGGACGCGGTGACCGAGGTGTTGCGGATCAACTCGGACCAGATCGAACCGCCTCCGACCAGCGTGACGGGCATCGATCACGACTATATCCGCGGCCTGGTCAAGCTCGAGAACAAGCTGCTGATCCTGCTGAACATCGAGCGCATCCTGTCGTCGGCCGAAGAAGCCGGCGCGTAGCGATCAGGGTTCAGGGTTCAGGATTCAACAGCGTACGAATCACTGAGCACTGAACACTAGGCACTAGACACTAGGCACTTTTTTCGTGACTCATTCAAACTCAACCAACCCCCACGGGGCTTTCAGGAACAACGGCAATGGCTAACAATTCGTTCAAAAGCACGACCATCAATCGATTTCAGACGTTCAGCGCCAACACGGCCGACACCGAGGCGTTTGCAAAGCTGCGGGCCGTCGTCGACGGCCTCGGCACCAACGTCTTCATTGGCGACAAGGACCAGAATCTGGTCTACATGAATACCCGCGCCGAAGAGACGCTGCGCGAGATCGAGGACATCGTCCAGCTGGAGCTCGGCCTCTCGGTTGACGAGTTGGTCGGCGGCCCGCTCGATCGCTTTCACGGCGATCGCGCCAAGGAAATTCGCAAGATTCTCAGCAACCCAAAAAACCTGCCACTCAAGACCGACATCAAGCTCGGCAAGCTGACGCTCGATCTCGAAGTCAATGGCGTGTTCAACGAGCAGGGCGAGTACGTCGGCCAGGTCGTCAACTGGTCGGACGCCACCGCGACGCGCGAGACCGAGTCTAAGAACACGGTCGCGGGAAATCAGCTCAAGGCGATCAGTGACGCGCAGGCCGTGATCGAGTTCCAGCTCGACGGCACGATCATTACGTGCAATGACAACTTGCTGAGCGCGATGGGATATCGCATGGAAGAGATCAAGGGCCAGCACCACAGCATGTTCGCCAGTGAAGAGTATCGCCGCAGCTCGGAATATAAGGAGTTCTGGGCCAAGCTGAATCGCGGCGAGAATCAGGTGGGCGAGTTCCAGCGCTTCGCCAAGGGCGGGCGCGAGATCTGGATTCAAGCCTCGTACAACCCCATCGCCGACGGCAATGGCAAGCTCTTTAAGGTCGTTAAGTACGCGATGGACATCACGGCCCAGGTGAAGTCCCGCGCGGAGGCGGCCAAGAAGACCGCGATGGTCGAGAACGCGCCGATCAACATCATGCTCGCGGATAAAGATTTGAACATCATCTACGCCAACCCGGCGACGGTGAAGAACCTCCAGCCGCTGCAACACCTGCTGCCGGTGCCGCTCGATCGCGTCGTGGGCAGCAACGTGGACATCTTCCACAAGGATCCGTCGTATCAGCGCAAGGTGCTCGGCAACCCGCGCAACTTCCCGCACCGGGCGAACATCCAGCTCGGCGACCAGACGCTCGATCTGCTCGTCTCGGGCATCTACGACGACAAGGGCGACTACATGGGCCCGATGGTCACGTGGGAAAACATCACCAGCCGCCTCAAGCTCGAAGAGGACGGCCGCCGGTTGCAGGAAGAGTCGCAGCGCACCGCGAACGAACTCAAGGAAAAGGTCGATCGCCTGCTCGCGGC
This sequence comes from Phycisphaerae bacterium, assembly GCA_046155505.1. Taxonomy (GTDB): domain Bacteria; phylum Planctomycetota; class Phycisphaerae; order UBA1845; family Fen-1342; genus JBJXFK01. The sequence goes on from JBJXFK010000199.1 coordinate 10,895, forward strand.
CGTTCAAACTGCCGCCTCGGGCGACCTGACCACCGAAGTCACCGTCAAGGGCAGCGACGCGATCGGTCAGCTCGGCGAAGGCCTCGAGCGCATGATCCTCTCGCTGCGTGAAGTCATTCAGCAGATCAAGGAAGCCGCCGAGCAGTTCGCCGAAGGTGCGCGCGTCGTGTCCGAAGGCAGCACTTCACTGTCCGAGGGCGCCCAGACGCAGAGCGCCAACGTCGAGCAGATGTCGGCCAGCATCCAGTCGCTCAACAAGATGATCGAAGCGGTCGCCGAGAACGCGAAGTCGGCCAACGCCACCGCCAAGGAAACCACCAAGCGAGCCGAAGACGGCGGCGCGGCGGTCGAGAAGAACGTCGAAGCGATGAAGCTGATCGACAAGTCGTCGGAGCAGATCGGCGAGATCATCGGCGTCATCAGCGAGATCGCCAGCCAGACCAACCTGCTGGCTCTCAACGCCGCCATCGAGGCCGCCCGTGCCGGCGAGCACGGTTTGGGCTTCGCGGTTGTGGCCGACGAAGTCCGCAAGCTGGCCGAGCGTTCGAGCGAGGCGGCCAAGGAAATCGCCGGCCTCATCAAGGAAAGCACGCAGCGCGTCAAGGAAGGTGCGGCACTCAGCCAGCAGACCGGCGACGCGCTCAAGAAGATCATCGAGGGCGTGGAGAACACCGCCACCGGTATCTCGGGCATCGCCAACGCCACCGAAGAGCAGGCCCAGACCGCTCGCGAAGTCGCGACCGGCATCCAGAACGTCGCCAGCGTGACCGAAAACAACGCATCGGCGGCCGAAGAGATGTCCGGCTCGGCGGAAGAGCTGTCAGGCCAGGCTCAGCAGCTCCGCGAACTGGTCGGCCAGTTCAACGTCGGCACCGGCGTCGGCAACGGCGAAGGCCGCACCGCGACGGCGACCGCGACCAAGGCCCCGGCCAAGACCGGCAAGGGAGGTAAGAAGTAACGAGTAGCGAATAGCGAGTAGCGAGTAGCGAGTTAAAGACGCGCCCAGCGGCGCGTTTTCTTCTCTCGCTCGCGATTGTTGCTCTGCGTAATTCGAAGGAGCGAGCGGCGAGTTCGGAATCAGACGTTGAGCTGTGTTCTGTAACTCGCTACTCGCTCCTCGCTACTCGATCCTCTGAGGAACAGCAGTGGACCTAATCAAACTCTCTCCCGAGCAGTTCAAACGCTTCGCCAAGCTAGTCTATGACCGTACCGGCATCGACCTGCCCGAAGCGAAACAAACGCTGCTCGCCAATCGTCTTCGTCGTCGCCTGCGCGCGCTGAACCTGGCGTCGTTCGACGACTACTACAAACTGATGTGCGAGCCGGCGGGCTGCGAGGAAGAGCTGCCGAATTTCCTCTCCGCCGTCACGACGAATGAAACGTATTTCTTCCGCAACTCGCGCCTGTGGGAAATGTTCCGCAAGGGGTGGATCCCGCAGTTCGTCGAGCAAAAGAAGGGCAAGGCGCGCACATTCCGCCTGTGGAGCGCCGCGGCCAGCAGCGGCGAAGAGGCGTACACCGCGGCGATTGTGCTGCGCGAGAGCCTGCCCGAGCCGAACTCCTGGCAGGTGCAGATCATCGGCACCGACATCAGCAAGAACGTACTCGATAAGGCCAAGGAAGGCGTCTACAACGACTATGCCGTTTCGCAGATGCCGCGCGAGCAGGTGTTGCGCTGGTTCGAGCTGGAGAACGGCAACTTTCGCGTAAAGGACGAGGCCAAGAAGCTGGTGAAATTCCAGTTTCACAACCTGCGCGAGTCGCTTGCCCAACCGGGATTTGACGTCGTGCTGCTGCGTAACGTGTTGATGTACTTCGACACGCCCATGAAGCAGGCGACGCTCAAAAACGTGCAAGCGGGCGTCGCACCGGGTGGCTTGCTGTTCGTCGGCGATGTCGATCCGGTGCGCGTTTCGTCGGAACTGCGCGAAGCGATCACGCTCGAAGAAGGTCCGCCGGGCGTGTACCTGCGACCCGCGGCGCAAAAGGTCGGCATCGGAAAATAGCGGGGGAGTGCAAAGTGAAAAGTTCAGAGTGCAAAGTGAATGCGAAGACCGGCAACCGTGCTCGACTCCGACACTTTGAATTGTGAACTTTGCACTTTGAACTTGACACGTTTCACTCTCCATAACAACGAAGTTGGGAATCGCACATGAGCGATCATATTGAAGTCAGCCCCGATCTAATGGCCGGGTTCCTCGACGAGGCCCCGGAATACCTGCGCATGCTTGAAGAAGGCTTGCTCGCCTTCGACGAGCAGGTCGCCGACGGACCCGTCGGCCTGCGTACGCCGCAGGATCAGGAACGCATGAACGAGATGTTCCGCGCCGCCCATTCGCTCAAGGGCGTGTCGGCCTCGCTCGGGTTCAAGAAAATCCGCGATCTCACGCACATCATGGAGTCGCTGTTCGATCAGTTGCGCTACGGCAAGCGCGAGCTGGACGCGCCGAGCGTCGAGATTCTGCTCAAGGTGCTCGATACGCTGCGGGCGCTCGTGCAGGAATTTGTCACGCCGCCCGATCAGCCGGTCGCCATTCAGGAACAGCTCGCACTGCTGGAAAGCATCATGAACAGCACGCCCACGCCGTCGTCCGCGCCCGCCGATCAAACCGCTGCGCCGACGCCCGTCGCACCGCAGCAGCCGACGGTGCGCCCGTCGGTCTGCCCGGAAGACCCAGACTTGCTCCGGCGCTTCATCGAGAGCACACTCGAAACAATCGACGAACTGAGCACGTCGCTGCTCAAACTCGAAGAAGCGCCCACCGACGCCGACCTGATCAACGCCATCTTCCGCTGCGCACACAACATCAAGGGTGCCAGCGGCGCGGTCGGTGCGACCGGCATGCATCGCCTGACGCATGACATGGAGAGCGTGCTCGATCGCATTCGCATTGGGCAGCTCGAACTCAACGAGAGACTGATCTCGACGTTGCTCACCGCGGTCGATCAACTGCGCGGCGACCTGACGCAGATTAGCGACGGCGGCACCGAAGCGATTTCGTTCGAAGACGCCCAGCGCACCTTTACTGACTGGATTAGCGGCGTTGCACCCACCGACACCAGCGACGCGCCGACCGCCGCCAAGACCAACGTGTCCGCCGATGCCGAGGCGGCCGGCGCGACGATCGTCGGCGTCGATTTCCCGCCGGAGTCCAGCGATGCCGCGATCGAGGCGTGCATCATCTACAACCGCATTGGCGAACTGGGCCGGGTGCTGAAAAGCGTGCCCGACGTCAACGCACTGACGGCTGAGATGAAAGTCACGCACATCGATTACTGGCTGATTACCGACAACGATCCTGACAAGATCGCCAAAGTCGTGCAGGACTACGCCGTGCTGGCTGTCCAAGTGTCACATGCGACACCCGGACCTGCGACTGTCGCCCCGGTTGCAACGACGAGCGCGAAACCGACTGCGCCGACCGCTTCGCAGCCGCGCGATGCGGCGCCGAAAGCCGCACCGCCGCCCAGCACCGATGCGGACCAAGGCGATGGCAAGTCCGCCGCCGGCGCTCCCGCCATGCAAAAGGCCGGTGAGACCCTGCGCGTCGACCTTGAACGTCTCGATCAACTGATGAATCTCAGCGGCGAATTGGTCATTACGAAGGCCCGCTTTGTGCAGATTGAACGCCGCTTTGCGCCGCTGTTTTCGCGCGGCAACCTCGGCTACCTGGTCGAGGACATCGGCGATCGTCTGCAACGCGTACGTGACGACGTGGCCAAGGTACCCGCGACCGGTCCCCAGGCGGCGGTCGTTTCCGATCTAAGCGACGCGATGTTGCACCTGGGCCACGACTTCGAAACGGTCAAGACGCTCGTGCGCGAGTTGCAACACGCCAAGAGCGCGATGCAGGCGTTCAGCGAAGCCGTCCACACGCTGAATCGCACCGCCGAGGGCATTCAGAAGCGCATCATGCAAACGCGCATGGTCTCGATCGGCCCGCTGTTTCAGCGCTTCCGCCGCGTGATCCGCGACATCTGCAAAGCGACCAATAAGAAGGTCGATCTCGTCCTGCACGGCGAAGCGACCGAGCTGGACAAGCGGATGATCGATGAATTGGTCGATCCGCTGACGCACATGGTGCGCAACAGCGTCGACCACGGAATTGAATCGCGCGAGGCGCGCATCAAAGACGGCAAGGCCGAAGCGGGCCGCGTCGAGCTTGATGCGTTCCACCGCGGTCGCCACATCTGCATCCAGATTCGCGACGACGGTAAGGGCGTCAACGTCGAGGCGATCCGCCGCAAAATCGTCGAGCGCGAACTGGCCTCGCAGGCGCAGGTCGATGCGATGCCCGATACCGAGGCAATTCAGTACATCTTCAAGCCCGGCTTCTCGACTGCGGAAAAGGTCACCGACCTCAGCGGTCGCGGCATGGGCATGGACATCGTCAAGACCAAGATCGAGAACATCAACGGCACTGTCACGGTCGAGAGCAATGCGGGCCAGGGCACGGTTGTGACGATTCACCTGCCGCTGACGCTGGCGATCATCAATGCGCTCATCGCCCGCATCGGCGCGTGCACATACGCCGTGCCGATGGAGATGGTGACCGAGATCATCACCGTGCCGCGCAGCAGTCTGACGTTCATTCAGCGCAAGCCGGTGATTCGCGTACGCGATCGCGTCATTCCGGTGACGCTGTTCGAGCAGGTTTACGGCGTGACGCTCGAACAGTTGCAGACCCGCACACGCGCGGCGAGCGACATCACCATCATGATCCTCGGCTTCCAAAATGAGCGTCTCGGATTGGTCGTGGATGAGCTGATCGGGCAGGAGGACTGCGTGATCAAGGACATCGCGTCCAACTATCGCAACGTGCCGGGTGTCGCCGGCGCGTCGATCATGGGCGACGGCTCGGTTTCGCTGATTCTGGACGTTTCAGCCATGATGACCACGCACGCACAGGGCGGCGTGGCCAAGGTCGATCACTGGGAACTGCCAAGCGAAGCGGCAACGGTCTGATCGCGTCGAGCGACATCGAACGAGAGAGGAAACGAAATGTTCCCCGGCATCGCCACCAACACGGTTGATCTTTCCGACGCGCTTCGCGCCGTCGCCGTCAATAGTGCCTACAACTCCTCGCGCGCACTCTCCAAGTGGCTCAAGCGCGGCGTACGTCTTCGCAGCGACGGCTTTGTCAAATCGTCGATCACCGAACTCGGCGAGCTTGTCGGTGCGGCGGACAGCGCCGTCGCCGCCATTCACATGCCGCTTGGCGGCGACATTCAAGGTAACGTGCTGCTTGCATTCCCCGAAGAAGTCGCGATGAAACTGATCGACATGATGCTCGATCAGGCCGAGGGCACGACGACCACGTTCGGCGAGATGGAGCAATCCTGCCTGCAAGAGACCGGCAATATCGTCGGCACGTCGTTCGCCAACAGTCTCGCACAGTGGCTCAACATCAGTGTCGCCCCGCTCGCGCCGTGCTTTGCGCACGATCTCGCGTGCGCGGTGGTGCAGCCGCTGGTCGTCAACGGTGCGATGAACGGCGACGATGCGTGGCTGGCGAAAACCGAATTCGAGCTCGACGGTCATCGACAGGAATGGGCGCTGATCCTGCTCCTCGCGCCCGAGTCGCTCGCATTGGTCGAAAAGCAGTGCAACACCGATAACGTCCGGCAAAACGCGATGCACGCCATCGCCGTCAACGCCGCCTTCAACGCCTCGCGCGCCATCAGCAAATGGCTGAAACGCGGCGTGCGGCTGACCACTGACGGCTTTACGCGCATGCCGCTGAAGGAACTGAGCAAAGGCTCGACCGAGCCGAGCGTGGCGCTGCACATGGAACTTACGCAGCAATTACACGGACATCTGCTGCTGGTCTTCTCGATGCCGACCGCACGCACATTGTCGAGCCTGCTGATGCAGACCGAACTGGGCGAAGGCCTCGACGAAATGGCCCAATCGGCCCTGTGCGAGACGGCAAATATCATCGGAACCTCGTTCACCAACAGCATCGCCAAGTGGCTCGAATTGCAAACCGCGCCGTCCGTGCCGGAGTTGCGGATCGATTTGGCCGATGCACTGTTCGAGGGGTTGGTCGCCGAGCAGGCCGCCCTGAGCGACACCGTGCTGATGGCGAAGAGCGTCTTCAGCATCGACGGGCAATGGCTGGAAGCCGACCTCTATCTGCTTCCGACACCCGCATCGTTCCGATTGCTCGAAGCGACCGTAAGCTGAGAATCAACAATGCCTGTGACCCACTCGATCGGCATCGCCGGATTGAAAGTGATCGCCGCGCCGGACAAAATCCGCACGGTGCTCGGCTCCTGTATCGGCATCGCCCTGTTTGATCGCATCGCCAAGGTCGGCGGACTGGCGCATGTGATCCTGCCCAATTCTGAACAGGGCAGCGGCGACCGCGGAAAATTCGCCGACACCGCCACCGATTGGCTGCTCGAAGAAATCATCAAAGCCGGTGCCGTGAAGGACCGCGTGAAAGCCAAGATCGCCGGCGGTGCGATGATGTTCGGCTCGAACGTGCGCTCCGGCATCGGTGATCGGAATATCGAAGCGGTTAAGGCGCGATTGCACAAGCATGCGATCCCGCTGGCAGCCGAAGCGGTCGGCGGAGAGAAGGGTCGGCGAATGACGCTCGACCCGACAACCGGCAGCGTCGAAGTGCAGATCATCGGCGAAGAACCCAAAGAGATTTGACGCGCCCGCGCGCTGCGAAGGAGTCTGACCGTGGCTATGCGAGTTCTGGTTGTCGATGACGCAGCGTTCATGCGGCATGTCATCAAGGGCATCCTCAAAGAGATGGGACACGAGATCGTCGGCGAGGCCAAAGACGGCGTCGAGGCGTGCGAGATGTATGACAAGCTCATGCCCGACCTGGTCACGCTCGATCTCATCATGCCCAAGATGACCGGGCTGGAAGTGCTCAAAAACGTCCGCGCCAAACACCCGACCGCACGCATCGTCGTCATGTCGGCCATCGACCAGCGCCAGCCGCTGATGGAAGCCCTGAAACTCGGAGCGGCGGATTATCTGGTCAAGCCTTTCGAAAAAGACCGCGTCGAACAGGCGCTCAATCGCCTCACTGCGGCGGTTTGAGCAGAGAAGAGGAACCACAGAGACACAGAGGCACAGAGAAACACAGAGTTGAATTGGGGTGTTGTTGCGCTTGGCGCCACCTTGACCGAGAATCAGAAGACCGCCGAACGCCTAAACACTAAACCTCTTCTCTGTGCCCCTCTGGGTCTCTGTGGTTAGTCTTCTTCTCGAGAATCGAGTTCGTCGACAACCACCGCATCTCCCTGTGCCACGCACTTGCCGTTCAGTAGCCTCGCTGTCGCAAGGTGGATAATCGCATTCCCGCCGAGTTGACCCGTTGTCGCTTTCAGCATCTCGACCGCTCTCCCCGGCGAGGGCGCGCCCTCGATGAACACCGCCTCGATCTGGCGCACGATGCGATAGCCCGCGATGCCGCCGGTCGAGCTGGTGGCGATGACCTGCGCCGCCGCCTGCGCAATCTCGGCCTGCACCATCATCTGTTCCATCCGCCGCGCCGCCGCCGCGTTGCGAACGCGGGCGAGCTGTCGCCGATCGGACCACCCTCGGACCACCCGCGAGAGAATGGACAACAAAATGACCACCGCGGCCGCGGCAAGCACAGCCAGTACCAGCGGATTCGTAGGCATGCTCACCAGTATATTCCCGTCGGCAGTCGATTGAAAAACGGGAGTGCCAATTAGCCTTCACCAACTCTGTGCGTCTCTGTGCCTCTGTGTCTCTGTGGTTCCTCCTCTTCCGCGGTTCGACTTCGGCGAGTGAATCGCATTGCCCGCGCCCGATCCGCGTCGTAGACTGCGCAGCGAGTTGCAAGTCACCTTTTGCACGGAGTCCTGTCATGGCCGCTGTCGCAATGCCGATCAATCTGCACACCTGGATCAACGAAAATCGTCACCTGCTCAAGCCGCCGGTGGGCAATAAGTGCATCTTTCAGGACAAAGATTTCATCGTGATGATCGTCGGCGGGCCGAATGCGCGGAAGGACTATCACGTCAACCCGACCGAGGAGTTGTTCTATCAAATCGAGGGTGACATCTCGGTACGCATCCTCGAGGACGGCCAACCGCGCGAGATCCCGATCAAGCAGGGCGAGATGTTTCTGTTGCCGGCGATGATCCCGCACTCGCCGCAGCGCGGGCCCAACACGATCGGCATGGTGGTCGAGCGGCAGCGACCCGGGCAGAAGGACTTTCTGCGCTTCGTATGTGACAAGTGCGGCGAGTTGATTCACGAGCCGACGTTTGATTTGACCGACATCGCCGGGCAGCTCAAGAAAATCATGGAAGAATTCTGGGCAGCGGGGAACGAAGCGCAGCGCACATGCAAGAAATGCGGGCACACGCTCCAACCACCCGCCGTTGCCAAGTAGCGAAGAGGTCGAACCACAGAGGCACAGAGACACAGAGGCGCACAGAGAAAAATCGGCTTGGGCTATCGCGTCATGTTCGAGTTCTTCTCGACTGATCAGCGAAAACTGTACCGCTCTTTCTCTGTGCGCCTCTGTGCCTCTGTGGTGAATCTTCTACTTACAGCGTGGCAAGCGTGGCACCGCCGAGGGCTACCGCACCGCCCGCGATTCGCAGTGCCACCTGCGAGCGAATCTGCATGATCGCGAATCCAAGGCTGATGCCCGCCGCGTGAATCAGCGCGGTCGAAATCGCGAATCCGCCAGCGTACGTGGCCGCCGACGCACCGAACGGCAGTTCGCTGCCGTGCGCGTGTCCGTGGAACATTGCGAAGAGAGCAACGCTCACCGCCGCAGCCGCGACCGGCGGACGCAGCGCGATTGCGACGCACAGGCCCACGACCACGATCGACGCGACGATCCCGCTCTCGACCATCGGCAGTTGCAGACCGGCCTGGCTTAGCCCCGCGCCGACGATCATCATCGCCACGAACGCCGCCGGCACCGCCCATAGCGCTCGTCCGCCAAGTTGCGCAGCCCACAGGCCGACGGCCAGCATGGCCAGCGCGTGATCCAGTCCGGTCAGCGGATGCGCCAGCCCCGCCCCGAATCCACCGACCGCGTGCGTGTGCCCGACGCCGCCGTCCGGATGGGCAAGTGCGACCTGCGCACCAATCGTCGCCACCGCCAGCCCGCCAACACAACTGAATATCCGTCGCGCGTTGCGCTCGATCATCTGAAACTCCATTCAATACGTATGATCCCGAGTTACGCGAATCAGCCCGATTCCGCGTGGCGAAATGATACACGATCGAACTGTGCCGCACCG
>JBJXFK010000251.1:0-29548 GCA_046155505.1 Phycisphaerae bacterium
CGGCAACGCTGCTTTGATCGCGTCTTTCACCTGATGCGCGAGTCGGTGGGCGTCATCCACGCGCGAGTCGGGCGCGACTTCGAGGTGCAGATCAACCCATGTTCGCCGCCCCGCACGGCGGGTGAAGACCTTTTCGATGCCGTGGACGCCGGGCAGCTCGCAGGCGATCGAGCGAACGCGCTGCACGAGTTGTTCGTCGTGACGGTCCATCAATTCGTCGAACGCCGGCCGCATCAGGCGAACGCCGTTCCAGGTAATCACGCCCGCGGCGACGAGCGCGGCCCAATCGTCGGCGGCGGCATAGGCGGGACCGGCGAACAGAGCGACCGCGATGCCGACTGCGGCGGCTGCGGATGTGATCGCGTCGCTGCGATGGTGCCATGCGTCGGCATGAATGACGCCGCTGTCGGCGACGCGGGCGGCGCGGGCCATCACGCGGAATAGCACTTCTTTGATTACAACGACGACCAGCAGCACGACGAGCGTGTAGGCCGCCGGCGGGCGATGAGGCGTCAGAATTTCGCGCACTGACTCGATTGCGATCACGAGCGCGGCGGCAAGCAGCATCCAGGCGACGACCATGGTCGCCAGCGACTCGGCCCGATCGTGGCCATAGGGATGGTCGCTATCTGCGGGGCGACTGGCGATGACGATGCCGCCCCAGACGACGATCGACGCGAAAATGTCGGACAGCGACTCGACGCCGTCGGCGACGAGTGCGTGCGAATGACCAAGCACGCCGGCGAGCATCTTTACTACAGCGAGCAGTGCGTTCACGAACAGGCCGATCACGACCAGGCGTGTGCCGTGGGCGACGTCCGAATCGGTGGCTGCGTGGTTCACATGATGAAGTGTATGGAGTGTTGCGTGGCGGTCCAGCGGAGCGGGCAGGGTGCGGGGCGCAGGGCGCTCACGGCGCACGGGCTCTTGGGTGCCCGCGCCCCCGCGTCCTCCTATTCCGGCTTCGCGAGCAACTGGGCGGCGAGTTTCCAGGCAGCGGTGCGGAACCCCTCGACTTTCGATGTGTCATCGGGGTGTACGCGATTGGTCAGCGCGATGACGTAGTAACCCGCTTCCGGATAGATGCGCATCGCGACCCCGGTGTAGCCGGTGTGGCCCAAGCCGTGCGGCATGGCGACGCCGTCGATCGTCGCCGCGGGGTAGACCTCCCAGAGCAAGCCGCGCGTGGCGGGTTGGCCCTTTGCGTTGGTGACGCCATCGGTGTGCGAGCGGGTCATCTGCTCGACGATTTCCGGTGTGAAGACGCGCACGCCGTCCAGCTCGCCGCGGCGAAGCAGCATTTGGGCGAAGCGATGCATGTCGGCGGCGGTCGAGAACAGTCCGGCGTTTCCGCTCAGGCCGTCCTGCATGTAGGCGAGCGGGTCGTGCACTTCGCCGCAGAGCAGGGCGTCGCTGTCGGGCTTGCGCGTGGTCGGGGCGATGCGTTCGCGCAGCGATGTGGCCGGGCGATAAGTGGTCTCGGTGAGTTTCAGCGGGGCAAATACGTTCTCGTGTGCGAATTGATCGAGCGGTTTGCCGGTGACTTTTTCGACGATCTCGGCACAGAGAATCGCGTTCAGACAACTGTAGACGTACTTCTCGCCCGGCTTGCCGTTGAGGTCGAGTTTGCGGATCGCCTCGCGCGTCGCATCGCAGAGCGAAGCGTCGCCGACCGTCGCACGCACGTCTTTGCGTTTTGATTCTTCGAGATACGCGGGCAGGCCGGAGGTGTGCGTCATCAGGTGCTTCACTGTGACGCCGCGTTTGGCGTCGGTTTCGAATTCTGGGATGAACTTCGCGACCGCGTCGTCGAGTTTCACATCGCCGCGCTGGACCAGCAGCATAAGTGCGGAACCCGTACCGACGGGTTTGCTCAACGAGGCCATGTCGAAGATGGCATCGAGTGGCATAGGGCGCGACTGTGGCGTGGTTTGGATGTAGCCGTAGGCTTTGCTCCAGGTATGGAATATTGCGGCGGGGGGAGCATCGGCCGCCGGCCGGTGCGAATCCGCATCACGCAGTGGCGAGGATGCAGCGAGTGTCCTAGTTTCGGATTGAATTGAAGAAAGACCGGTCGGAGACCGGTCCCCCAGCGCAGGGTCACCCTTAGATTGGTCCCGCAGTGCACCGATCGCGACGACCGCGCCGGGGATTTTCTCCGCCGCGAGCAGCGACGGCACGATCGCGTCGAACGCTTCCTCGGCCCATGCGACACCGCCGTTGAGAGGGCGGGTGACGACTTTGAAATCCCAGTCCCACTCCTTGAAGTACAAATTGTGGCCGTCGATCTCGACCTCGCCGCGCTGAAAGTCGTTCGGCTCGCTTCGAAAACTTGTCTTCGGCGGATGCAACTCGCGTGCGTAATCGGTGTTCACGATCATGCGATACGGATCGAGATGCCCGAAGAAGAACTCCTGCACGGCCGGGTCGGGGTGATCCTGCAAGCCGTAAGACGGGTCGGCCGGAAGCCAGCCGTACGGCTCGACGTAGAACTCGCACCAATCGTGCATGTTCTCGCTGCCCGGCAGCGACTCCCAGCCTGACTGCCAGCGAGCGGGAATGCCGGCGGCTCGACAGAGCGTGATGAACGTCAGGCCTTGCACGCCGCAATCGCCCTTGCGCGCGGTCAGAGCCTTTTCGGGAATGTTGAAGATCGTGCTGTATTCCATCTCGAGGCAATAGCGAATGTTCTCGCACACCCAGCGATAGAGCTTCTTGGCCCGCAGCAGCGGGTTCGGCTCGCTCGCCGCGACTTTTTGCACGATCTCGCGGACGCGCGGCGAAAAGACGATGTGCGGCGGTCGCTCGGCGGTGTGCTCGCGAAAGAGCTCGCCCTTTTCGTCGCATGGCTGAACGGCGGCAGGGTCGAGGTTCGGAACGCAGGCGCTGCACACGTAATCGAAGTCGATGCTGAACTTCAGCGGCTTCGTCGGGTCTTCAACGGTGTGTTCGAAGTAAACCGTGCGCTGCGGCGCGTCGTTCGGAGCGATGACGCCGGTCGGCGGGTCGCTGCTGAGCAGGCGCACGTCGCGCTGTTGGCGATACTCCTTGGGGAAGGGCAGCCAGACGCGGACCTTCGCACCCGGTTTGATGCGCGGATGGTCTTTGTTGATGGTGAGTGAGTATTGCACGCGATGGTGCGTCGGCGCGACGAGCGGGGACTCGGTGGCCGCGGCCGCCTTGAGCAGCCGCGCGAGATGCGCGGGGAGGTCCAGCTCGCTGCCCGCCGGTCGCGGCGGTTGCACACGTCGGCCGCGCGCCTCGCCGCTGAGGCGAAACAGATTGCCCGGCTCGACGTTGAAGTACCACGTCTGCCCGTCGATCACGCGATGCTGGAGCACGTCCTCTTTCGTCCAGCGCTCGATGTCCGCCGCAGTGGCGTCCGGGATGCTGCGCTTCAGTTTCGTCAGCATCTCCTCGGGCGTCAGCGGAAAGTCGATCCGAATGCGGCGCATGATCTCGCGCAGCTTCGCCGGTTCGGATGTCACCGGCGCGTCAGCGTCGACAATCAGAGGAGCGAGCAATTTCTCGGCGTCGGCGAAGCGACCTGCCTGAATCGCGGCTTGCGCGGCGGTTAGCTCATCGCAGGCACGCGCGGTCGCAGCGGTCAGGGCCGCGAACAAGATCGCGACGACGATCACAATGGCGAATCGAATCGACACGAGCAGCCTCCTCTAACACCAACGCACTGGCAGAGTCGCGAGCGTACATTCGAAAGCACGGGTCAGTGCGAACAAGATTCGCCGCCGGCGGCACAGCGATGTTCCCACTGCGAGATTATCTCTCAATTTTCGGAGTCGTGTTGGATGTGCCGCCGTGGATCGTTCGCGGCTGACGAGGGAATCCCAACGCCCCGTCATCCTCGTTAGACTCAACTCGAGTCAAGTGAACTTTGCTTGCAAGGACCGCCCCGTGCGTAACTCCCGCGCCACAATGCACATAGCCGCACTGGCCGCTCCGGCGCGAGCGACGAACACGCCCGAATCGGACGCACGTCTCCCTTCTCCTTTGCGCTAAGATCGCGCTCGCTGTAGGAAAATTTGGGGTTGCTTTCCGATGGCGGCGCGTGATAATCAATTCACAACCCTCACGGAGAAAGCGTCATGCGTAAGCTACTCGCGACCAGCGCTCTCGTGCTGACTTTGACGACAACGGCGACGGCAACCGCGGCGGATTTCATGTGGCAGCCGATCTGCCCTGACGCCGATTGGGAAGGCTGCTGCGGCGAAATGTGGGATTGGCAAAACAACTGGGGACAAGCTTCGGTCGGCGCGTTCTGCCCGTTCACTCCGGGCATTGCCGACACCGCTACGATCGGCGTAGACATCTATCTGCTTGAGCGCCCGGTTGCGGTTGAAGTCGGCGTGCTTGTTCACACTGGCGGCACGATCACGCTGGCCTCGTCCGGTGGATTGCGAATCGGCAGCAGCGCAGAAATTTTCAATCTCGACTTGCAGTCCGGTCCGATTTTCGGCAGCGGGATCTACCTCAACGGTCCTACCGTGCTGAGCGGCCCCGGAACAAAGGCCTTTGGCAAGACCAACCAGTCGTCGCAGCTCGTCAATCTGGGCACAATTACCTGGAATAGCGGTCCCTTTGAACTTCGCGGAACCGACAACGGCATTGCGCCGCCGCAGTCGACGTTTACGAACGCGACCGGCGCGGTCATCGATATGCGTAGTGATGACATGATGCTGAGTGTCAATCGCGCGGTGCTTGTCAATCAGGGGACGGTGCGCAGGTCTGCAGGCACCGGCGCGTCGGTGATCGAAGCGTCGATCGATAATACCGGGACGATTCATGCCGAGGTGGGCCGAATTGAACTGCGTCGGGCACCGAGTGGACCGGGCAGCGGCAGCAGCGGCGTTCTTTCCGCCGCGCCGGGGGCAAGTGTCGATGTGTTCGGGCCGCAGTTTGAGCTCCTAGCGGGCGCGTCGTTGGCCGGCGACGTTCGAGTATTCAGCACCGGCGCTGCGGCCACGAATCTTCTATTGAATCATGACATGACGGTCGCTCGACTCGCTGTGATGAGCAACGCGCGGGTCGGCGGCAACGGGTTGTATCGCGTGAGCGAGCGGCTCGACATGGCCGGTGCTGCGTTCACGCCGGAAATTCGCGTGCTCGCCGGTGGGCACCTCGACGTGACCAGCGTCGTCGAGCCGTTTCAACGGCCGCTGCGAATTTCGGGCACCGCGCGGCTCGGACCGGGGGCCGCGATCGGCTTCACTCAGCAAGTTGTCAACGTGCAGGTGCCGGGGCGATTGGACCTCGAAGACGGATCGGCAATCACGTCAACCGGATTTGTGACGCATGGGGTAGTTGTGAGCGGCATCTTGCGAAAGGTCGAGACCTCCGGCACGGCGACGATCAGCAACCAGAGTGCTGGTATCACGTTTGTCAATGCGACCGGCCGGATCGAGTTGCTCGGCGGCGAATTGAGCGTTACCGGCCCGATGACCACCGCCGGAACCATCGTCGTCGCAGACGGCGCGACGCTCAGCGCATCGGGCGGGGCGTTCACCGCGAACGCCGGATCGACATTCACCGGCAGCGGCACGTTGAGCGTTGGTGGTTCGGTGAACTTGAGCAGCAGCACGATCGCCCCCGGCGACACGACCGGAACGCTGAGCATCGTCGGCACGCCGGGCGATGTGCTGCTCGGCGGTGCGAGCGTGCTGAATTCGCAACTCGGCGGCGCGGCGGCGGGGCAGTTTGACGTGCTGTCCGTTTCGGGTGCGATCACGCTCGACGGCACGCTCAATCTGACGCTCGTGAACGGCTTTGTACCGCAGGTCGGTCAGACGTTTGCGGTCGTGACCGCCGGTTCGCTGAGCGGCACGTTCGCGACAATCACCGGCACGGACCTTGGCGGCGGGCGTGAGTTGCAACTGTCGTACACTGGAACCAGCGTCGTCGTGACCGTGACGGGCGAGGTGACACCGGGCGATGTGAATGGCGACGGCACAGTCAACTTGACCGACTTGTCGCTCCTGCTTGCGGCGTTCGGCACTTGCAGCGGCGATGCGGCGTTCAATGCGGACGCCGACATCAATGACAGCGGCTGCGTGGATCTGGTCGATCTGTCGCAACTGTTGGCGAATTTCGGGACGTAGCAGGCGATTCGCGACCGACGCTCCAAAATCGAATCCGAACCCCGAGCGCGAGCGAGTGGGGTAACCTTCGGCGGTGCGGAGAGCATCGAGTAGCGGGTGGCGAGTTGAGACGGGAGCAATTCCGTCTCGACCTGCCACGCGCTCATCGGTGCGCATTACTCGACGCACGTTACCCCGTCCCTCGCGCTCCGGGTTCGGATGCATGGCGCTCGCTGTGCGAGCGATCACTCGCTGGCGCGTCGCGTTCGGATTGCTTGCGTACCTCCGTGCCGTACCACTGCCGCCGCATCACTCCGCTGCCGCCGCGTAAAAAATCTCTTCGAGCAGCATGTATCCCTTGTGCTCCCACGCGGGCACGCGGCGGTCGTTGACGAAGAGTGTCGGAAGCGACGCGATCGAAAACGCACGCAGCAACTCGGCATCGGCACGAACCGCCGCCGCGACAGCCGGATCGCGCGACGCGGCGAGCAGTGCGGTCGAGTCGATGCCGGTCAGCGTCGCCAGCCACGAAATGTCGGCGTCGCTGACGCAACCCTGATTCGCAAGCACTGCATGATGCATCGCCCAGCGGGCCGCATCGCCGCCGATGATGCCGGCGGCCTCGACGATGTTCGCCGACCAGCACGCGGATGCGTTGATCACGCGATTGATCGCCGCGTTGCACTGCTGATTGGCCGGATAGTGAATCACGCGATAGAGGATGTCGCCGCGCCGCGCGACCGCGGCACGAATGTGCTCATCGAGCGTGGCAAACCCGACGACCGAATAGTCGGCGGCGATTGTGACGCGGATGGGTGCGTCATCGGGGCCCAGCGTGAACCGCCGCGCGGTATCAGCGATCGCGCGGCGCGGTTGAATCCGCCAGTCCTCGACGAGTTTTTCGACCGCGCCCGCCGGACGATCGGCCTCGGCTGTGAGCGCGGGCGGATTCGACGCGGCGAGCGCCTCGACCGCACGGCGGATGCCGTTTGGCGCTTCCCAGCCGCGAAATTCGACGCCGTTGATGAAAACCATCGGCGTCTGGCGCATGCCGAGCTCCATCGCCTCATCGCAATCGGCACGCACGCGGCGAAGCGTCTCGGGGCTGGTCATCGTGCGTTCAAATTCGGCCGCGTCATAGCCCATGCCGGCGACCATTTGGCGCAGCTCGGCCTGGGTAAACGAACCGCCGCGATCAAAGAGTGCGAAGTGCATTTTCCAAAACCCATCGCCGCCGCGCAGGATGCCGGCGGCTTCGGCGGCGCGGGCGGCCCAGCAGGCGTTGTTGTGCATCGTGCGCGGAACATGCGGGTTGCAGCCGGTCATCATGGGAAACTGCTTGGCCGACAGCGACATGTCGCCGCGCTCGCTGAGCAACGCGCGCAGCTCGGTCTCGACCTGCTTGCATGCCTTGCATTGATAGTCGCTGAAGACAACGACGCGAATCGCGGCCTGCGCGGGTCCATGCCGATAGCGACCGGTGAACAGGCGCGTCGGTCGCGGTGGTGGGGTGGGTTGCGAACTCGTGGACGTCGATTGCGGCGATGCGGTTGACGACGCTTTGCTTGTCGGCGGCACCGTCGGCGTTGTCGGGCGCGAGGCGGCTTGCAGCAGCTTACTCGTGCTCTCGGCGAGATTGCGTTCGGCTCGCTCGCGCGCCGCGGCGCGGTTGGAGACTTCAACGAGCGCGAGAACGACCGTCATTGCCGCGAAGCCACTGATGGCGAGCGCCGCGCCGCCGCGCGTGACGGTCCGTTTGCGCGCGGCGAATTCGACGATCGCGGCAAACGCGAGGTTCGCGACGTGCGCGGCGAGGCAATAGGGGCAAAGCAGTTGCTCGACCAAGATCACGCCCAGATAGAAGAGCGACACCAGCGCGCCGCCGCGTGCGATCCGATGCAGCTCGGTGGTGACGCCCGCGCGGGCGGTGGCCATCAACATCGCCGCGAAATACGCGAAACCAAGGTGCGAAACGGGCCAGCCGATGCCGGGAACCTTGCCCCAGAAACTCGCCGTGGCGGCGGCGCAGGCGCTGCCGACGCCGCAGCCGGGAAGCTTCATGCCGCCCAGATGTTCGAGCACGAGCAGCAGCGACGAAATCGCGGCGACAGCGAGCGCAAGCAGGCCGCCGACACGCACGGCGGTTGGCGGGTGCGGTGCTCTTGCTGCGGCGGCGCGGGCAGGTTTGGCACGGGTACTCATACCGAAATCGTACCGCACGAACGGAGCGTTGCGACGCGCTCAGCGCCGACGGCTGCGAAAGTTGACGTTTTCAATGGGACGTTCGACAATCCCCGCGCGAGCGACGAAATCACGACAGCGGTCGGCGTCGCTCACGAACAAGGGGCTGCGCGTGAAGTCTTGGGAAGTCTTGCGGGAAGCTTCGGACAAGGTCGGTGTGAAGTCGCTGGCCGCCAAGCTGAACCTGAGCACGGCGCTGGTCTATAAGTGGTGCCAGGAATCGCCGGCGGACGATCCGGGAGCGTCGGGGGCGCGAAATCCGCTCGACCGCGTCAAGGAAATCTTCGACATCACTGCCGATCCGCGGATCATCAACTGGCTGTGTCACGAGTGCGGCGGCTTCTTCGTCGAAAACCCGCGCGTCAAACCCAGTGCGGCGGAAGGGCACCTGCTCGGTTCGACGCAGGGCGTGGTGAACGATTTTAGTGAGATGCTTTCGGCGGTCAGTCGCAGTGTGGAAAACGACGGGCAGATCAGCCCTGCCGAGGCGGAGAATATTCGCCGAACGTGGGAGAATTTGAAGACGGCGGCCGAGGAATTTGTGACGGCGTGCGAGCGCGGCCTGTATCGAGATTTGAAGCGGCGGTGATGGCGGACGCGAGTTGTGTGTGCGCGTTGCGAGAGCGTGAATTTGCCGGAGTGATGCGATGCGATTTGGACGGATCAGGTTATGGCTGGCGGGGCTGGCGGCGTGGATGGTGGGCGTGCCATTGACGCAGAAGGCGTACGGGCAGGCGGGCGATATCATCGACGCATCGATCGGACTGGGGCTGTCGATCGCGGATTCGGCCGGCGGGAGCTAAGAGGCGCGCTGGAGAGCTGCCGCCCTCGGCTGCTTTCTTTACGCGTTGTGGAGCAGCCGCTCTCGGCTGCTTTCGTTACGCGTTGTGGAGCTGCCGCCCTCGGCTGCTTTTTTCGCTTGCGTGATCGTGCGGATTTCGAAAGCAAAACCCCTCCCTGACGGTCGGCGCTCGGTTTTGGCTCGCTTGCGCTTCGCGTTCACTCGCTGGCGCGTCGCGTTCGGATCGCCGGCTCACGCAGAACCGTGCGTCAGCCACAGACCGTACCAAATTGAGCGAGCAAGCTAGCGAGGTCGCTGAGATCGACGTCGCCGTCGTTGTCGAGGTCACCCTGGGCGCGCGTCGCGCCGCTCGCGGTACCGAAGTTCGCGAGCAGCGTGGCCAGGTCGCTGAGGTTGACCGCGCCGTCGCCATTCACGTCGCCAGGGCACGGGGGCGATTGGCGTTCGAGCGCCCCACGGTCGATGAGCGCGAGTGTCGGTCGTGCGGGGTCGATTACACCGGTGTTGGCGGCTGCGTCATCGACGAAACGGGCGTCGTCGAGCGCGTCGAGCGGCCAGGCTTCGAGCACGTTGCCATCGGCGTCGCGGTCGAGCGTATCAGCGCTAGTGAACGAGTTATTGCCGCTGTCGATGCAGAGCGACGCGGCTGCGAGCGACAAATCGCGCGAAGCCAATTCGACAAACAACGGGTCGGTGCCAAAGTTTCCGCTGCCGCCGAGCGAGCCGGTCCAGCCTTGTAGGCAGTTGTGGGCGAGCGAGGCGATACCGCTGAATAGCGTGAGTTGCGCTTGCTGCGGATCTTCGAAGGCGTCGCTGTTTTCCCACAAGATGCTGTTTCGCAGGTTGAGCGTCGAGCCCCAGGTCGCGAGTCCGCCGCCGCGGTCGAGCGCGAAATTTGCGACGATGGTGCAATTTGTGATCCTGGCAGTTGTACTGTTCTGCACGTAGATCGCGCCGCCGCTGGTGGCGGCTGTGTTGTCGCGCAGGATTGAGTTGCTGAGCACGAGCGTGCTGATCCAGACGTCGATCGCGCCGCTTCCGTCAAAGGTGGCTTCGTTGTCAGAGAAGTGGCATCCGTCGAGCCGAACGGAGGCCTGATCGAGGGCGATGCCGCCGCCCCAGCGCGCCGAGCCGAGCGCGAACGATGAGGCGACGATGTCTCCGCCGGTCTGGAAGAAGTTGATCGCCGCTCCGCCGAAGCCGGCGAAGTTCTCTTCGAACGAGCAGTCGCGCACATGCAACAAGCCGTTGTAGTTCACGGCGATCGCACCGCCCGAACCGCCGGCGCTATTGCGTTCAAACCGGCAATCCTGAATCCGCGGCAAGCCACCGTCGACGTAGATCGCGCCACCGTCGAACGTCGCGGTATTGTCGCGGAAGACGCAGTTGCGCAGCGTGATCTGCGAATTGATGCACCACATTCCCGCCGCCGCAAAGTCGGACCCACCGTCCTGAATGACGAATCCGTCGAGCAGCGCGGCGGCATCGACGCCTACGGCTTCGACCACGCTGTGTGCGTTGTCGGAAGAATCAAGCGGTACGCCAAGATCGCCGCTTAATCTCGTCTCGTGGAGAGCCGGGTCGCGCTGCGTTGCGCTCGTCTCACCGCCTCCGGGCCGCGATTGTCCCTGAAATCCGCCGAGCAGGCGCAGGCCGCTGCGCATCGCGAAACGCGCAAAGCGATCGGTGCCGGTCGGCAGGTACGTCCCATCGGCGACCCAGATCTCGGTTACGTCTGAGCAGGCGACGCGCGTTTCGTAAAGCACTTCCCAAAGATCGCGCCGCGCCGCCGTCCATGAACGCCCATCGCCGACCGTCGTCGCGTTCGCATCGACGTACACGCGGCGTTCGCACTCGTCCGGGCGACAATCCGCGTTGGCGTCAGTGCTGGTCGAATTCGCGATGTCGACGCTGTCTTCGATTCCGTTGCCGTTGCAGTCCTGCAAGCCGACGGCGTCACGGAAGTTTGCGAGTGCATAGCGCGAGCGCGAGATGACGAGGGCGTTGGCTGTGGGCAACGGTTGCCCGAATGCGACGCCGAGCGGTTGACCGCTGATGTGTGTGAGGTGCGGATTGGAGTAGAACGGGATGGCGCTGCCGACGTACGACATGATCGTGCCCAGTTCGCCGCCGCCGGGATTGAAGTGATGGCCGAAGCCGTAATAGAACACGCCGTTGTCGGCGTTCGGGCGATCGTGGGCACAGCCGAAATTGTGGCCGAGTTCGTGGGCGAGCGTGAGGCTGCCGCCGCCCACGCTGCGCCAGTTGTTGACCGAGAATGCGGATTGCGGCCAGAACGTCGCGTAATACGCCTGTCCGCCGGTGAAGCGTGTGTCGTCGATGAACAGCGCGACCAGGTCGGCGGCGTATTGGTCGCGCAGCGTGTGGGCATTGTCGATAAAGCCGTCGCTCGGGTTTGTGATTCGCGGCAGGTGGTCGCCCCAGGCGGGCGCGACTTCGTCGTATGCGACTTCGACAAACGCGGCCATGCGCATCGTCGTCGCGTCGATGCCGCTATTGGCGATAGCGAACGTCGCGGTGTCGAGGCCGTTCTGCACGCGCGATTGCAGGGCCGCGATGCCGCCGGCGGCGTCGCGGGCGGCGGGCGTGTAGAGGCAGAGCACGTCAATGGTGCGTGCGTCGTCGTTGCATGGGCAAGTCGAACCGCGCGGGCCGATGGCTGGTTGTGCGGGCGTCGGCGATGAGAACTCCGGCAATGGCTGATCGACATGCGAGATTTCAGCGGTGCGATGAGTCGTGCCGTAGCATCGCACGATTTGATCGGGCGGCAATTCGCGTGAGATGCACCAAGCGCCTGACGGCTCGGCCTCGCCGATTGCCGGGACGAGTTCATATGCACGCCCACCGGTCCAGAGTCCTCCCGTGACGACGCCATCAACGCTCGTGATTACAACCGAGCTGCGCGGGTCGCCGCTCACGCGGCCGAACCACGAGTGCACTCCGGGCGCGGGCGTCGCGGATGCCTGCCACGCTACCTCGATCGGTGTTTGAGTGAACCAGTCGGTGCTGGTTGTGACCGACGTTACTGGTTGAATGTGCCGCGGCAAGTCGGCGACAATGACACGCACCATGCGACTCTTTTCAGCAAGTGGCACGAATGGGTCCAGCGGCAACGGGAGCGCAGCGCAGCACGTAGCGGCGAGCGCTGGAATCGTGATCAGTGCGAACGTTCGGTGTCGCTTCATCATCCCCCCCGGCGGAGTCCGTGGCATTTCAGCATAGCACAGTACCCGAGAAATCAAAGCACTTTTTGCCGCCAATGTGACTCCACGCACGCACTCTTGCCGGCCGCACGCTGGGCTGGCGAATCTCTGTCGCCGAATTCTCGAAATCGACGGCTGGGACAGTCGCGACGTGCGTAAGATATTCGGACCGGCGAGCCACCGGTTCATATCGACATTCCTTCCGACCCAACCAGTCGTTCGATTCGCGAGCGGGCCATCGTTGCCGCGCGGCAGGGGGCGCTCTCGCGACTACTCATTCGGGAGGTGCAACAATGTTGCGCAAGTCCAATTCTGTTCCGATCGTGGCTCTACTGGCGTGTCTGATTCTGCCCGGTTTTCTGGCCGCGGGTGGCGATCCGCCGTCGGGCAGCGGCGACATCGAGGGTGTCACGCTCAAGGAGGGCGAGGGCAAGGGGGCCAGCGTCTATGTGATCGACGACAACAACGACATCATCGCCGAGACCATCTCCGACGAAGTGACAGGGGCGTTCTCGCTGGAAAACGTCCCCACGGGCACATACAAAGTGTTCGCGAAAACTGGCGACGGGCTCGAGGGCAGTGAACAGGCAACGGTGGAAGTGTTCCAGTCAGTGTACGTCGTCATCAACCTCAACTGACGTAGTTCGGCTGATAGCAACGTCTGTCGTCCCCGGCGCTCGCGTCGCTTGATCGCGCTCGAGCGCCGGTCGGCGATTGGCCGCACGTCGCGCAAGATCGAGCGGCGCGTTGTTCGCGCGCCGAGGATCGCGCACACCCTGCGCGGCACAATTCGCGAGCAGTTTTTCTGGCCGCATTTTGCAAATCGCTTGCTCGCACCGACTCTTTTTCCAACACTTCAGCATGGGCAATTCCGCCCAGTCCTTAGGTGTCGCTATGCGTGTGGACACAGTTGCAGCCGGGCTCGCCGCTATCAATGCCGTGACAAGAGGCATTGCAGGCGGGGCGAGTCCGGCCGCGACGGGGACCGCGTTCGGGCCTTCCTCTCTGCTTTCCATCAGCGGCGTTTCGAGTGGATCGGCGCTCGACGGGCTGTACACGGCCCTTTCCGGGTCGCTCGCCAATCGCAGTGCGCAAAACACGCCGCGTGTCAGCCCCAAGCAACAAAACGAACTGAATAAGCAGATGCGGGCCGCACTCGCCCTCGCTGATGCGGGCAACGTCGATCAGGCCCGAGAACAACTGAAATCGATCGCGAACAAGAACCCGAGCAGCGGCGTCGCAGTGCATTCGCAGGGCGTGATCGAGCTAACGGCCGGTAATTACGAGGCCGCCGAGCGGTTCTTCCGCAAGGCGGATTTTCTCGATGCGTCGCTGGGTGCGGCCGGCGACGTCGAGAACGCGCGGGTGCTGCAAAAGAGCGACAAGGCCGTGCTCGATCGGGCCAATCGCTTGCTCGCCGACCCGAACACACGTAAAGACGGCACGAATCTGCTCAATTTGCTCGCCAAGCGCAGCCCGCGCGACGCGAGCGTGCGCATCAAGCTGGGCGACGTGGCTCTGCAGGATCGCGACGTGCTCAACGCGGCGCTCAACTATTCGCGTGCGACCGGCATCGCGACCAAAGAGCAGCTCGGTGAGATCGAGGGCAAGCTCAAGGGCTTGCTCAAGCAGACGAAGGACGAAGCGTTTGTGCAGAATTTGCTCGGTCGCACGCAACTCAAGCTCGGCAAGCTGGATGAGGCGCTTGCGACGCTGCATGCCGCGACCGAGAAGAGCGACGGTCGCATCGAGTATCGCGAGGATGAGGCCAAGGCGCTGGTCGCGATCGGGCGCGAGAAGTTGCGGCGCGGCGATATTTCGGCGGCGCTGACCAATTTTGATTCGGCGTTCGATCTCGATCCGGTGGGCGATGAAGTGCAACTGGCCCGGGCTGATGGTTTCGTGGCGCGGGCCGAGCAGCGCACGCAGTCGGGAAATCTGAACGGCGCGATCGACGACTTCGACAAGGCCGCCCGCGCGGCCCGGCGCAGGGGCGGCGAAGAGACACTGAAACGCGTCGCCGCGGGCGTGTACGCGGTGGGTCGGCGACTCGAATCGCGGCGCGACGAGGGCGAGGATATCGGGCGCGAGATCACGGCGTTTCAGGCGGCGTATGACATCGACCCGGACAACAAGATTTACCGCAGGAAGCTGGCCGAGACGCGTAGCGCGCTCGGCGATCAATACCTGGCCGAGGACAATTTCAAGGACGCCGCGCTCTCGTACAAGCGCGCGTTCGAGTTGGACAAGCAGAACGCGGATTACAAGGACGCGGCGCTGAGTGCGTTCAGCAAGTATGGCGAGGAAGAGCTTGAAAATCGGCGGTTCGACACTGCAATCACCGCCTATCGCAACATGTTCGAAATCTCGGGCAAGACAGCCGAGTCGCGGACACAGCTCGCGGACGTGTACAACCAGGCGGGCGTGTACTACCGCGATCTCGATGACGACGATCGGGCGGCGACATACTTTAGCCAGGCGCTCATCCTGTTCCCCGACAATGATACGTATCGCACGAATTACGAGAGCGTGAGTTGAGCGGCTCGCAGGCGACGCCGCCGCGCCTTTTTTGACGCCCGCAATTTGATCGCCCATCATGCCGTGCCAAGGAGCGGTGCATGAGCGAGGCGGTTTGGAATGCGGTCGATTCATACCTGGAGCACCTGTTCATCGGCGATGACGCGGTGTTGCGGGAAACGATGCGCGCAAGCGTCGCCGCCGGATTGCCGTCGATTCAGGTTTCGCCGACGCAGGGCAAGTTGCTGCATCAGATGGTGCGAATGTGCGGCGCGCGGCGGGTGCTGGAGATTGGCACGCTTGGCGGCTACAGCGCGATCTGGATGGCGCGTGGGTTGCCGGCTGACGGCAAGCTGATTTCGCTGGAGGTCGATCCGCGTAATGCAGCCGTGGCGCGGGCGAATATCGAGCACGCGGGTCTCGCCGCGAAAGTCGAGATCCACCTGGGCGCGGCGCTCGACTTGCTGCCAACAATCGCGACGCAGGGCGGCGGCCTGTTCGACCTGACATTCATCGACGCGGACAAAGCGAACAGTCCGGC
Organism: Phycisphaerae bacterium; assembly: GCA_046155505.1. Taxonomy (GTDB): domain Bacteria; phylum Planctomycetota; class Phycisphaerae; order UBA1845; family Fen-1342; genus JBJXFK01. The sequence continues at coordinate 15,418 of JBJXFK010000251.1, forward strand.
GTATTTCGAATGGGCTTTGCGGCTTTCGCGCGTCGGCAGCGTGATCATCGTCGACAACGTCGTGCGCGAGGGCAACGTATTGCACAGCGCGAGCGACGATCCTGCCGTGCTGGGCACTCGCCGTGTGCTGGAGGTGATGTCCTCCGAGTCGCGCGTCACAGCGACGGCAATTCAGACGGTCGGCTGCAAGGGCTATGACGGCTTCGCGATCGCGCTCGTCACGGGTTGATCCGATCGCGTAGGATTTCGGCACGCCGCGATGCCGCAACCGGTGCGAGCGTCGCGCGGTTCGCCGTTGTCATGCAAGTACGTCAATACGGGAGCCAATCGCCCATGTTCAAGCTGATCGCGCTGTATTCAAAGGCCGAGGATGTCGTCGCGTTTGAGAAGCACTATCGCGAAGTTCACGCGCCGCTGGCGATGAAGATGCCGGGGCTGAAGAAGTGCGAGCTGAACTGGGTGAAGGGTTCGCCCGGCGGCGAGGCGCGCTATCACCTGATCGCCGAGTTGTATTTTGAAGACAAGGCGGCGCTGAAAGCTGCGATGAGTTCGCCCGAGGGCATGGCGGCGGCCAAGGATTTGATGGGTTTTGCGGGCAAGATTGTGCATCTGGTGACGGCGGAGTGCGAGACGATGTAGCCGCTGCGGGTTCCAGGCCGGCCGCGCCGACATCGATGGCGCGTTTTCTGACGACGGCGTGATGCCGCGCTCGCTATCAAGTTAAGAGCGGTGTCGCATGGTGCAAGCCATCGGTGATCGAACGAGCGATGTCGAGTTCGTAAAGAAGCTAATCCTGCTTCACGCGCCGCGCCCGTCGCTTCACTAACTGTTCGGCTGTGAGGTCGGTGACTTTGAGGCGATCACGAACGAGGACATCAAGGCCGAGTATGTCGATGGAGCGATTATTGTGCATTCTCCGGCATCACTGAGACATGAGGTCTTGGGGTTGTTTGTCGGTTCATTGCTTCGCGAGCATGTGGCGCGACAGCGGCTCGGGCGCGTGTTCGGCCCCGATGCGCTGATGCAGCTCGGCGACCAGCGTTTCAGTCCCGATTGCAGCGTCCTGCTCAGTGCGATTGCCGACCGGGCCACGCACGATCGCGTGGTCGGGCCGCTCGACTTGTTGGTCGAAATCACTTCGCCCAGCAAGCGCAAGCACGACCACGACAACAAGCTGCCGGCCTATCGCGAAGGCCAAGTCGGTGAAATCTGGCTGATCGACGCCGAGCGGCGGCAGTTCGAGGTACATGCGCTCACGGCGCGCGGCTATGAAACCAAGGTGCTGCCGACGGGGCGCTGGACGTCGATTGCGGTTGCAGGGCTGGTTGTCGACGTTGACTGGTTTTGGCGCGAGCCGCTGCCGAGTTTGGCGGAGTGTCAGCCATAAGCGTTGAATTTGGCTCCGACAGGCCGCTGCCGCTTATTCTCCTCCCAGGCATGGGCGCGATGGCCGATCTGTATGCCGCGCAGCGTGTCTCATTTCCGCAATTGATCGTGCCGCCGTGGCTGCCTGCGACGCCGGGCGAATCTCTCGGCGACTATGCACGGCGAATGGCGAAGGCTGTCGATCCCGGCGGGCCGTGCGTGGTTGGTGGAACGTCGTTTGGCGGCTTTGTCGCGGTTGAGATGGCGCGGCTCCTCAATTGTCGTGGTTGCATCCTGATCAGCAGCGCGCGAAGTGCCGCGCGTTTGCCCAGGCGCGTGCGCTGGTTGCGTTTGGTCAGCCCCGTGTTTGCCCCGTGGAGCTATCGATTCGCCGTCGCCGCTACGCCGACGATCAGCCGAGTTCTCAAGCCGTTCGTGCGACCGGCGGTGACGCGGTTCCTGCGGCACGTCGCGCGGTCGGACGCCGAGTTTCTGCGGTGGGCGACCTACGCGACGCTTCGCTGGCGCAGTGACGGCGAGTGTCCGGTGCCCATCCGGCACGTTCATGGCGGGCGCGACTTTACGCTGCCGCCGCGCGGTGTGGGTGCGGATGAGATCATTGACGGCGGCGGGCACCTGATTGTGATGACGCATGCGGCCCGCGTAAATGCGTTTGTCCAACGGGCGCTGGTGGAATTTGGAGCGCTGCGATGATGCGTTTGGGCGCACGCTGCGCGTGCCTTCACTCGCTTGCGCGTCGCGTTCGGAGCGCTCGCTCGCGCATACAGACATGGAGAGCCGCCGCTCCCGGCTGCTTCTCTTCGCCCGCATATCGACGCGAACGGTCGTCGGCACTGCACGCAAACCTGGAGCACCGCGGCCCTCCGCGGTTCTTTGGGCGCACACGCATTCCGAGGCGAACAGCCGTCGGCGCGGCCTCCGGCGGCGTTACACTTTCGCGATTGAGTTTCATTCGGCACGAACGACGAAGGAATCGCGATGGCGAATGCCGCGAAGTCACCGAAACCCACGCTCGCTCGGCGATCCGCCGGAGTGTTGCTGCATCCCACATCGCTGCCCGGCCCGCACGGCTGCGGCGACTTGGGCGATGAGGCGTATCGATTCGTCGAGTTCCTGCGCAGCGCCGGCATGCGCTGGTGGCAGCTGCTGCCCACCACGCCGATCGGGCCGGCGAATTCGCCGTATAGCTCGTGCTCGGCATTTGCGGGCGAGCCGCTGCTGATCAATCTCGACTTCCTGGCCGACGAAGAGCTGCTTGACGATGCAGATCTAGCGCCGCCGCGTGGGTTTGATCGTGACCGCGTGAAATATGGCGACACGATGGCGTTTCGACACGCGCGGCTAAAGACGGCATACGAGCGTTTCACGAAGCTCGGCGACGGCGAGATGCGCGAGGATTTCGAGCGGTTTTGCGAGGATGAGGCGAGCTGGCTCGACGATTTTTCGCTGTTCTTCGCGATCAAGCAGATGCACCGCGGCAAGCCGTGGACAACCTGGCAGCCCGATCTGCGCGACTGCAAACCGGCCGCGAGCAAGGCCGCGCGCGAGAAGCTGCACGCGGCGATCGAGTACGAGAAATTCGTGCAGTTTCTCTACGACCGACAGTGGAACGCGCTGCGGCACTATTGCGGCATCTGCAACGTCGGCATCATCGGCGACCTGCCGATTTTTGTGACGCATGACAGTGCAGACGTTTGGGCGCGGCGAGAGTTGTTCCTGCTTGATCGCGACGGGCGAGCAAAGCTGATTTCGGGTTGCCCGCCGGACGCGATGTTCACGAATGGGCAGCGCTGGGGGCATCCGCACTATGCATGGCCGGCGCACGCACGCGAGGGTTTCGCGTGGTGGGTGCGGCGATTCGCAGAAATGTTCAAGCGCTTCGACGCCGTGCGGATTGACCATTTTCTCGGCTTTCACCAGACGTTTCAGATACCGGCCAGAGCGAAACACACCGAGGGCGGCAAGTATGTGCCGACGCCGGGTGATGCGTTGTTCTCTGCCGTTCGGCGAGCGTTGGGCAAGCTGGAGATCGTGGCGGAAGACCTCGGCAACGTGACTGATGGGGCGATCAAGTTGCGCGACAAGCACAAGATGCCGGGCATGCGCGTGATTCAGAATGCGTTTTGGGATGGGGCGCGGTATGACCAGCCGCACAACTATCCGGTCGGGTCGGCGGCGTACACCGGCACGCACGACACGGACACAGTGGTCGGCTGGTATCGCGATTTCTCGAGCAAACGCGGCAAGGGCGGCGACGGTCTGACCAATTTGGAGCGGATACATCGATATCTCGATCGACCGACGAGCAAGGACATTCATTGGGGTTTCATCCGGCTGGTGATGGCGTCGCCGGCGAGTACGGCGATCGTGCCGATGCAGGACTTGCTGGGGCTGGGCAGCGAAGCGCGGATGAACATTCCGGCGACGGTGAAGAAAAATTGGGAGTGGCGGATGCGCAGCGGGGCCGCGAGCGAAAAGATTGCGGAGCGACTGCGGCGAATGTGTCAGGCGTATGAGCGATGAACGCACGCGCGGTCGAGAATTTGTGGAATTGCCGCCCTCGGCTGCTCTCTTTTGTGGGCGGCGAGTAGTGACGCGCCGTGTGTTTAGCCCAGCAAATTGCGGGTATGTGAGATGTGATGACGAGTAAGTCGAACACGTTGGGCCTGATCGCTGGCGAAGGCGAATTGCCGCTGCTGGTCGCGCGCAATGCCAAGCGGGCGAACCTGCGGTTGGTCGTGGTCGGGCTGCGCGGTCACGCGGACCCCGCGCTGCGCGAATATGCCGACCGATTTTGTTATCGCGGGATCGTGCAGGTGGGGCGGTGGATTTCGGCCTTGCGGGCGGGCGGGTGCGGCGAAGTGATCATGGTAGGGCGGGTGAAGAAGTCGACCATGTTCGCGGGGCCGCGCTGGTTGCAGTGGTTGCAGTACCTGCCCGACCTGACGACGATACGGCTCTGGTACTTTGCGACGCGCGACAAGCGGAACGACACGCTGCTGCGTGCGGTCGCGGACGAAATGGGGCGGCGCGGCCTGACGATGATCGACTCGACACGTTACATCCCGGAAGCGATGGCCGGCGTCGGATTGCATACGCCGAGCGGGTTGCGTCCGGCGAGCGAGGCGCCGCGCGGCGTGATCGACGATGCCGAATTCGCGTGGCCGATTTTGAAGCAGGTGGCGGCGCTGGACATCGGACAGTCGATCGCGGTGAAAGAACGCGAGATCATCGCGGTCGAGGCGATCGAGGGGACGGACAAACTGATCAAACGTACCGCGGAACTCTGTCCACAGGGCGGCTGGACGCTGGTCAAGGTGGCCAAGCCGAATCAGGACATGCGGTTCGACGTGCCGACGATCGGTCCGAACACGATTGAGAATCTGCACGCGGCGCGGGCGGCGGGGCTGGTGATCGAGGCGGGCAAGACGATCATCCTCGAACGTGAGCGGACGCTGGCGCTGGCGGAGAAGTTGCGGATTGCGGTGATTGGGCGGGCCGAGTGAAATCGGACACGCGACCATGCACAGCTGCCGCCCGCGGCTGCTTTCTTTTGCGTCGCACGATACCTCGCGCGCTCGGGTTTCGGTTTGTGGCTCGCTTCGCTCGCGTTCGCTCGCTTGCGCGTCGCGTTCGGATCGGTCGCGCACGCATGCCGACATTGTGGAGCTGCCGCCCGCGGCTGCTTTTTTCGGCGTCATTCATGAAGCGCGAGCGATACACATTCTTCGACAGATAGCCAACACGCCCGGTCGCGGGTATTCTCTTTGACCATGACTTCGCGAAACGCAATTTGGATTGTCACTGCCGGTGCATCGATCACGATGTGTCTACTCGCAGCGCCCGTCGCGGCTCAGGATAAGGCCGCCGACGCAAAGGCCGGCGAAACCAAGAGCGGCGAATCCACGGGTGAACCCTCCGGCCCGCTTTGCCCGGTGATGGAAGGCGAGCCGATCGATCCGAAGACTTGGGTTCGGTATCGCGGCAAGCGCGTGTACGTCTGTTGCGAAGAGTGCGTGCAGCAGTTCAAAGAAGACCCCGAGAAGTATGCCGCCGGAATCAAGGTGCAGTGGGATGCCATGCGACCGCTGCGGGTGCAGATCAAGTGCCCCGTGACGGGCGAAACGCCGCAAAGCAAGTTTCTCGTCGAGCTGCCGGACCGCGACGTGTTTTTCGCGAACGCCGACGCGCAGGAGAAGTTTCGCAAAGACCGCAAGCCGTTCCTGAAAAAGCTTGACGAAGAGTGTTACACGTTTCAGGGGATGTGCCCGTGCGGCGGCAAGGAAATCGACCCGACGATCTCGCACAAATTCGGCGAGCGGACGGTCTATTTCTGCTGCGAGGGTTGCGTCGAGCCGTTCAAGAAAGACGGCGAGCCGGCGATCAAGAAACTCGACGAGCACATCAAATCGAACGAAGCGAAGTTCAAGAAGGCTGAGAAGCCCCGCGCTCCCTGACGATTCATCCGCATGGGTCGCCGTGCTGGCTCGTTTTCACGCGATTTGTGGCTGGGCCAGACGGCTCGGTCGCGGCGTGAGAATCGAAGAAAGACCGGTCGGAGACCGGTCCCCCAGCGCAGCGAGGCCGGCCCCGCCGAGCGCACGGCGACCGTTTCTCCACCGCGTCGCAAGTCTCGCGGTGTTCAGCAGTTCCTGCTATAGTTGACGGTTCGACTGACGGCGCGGGACACGGTTCGTCCGGCCGGGGAATACCACTAACCTGAGCGCGGCCAGCGACTTACATTGACGACATGGCGGCGGATTCCGGGCGGAGAAACGGCGATGATCAAGGCGTTCGACCTCAAAAAGGGCAAGATCGTGGTCTGGGAGAACGACATGTGGGCCGTGCAAAGCATTTCGATCATGTCGAAGGGCAACTGGCGCAGCTACATGCAGGTCTGCTTGAAGAACGTGAAGACCGGCCGATCGACCGACCAGCGGTTCGCGACGGATGATAAGTTTGAGACGCCTTTTGTCGAGACCAAGTCGTATGAGTATTTGTATCGCGACGGCGGCGACTTTGTGCTGATGGACAAGAGCAATTTTGACCAGATCCAGGTCACCGAAGAGGTGATGAGCGACGCCGACAAGTACTTGAAGGGTAACGAAGAGGTCCAGTGCCAGTTCATCGACGGCAAAATCGTCGCGGTCGAACTGCCGAACGTGGTTGAGTTGAAGGTGGCCGACACGCCGGGCGTCGTGAAGGGCGCGACGGCGACCAACCAGACCAAGGACGCGACGCTCGAGACCGGGCTGATGGTAAAGGTGCCGCCGTTTATTGGGATTGGCGAGGTACTGCGCGTGGACACGCGGACTGGCGAGTATTTGGAACGGGCGTGAGCGGGGATTAGCGATTAGGGATTGGGGATTAGGGATTGGCGGCCGCGCAGGCTGGTTCTTTCCAAAATCTCTGAGCACTGAGCACTGCGCATTGCGACCTGAACCCCGAACCCTGAACCCCCGCATTCGGAATCTGCTGGAGATAAGGAACGATGCTCTCTCTGCTGAACGCCGGCGACGTGGACATTTTGCGCGATGCGACGAATCCCTCGGCGGTGTTTTGGGATCGCGCGGGCAAGGCACCGGCTCGGGTTGCGATCATGATCGCGCTCACCGTGCTCTTTGGCGTCTCGATCGCGGCGCTCGTGCTGGGGCCAGAGGGGCTCGGCTTCGCGCTGGCGTCGCGAGAGAAAGTCGCAATCGTCGTGTCGGTTGTCGGCGTGATCTGGGCAACGTATGTGGGCATGACGTTCTTCCGGTTTCTGCCCGGCCGAAATGATCGCATCGTCATCGCGCTGCGCAACTTTGTGCGCGGCGAGATCGACCCGCTCGATGAGCAGCTTCGCGCCCTGAGTGACGAGCAACTGAAAGAGAAGACGGCCGCGTTCAAGCAGCGATTCGCCGATGGCGAGTCGCTCGACAGCATTCGCCCCGAGGCGTACGCCGTGGTGCGCGAAGCTTCGCGCCGCGCCCGCAATCACCGTCAGTTCGAATGCCAGATGATCGGCTCGCGCGTGCTCGAACGGGCAAACGTTGCCGAAATGCGCACCGGCGAAGGCAAGACGATCGTCTGCTACGCCGCGAATTACATGAAGGTGATTCAGGGTCTAAAGGTGCATATGGTGACGGTGAACGATTACCTCGTTCGCCGCGATGCCGAGTTCTGCCGCCCGATTTTCGAGATGCTGGGCGTGAGCGTCGGTTTCATCTCGTCGCAGATGGAGTCGTACGGCGAGGGCGCGCGCGAGCGTCAGACGAACTATGCCTGCGACATCACTTACGGCACGAATAGCGAGTTCGGCTTCGACTATTTGCGCGACAACATGAAGATGCGCGCGTCGGATCAGGTGCAGGGCAAACGCCATTTCGCCGTGATCGACGAGGTCGACAGCATTTTGATCGACGAGGCCCGCACGCCTTTGATCATTTCGGGCCATGCCGAGGATGACATTCGGCACTATCAAATGGCCGACGGCGTGTCGCGTAATCTCATCCGCAAGCAGGAAGACGCCGTCAAGCAGATGAAGGGGCGTATCGCCGAGCTTGAGGCCAATCCGCCGTCGCATCTGAAGGGCGAGCCGAAATTCAAGAGCGGCATCGACAAATTCAAGACCGATCCGCTCTGGCTCAGCAGCGACGAAGCCGAGATGATCGGCCTGACGCAGTTCTTCGTGGTCGAGCTCGATCGCAAAGCCGCGCACATGACCGAGCACGGCGCGAAGGCGGCGCAGATCGAGCTGGGTATCGGCTCGTTTTATGACGCGCGGAACATGAACTGGCCGCACTACATCGACAATTCGCTGCGCGCCCACCTGTGCTACACGCTCGACAAAGATTATGTGATTCAGGAAGACACGATTGTCATCGTGGATGAATTCACGGGTCGATTGATGGTCGGTCGGCAGTGGTCAGATGGCCTGCATCAGGCGGTCGAGGCCAAAGAGCGGGTCACGATCAAGAAGCAGACGCAGACGCTCGCCAGCATCACACTGCAAAACTTCTTCAAGCTGTACAAAGAACTCGCGGGCATGACCGGCACGGCGATGACCGAGGCCGACGAGTTCATGAAGATTTACAAGCTGGAAGTCGTGGCGATTCCGACCAACAAGCCGATTCGCCGGAATGACTACAACGACAAGCTGTTCAACACGGTGGCAAGCAAGTACGAAGCGATCGTCGATGAGATTTCGTCGTATAGCGGCAAGGGCTATCCCGCCGACCCGTGGTCGCTTTACGACGAGCTGCGCGTCGCCCGGAAAATCCTCAAGAACATGAAGCCCGACGGATGGGAAGCACAGGTCCGCTTGATCGATGACGCCGTCAAGACCTTCAACGACGGCGAGGGCAGCCCGGACAAGCTCGAGCCGGCGTATCTGTCGGTCGTGGGCGAGCGCACCGCCGGTCGTCCGCTGCTGGTCGGCACGACGTCGGTCGAAAACTCCGAAAAAATCAGCCGCGTGTTGACCACCAAATATGGCATCGATCACGAAGTGCTGAACGCCAAGAACCATGCCCGCGAGGCCGAGATCGTCAAAAAGGGCGGCCAGCAGCACGAGAACCAGCGCGGCAAATTCAAGAACATCGTCGGCAACGTGACTATCGCCACGAACATGGCCGGTCGCGGGACCGACATCGTGCTGGGCCCCGGCGTGGCCGAGATCGGCGGATTGCACGTCGTCGGCACCGAGCGTCACGAGAGTCGCCGCATTGATAATCAGTTGCGCGGTCGCTGCGGCCGCCAGGGCGACCCCGGCAGTTCGCGGTTTTTCCTGTCGTTCGAGGATGACCTGCTCCGGCTGTTCATGGGCGAGTGGGTGATCAACGTGCTCAAGACGCACGTCATGCAGGACGGCGTGCCGATCGAGCACAAGTCGCTGACGCGCGGCATCGAAAACGCGCAGAAGAAGGTCGAAGAGCGAAACTTCGGCATTCGAAAAAATCTGCTCGAATACGACGAAGTGCCCGCGCAGCAGCGGGCGACGTTCTATGACATGCGGCAACGCGTGCTTGAAGGTCGCCAGATGAGCGAATTCATCTGGGAATTCATCGACGAGACGGTCAGCGACGCGTGCGCACGCTATTACGACCCGCAATTTTCGGCGATTTGCGTGGTCGAGTGGGTGTCGCAGCATCTTGGCGTGGGCATCGACCCGGCCAAGATCGACACGGTTGAAATCGCGCTGGTGCGCGAAGGCATCAAGGAACTGGCCGGCGGCGAAATTCGCGGGCATGTGCAGCGGACATTCGGCGAGTACATCGACACCGAGGCGCAGCCGGATGAGTGGGATCTCAACGGTTTGAAGGGTTGGGTCGCGCAATATGGTATGAGCCTGACCGAGCGGCGGATCAAGGACACGCACCCGGACGATTTGCTCGACGAAATCACCGACGCCGCCCTGAAGAAGCTGGGCGAGATCGACCTCGACGCGGTCGCGCCGTACATCGCAAAGGACTATGGACGTCAACGGCTGTGTACCTGGTCGGAAGACAAGTTCGGCCTGAAGATCGACCCCAAGGACGTCGCGCAGGCCACGCGCGAAGACGCCGAGCGCGTCATCGGCGACAAGATGCGCGAGGTCTATCGCAAGCGCGAAATCGAGTATCCGGTGGGTGCGGTGATTCAGTACGCCACGCAGAAGTTCGGCAACAATCACCTGGGGATCGCCGAGCAGCTTGCCAAGTGGGTGAATCTGAAGTTCCGCCTCGACTGGACGTATCAGAATTTCGAAGGCAAGACGCTCCAGCAAATTTTCAGCGAGCTGGCGGCGATCAATGCCGACTACATGAAGAACGACCGCCTGTCGCACGAGATCGACGCGGCGATTCGCGAGCATCAGGGCGCGGCGTTGGTTGAGTGGGCCCGCAAGCGATTCGGAATCGCGGTGATCGACGGCAACCCGATCGATCTCGACCGCGACCTGACCGAGCAGTTGCGCCGTTGCGGGCGAGAGATGCTGCGATTCGAGCTGACGCAGCTCGAGCGCACGGTGCTGCTCCAGACATTTGACGCGGTCTGGAAGGATCACATGTATGCGATGGACCTGCTGCGCAGCGGCATCGGCCTGCGCGGCTATGCCGAAAAAGACCCCAAGATCGAGTTCAAACGCGAAGGTACGCGGCTGTTCAACGAGTTGCTGGCGAGTATTCGCGAGCGCGTGACCGACCTGATTTTCAAGGTGCAAATTCCGCTGAGCGCTCCGCCGGACGCGAGCCAGAGCAACGGCAACCCGTCCGCCGACGACACACCGCCGCCGCCGCGGATGCAGGCGACGAAGATGGACGCGACCAATGCGGGCTTCGCGTCGGCGTCGGGCGAGAAAGGCGGCGCAAAGAACGGTGAAGACGGAAAAGATGCGACGCCGGAGCCGATCCCGACGTTCAAGCGCGACCAGCCGCGCGTGGGGCGGAACGATCCATGCCCCTGCGGGTCGGGGAAGAAGTACAAGCAGTGTCATGGCAAGGGTGCGGCGTGAGCGCAGTGCATCGTGCGAAATGCAAAGTGCAGAATGCAGAATGCAGAAGGTCGAAGGCTGAAGGGCGAATGCCGACGAGCGCGCGCCGCGAAGGGGAGTAGGCGACTCTCAAACGTGCGCATGCCGCTCGATCCGCGAACCGGGTGAGGCGTATGCAGCCGCGGCGCGAGAGGCTGGACGATCCGATCGATGCGCCGCCGCACGATACCGGGGTGGTTTCGCTTGAAGTTGCGCTCGATCAGGATGATCGCCCGCGATGGGATCAGATTTCGCTTGATGTGTTGTGTTCGCGCTGTGGATACAACCTGCGCGGGCTGGGCGAGCCGCGCTGCCCGGAATGCGGGTTGCAGTTTCAGTGGCGCGATCTGCTGGACGGTTTGGGCCGCACCACGAGCTGGCTGTTCGAGCACAATTGGGCCACGCAGCCATTGCGATCGTGGATGTTGACGGTCGCCGCCGAGATGCGCGGGCGCACGTTTTGGCGCGATTTGTCGATTCACCACTTCATCACGGCGGGGCCGCTTCTGGTCATGATGCTCGCGGCACCGATGATGGCGGTGTTCGTGTCGATCACGTTGGCGTTCACGCTTTCCGAAGCGTTGCCCTTCGTGGCCAGTTTCATGCCGGCGGACTACTTGCGCGGAGTGAATTTCGCGCGGGCGACGCTGATCGAAGTCTCGGAGTTGTGCGGGCAGTATTGCTCGTTTGCCATGTCATTGAACGGCGAGTTGTTCGCGCTGCCGGCGAGCGTTACGTTCGCCTACGGCATGCTCGCCGTGGTTCTTTGTTGCTATCGGCAAACGCTGGCACGTCGTCGGCTGCGCACGATTCAGGTGTTGCGTGTGGTGGCGCACGCGGCGTTTCCGACGGGTGTCGCAGTCGGTTTGCTGCCGATTCTGACAATGTTCTTCGGCACGTGTGTTGAGTCGATCGCACCGACATATGGATTTATCGTCCCGCTGTCGCTGCTTGTCGCGATCCCTGCGATGGTCGGCGTGATCGTCGGTCGCGGTTTGCGGCTCTATCTCGGGATAGGGTCGGGTGTGCCGACCGCCGCGGTCAGCACGGTCCTGGTGATGCTGCTATATCCGTTCGTCTGTGCGCTCGTGGTTATCGTGTTGCATTGATTTTGCAGCGGTCCTCGGCAGATATTCCCGCGAGCGAGGAGCCTCGGTAGTATGGCGCTTTATGAGCGATGCTGCTGCCAACCTCGACCCCCGCGTTGACGCCTACATCGCCAAGTCTGCCGCGTTTGCGCGACCGATTTTGGTATACCTGCGCGAACTCGTGCACGAGGCGTGCCCGAGCGTGCAGGAGAATATCAAGTGGGGCATGCCGTCGTTTGAGTACAACGGCATGTTGTGCAGCATGGCGGCGTTCAAGCAGCATGTTTCGTTCGGGTTTTGGAAGCACGAATTGGTCGTCGGGCCGCAAGGGGCGGCGGCAAATACGAAGCGCGTGAACAAAGCCGGCGCTGCGAAGAAGGCGTCGAGTAGCGCAGCCAAGACCGACGCGCCGGCGGTCAGCAAGGGCAAATCCGGCAACGGCATGGGCGAGTTCGGGAAGGTCGCGCAGATTGCCGACCTGCCGCCGCGAAAGAAGCTCATCGAATATGTGCGCAGAGCGGTGCGGCTGAACGACGAGGGCGTGAAAGCGCCGCGCGTCGTGAAGAAGGCGAGGCCGCCGGCGAAGGTGCCGGACGATCTGGCGGCGGCCCTGCGACGCAACAAAACGGCCGCGACGAATTTCGCCGCCATGAGCCCGTCGCATCAGCGCGAGTACATCGAGTGGATTGTCGAGGCGAAGCGGCCGGAGACGCGCGAAAAGCGGCTTGCGACGACGATTGAATGGGTGGGCGAGGGCAAGGCGCGGAATTGGAAATATGAGAGGTGTTGAGGGGAAGTAACGAGTAGCGAATAGCAAGTGGCGAGGTTAAGTAGGGTGGGCATCGCCCACCATTCGCCCAATGCGTACGAAGACATGCCGACGCGAACGGCCGTCGGCATGGCACCCAGCGCGGGAATGCAGAATGAAGAATGCAGAATGTCGGCGGATGAACTTGGACAACGCAGATGCCGGTCTTTTCGCTGCAAGAAAGCAGCCGAGGGCGGCAGCTCCACAGAGTGTTGGTCACAGGCCGCGCTGGTTGGCCTCGATAATCGCCAACACGCGTTCCATCGAGAACAACTCGCCCCGCGTAATCAGCCACGCCTGATCGAGCATCTTGCCCAGTCGCGGATCGGAAAGTCGGTTTTCGCCGGATTCGATCGAGTCTTCATATCCGCCGTGAATCACGCGCGAAAAGTGTCCGATTCGCCACTCGCTGTCCGCGCGCACTGGCATGCGGGCGAGGAATACATCGGCGAGTCCGTGCTCGTCTATCAGGAAAACCCGCGGCCCGCAGGTTGTTCCGATGAAGCCGAGCGTGCCGCATTCGATCGCGACAGTTCCGCCACGCAACTCGGCTTGTTTGCGATATTCGACGCCTTGTTCGATGTACGGATGATCGACCAGCGTGCGGCGCATCGGTGCGTCAACCAGCCGCGTGTGAGGCGAGTAGACGAAGCGTTCGTCGGCTATGCCGTGCGGGTCGATCAGTGTGATGCCCGTCAAATAATCGTCGAGCTTGTTCAGCGGCGTCCACGGGTTAGAGAGGCCGACCACGAGCACGATCGCCAACGCCGGCAGCGCGGATGACGCCGGCAATCGAATCACACTCGTGAGCAGCACCACGTACGCCAGCAGCGGGGCGGCGAGCATGCGGCCAGACATAAAATCGCCGCCGATGCGCATCACATACGCCATGTAGAGCCACACGCCGATGCCGATCGCCCACGCGGGCCGGGTGCGGAGTGCGATCGGCGAGAGCATCCCGGCGATGAGTACCATCGGCGTCAGCGGATCGAGGCGAAACGAATTGAGCAGATAGAACCAGCCCTGTTGCAGCATGCGCGGCGCGTCGGCCCCGTTGTTGAGCTTGGCATAAGCGGTATTCGGGAACGGAAAGCCGTAGTAGACCGTCGCGAACGCCATCCATAGCGCGACCGGCAGCAAGCCGCAGGCGATCAGCGCGGTGGAGCTGACAAAACGCCGCCGAACGTCGGTCCGAACCCCGAGCGCAAGCGAGCGGGGTAACTCGCTCGTTGCAGCCGCGTGCGGTTGGAGCGGCCCGTTCATCGACGATGAGCCGCCGCGAGCGAACACCCACCACACGAGGATCAGCCCCGGCAGAAACAACAAGATCGTGTCCATGCGATTCAGGCAGCAAAGCCC
>JBJXFK010000254.1:0-14795 GCA_046155505.1 Phycisphaerae bacterium
TGGCGTATTCGCTGACCAACAGCCTGCGCGGCAAGCTCGGCTGCGAGCAGGTCGTGCTCGGCCTCGTGCGCGGGCGACATGTCACGCCAATTTCGATCTCGGGACTCGACGACATTCGCCAGCGCAGCCCCGGCGTCGTGCGCATTCGCATCGCGATGGATGAGTGCCTCGATCACGGCCAGCCGATCGTATGCCAGGCGGACGAATCGTGGGCCGATGAGCGACTGACCACCGGGCACCGGCTGCATCGACAGTGGCGCGACAGCATCGGCGGGGCGACGGTCTGCTCGATTCCGCTGCGCGACGGCGAGCATGTCGCGGCGGTGGTCAGCATTCGCCGCCGCGCCGACGAACCGTTCACGCGCGAGCAACTGACGCAGATTCGCGACGTGATCGAGCCGTTTGCGCCGGCGTTTCGACTGCTGTGCAATGCGCGGCGATCGCTGCCGCGACATGTGAGCGACGCCGTGAGCGGCGTGCTGGCGAATTTTGTGCGACCTGGGCGCGTCGCGCGGAAAATCGTTGCCGCGGCAGGTGTGCTCGCGCTGGGCTGGTTCTGTTTCGGGACGATGGAGTATGTCGCGTCGGTGCCGAGTCGGGTCGTGCCGGCCGTGTCGCGGCAACTGGCTGCCCCGCTTGACGGACGGCTGAGCCGTGTGTTGGTCGGAGCGGGCGATACGGTGGTCGCAGGACAAGCGCTATGCGAGTTCGCGACCGACGAATTGCTGATGCAGGCACAGGTACACGCGTCGCAGATTGACGTGCTCAGCACCGAGTATGCACGGGCTGTCGCGACCGATTCACCAGTCGACGCGCGCCTGGCCGAAGCGAACATGAAGCTCGAAAGCGCGCGGCTTGCGCTGGCGCAAAAACGAATCGAAAACGCGACCGTGCGCGCGCCGATCGACGGCATCATTGTCAGCGGCGACTTGCGCAAGCGGGCCGGCGGCATGCTGACTCGGGGCGAGCTGCTGTTTGAAATCGCAGTCGCGGGCGAATGGAAGCTGGAGCTCGACACGCCGCAGATGTACGCGTCGTATTTGGAAGCCGGTTTCAATGGTCGCTTCGCGTGCGATGCTCGCCCGGAGGACGCGCTGCCATTCGTGGTTGATCGCGTGCGCCCGTCGGCGGAGGTCCGCGAACAAACGACGGTGTTCATTGTCGATGGCAACCTGACGGCGGACGCGGACTGGATCAGACCCGGCATGGAAGGACTCGCGCGGGTCGATTGCGGGCCGCAGCCGGTGTGGTGGGTCACGCTGCATCGCATGATCGACTCGATGCGACTGAGCGGGTGGCTATGAGCGCCGCAGCGACACAACCCGGCGCTGCCGATCTGGCGTCGCGGCTGCGCGGCGTTCATGTCGGCATGCGCGACGATCTGGAAGTCTCGCGACACGTCTTTCGCGGGCAGCCGTCGTATGTCATGCGCGATCCGGTTACGTTTCACAGCCACCGACTCGACCCGGCCGATTACGAGATTGTCGTGCGGCTGAATCCGACTGAATCGCTGGGCGACACGTTTGACAAGCTGTGCGCGGCAAAGCTGGCTGAGCGCGAGCATGAAGCCGAGTTCTATCAATTCGTGTTTTCGCTGCATCGGCTGGGTTTTCTGAGTCTGCCGTTCGTCGATGACAAACTGCTCTACAAGCGGCACAAGACGCGCGAGGCGGGCAAGCGCCGGGCCTTGTGGATGAGCCTGATGTTCCTTCAGGTGCCGCTGGTGAATCCGGATGCGTTTCTGAATCGCACCATGCGCTTCGCGGATTGGCTGTTTTCGCGCGGCTTTTTTGCCGTGTGGCTGACGCTCACGGCGGGCGCGACTGTGATCGGGCTGACGCGCTGGGACGATCTGTTTCAGCCGCTCGATGGACTGCTGGCGACGTCGAATCTGTTGATCATGTGGGCCACGCTGATCGTGCTGAAGCTCTTTCACGAATTGGGCCACGCCTATGCGTGCAAGCATTTCGGCGGTCATGTGCCCGAGATGGGTGCGTACATCATTCTGGCGACGCCATGTGCGTATGTGGATGCGAGCGCGTCGTGGGGCTTCTCCAGCAAGCGCGATCGCATCATCGTCTGCCTCGCGGGCATGTATGTCGAGTCGATTTTCGCATCACTGGCGACGATTGTCTGGGCGCTAACCGAGCCGGGCCTGGTGCATGCGACCGCGTACAACGTGATTTTCCTGGCGAGCATCACCACCGTGCTGTTCAACATCAATCCGCTGATGCGTTATGACGGCTATTACGTGCTCAGCGACCTGGTCGAGATTCCGAACCTGAAGCAGCGCGCGACGGACGCGCTGAACGCCACGCTCAAACGTCGCATCCTCGGCGTGCGGACGGCGATGGACGACACGTCGGCTGGCGTGCGAATCGGGCTGATTATTTTCGGGGCCGCGAGCGCGGCGTATCGCATTGTCGTCGTACTGGGCATTGTCACAATTTTGGCACTCAAAGTCGGACCGGTGGGGCTCATCGGCGGCGTGCTGTATGCCGGTGGGGCGGTGGTTTCGCTGCTGCGAAAGCTGTTCACGTATCTGGCGGCCGACGACGAGACCGCGCCGGTGCGCACGCGAGCGATCGCGCTGGGCATCGCCGCTGGCGTCATCGCACCGCTCAGCCTGCTGGCGATTCCGGTGCAGGCCACGATTCATGCGCCGGCGGTTGTCGGTGCCGAGGCGGAGAGGGTGCAATTCGCACGGAGCGACGCGACCCTCCGGGCGGTCGAGCGGCGGAGCGGCGGCGGTGTTCGCGCGGGTGACGTACTGGCGCAGCTCGAAAATGACGAACTCGCGCTGCAAACAGCGGATGCCGAGACGCGGCTCGAACAGGCGCAGATTCGCGCGGCCGCCCGAGCGACGGAGGAAGTGGCCCTCGCCCAGCAGGAGCAGACGCGCGTCGCCGCGCTGGAACACGAAGTCGCACTTCATCGGCGGCGACAGGACGAACTGACGCTGCGGGCCCCGATCGATGGGCGACTCGTGAGCGCGGCTTCGGCGCGTGAGGTCGGGCGATTCGTGCGTGCTGGCGAGCCGCTGGCGACGATCATCGACGGTCGCACGCAGGTGCGGGCGCTGCTCACGGAGAGCGAATTGGTCGCCGCCGGGCCGTGCGTTGGCGATCGTTCAATCTTTCGCGCCGCCGGCATCGCCGAACGGGCGATAGGCGGCGTCGTTGCGCAGGTTCGACCGCTGGGGAATCGCCTCGTGCAAACGCCATCACTCACGCTTCTCGGCGGTGGTGACATCACGGTTGATCCGCTGAGCGGTGAGGCGATGCAGCCATACTTTGAGGTCGTCGTCGACCTGAGCGGTGCCGACGTACACGCTCTTCGCTATGGCATGACCGGGCGATTGCGGCTGTCGGCTGAGTGGGAGCCGCTGGGGCTGGATTTGTATCGGCGGTTCCTGCGGCTGCTGGCGCGAACCGAGGCGAGTTAGGCGGGCGGGCGAGGCGTTCATGCATCGCCGTCGATGAAAAGTGGCGATACCACCGCTATCCTTCGCTGCCATGAAGCCGATGGTCCGCATCACCGATGTCAGCCCGCGCGACGGATTGCAAAACGAACAGTCGCTCGTGCCCACTGAGAAGAAAGTCGAGTTGGTGCGGCGACTCATCGCTGCCAATTGCGACGAAATTGAGATCACCAGCTTTGTCTCGCCGAAGTGGATTCCGCAGCTTGCGGACGCGGCGGAAGTGCTGGCAGCGGTTGCGGTTGAGAAGCCCGCAGGCATGTGCTTTTCGGTGCTTGTGCCGAACGAGCGCGGCATGCAGGGGGCGATCGAAACCAACCAGCGGCTGGCGGCGCGCGTGATCGACAAAATTTCGGTGTTTACGGCGGCGTCCGAGACGTTCGCACGCAAGAACACCAACGCGACCATCGCCGAGACGCTGCAACGGTTCGAACCGGTCATCGCGGGCGCGCGGCGTGAGAGACTGCTCACGCGCGGCTACGTTTCCTGCGCGGTGCAGTGCCCGTTTGAAGGGCCGATCGCACCGAGCGCGGTCGCGGACGTTTGCGCGCGGCTCCTCGAACTGGGCGTCGATGAACTCGACGTGGCCGACACCATCGGCGTCGGCACGCCCGAGACGGTCGGCGTGATGCTCGAAGCCGTGATCGAGCGCATCGGAGGCGCGAATCTGCCGCGACTCACGCTACACATGCACGACACGTTTGGTCACGCGGGCGCGTGCGTGCAGCGAGCGCTCGATCTGGGCGTTCGATCGTTCGATGGCTCGGCGGGCGGCCTGGGCGGTTGCCCTTACGCCGGCACGCCGGAGCGGCGCGCGCCGGGAAACATCGCGACGGAACTGCTCATCGCCGCGATTGAATCGCACGGCTTCGCGACGCGCGTCGATCGTGCGGCACTTGCGGAGGCCGGCGCGTTTGCTCGGCGTCTCATCCTTGGGCAGGGGAACAAGGAAACAATGGAACCAGGAAACAAGGGAAGAGAGTGAACGCGCGTTTCGTGCGGTTGCGCCGCTGTTCCCTTGTTCCCTTGTTTCCTGGTTCCTTTGTTCCAATCAAAAATACGCGGGCGGCGGAAATGCGAACGGCCGTCCTTCGATCGCCAGCGGGCCGCGGGCCATCAGGAAGTCGCCGTCGCGGCGCGGCACGACTTCGCAGACCGCGTCGAATTGGTCCGGGCTGAACCAGAGTTCGACGACCGAGGCTTGCGAGCCGGTGGCATCGATCAAATCGTCAAGCGACGGAAGACGATCGGCGAGCATGTCGAGCAGTCGCAATCGCCCGCCATCGTGGTCAAATACCGCGAGCGCGTCGAGCGTCGGCAGGTCGTACACCCGACGCAGACCGTGCCGCAATTCGTTGTACCAAAACATCGCGCCGCGCGGCGATGGGGCGAACTGCCGCGAGATGGGCGCGGCGGTGCGCCGCCGCGCTTCGAGTAACGCAATGTCAACACGCGAGTTGATCGAAAGCGGTCGCGCGACACAGGGTGCGACCGATGGCGGCAAGCGGCGGCGATACAGGAACACGTCGTCGCAGACGATGCGATAGCCGAAACGCTCATAGAGTGCGGGGTTGGCGGTGAAGAGCAGCGACAGCTCGCAGCGCGAATCGATATGCCGCACCGCCTCGCGCATGAGCGACTTGAACAGGCCGCGTCTGCGAAACGCCGGATCGGTCGCGACCGCCTGCACGCCGCAGGATCGAACTTCGTGGCCATCGACAATCAGCGGCATGTCGAATACACCGACATTGGCGACGCAACGGTCGTCGTGCCAATAGCCGATCGAACGAAACGACGCATCCCACCGACCACTGTCGGCGAAGATTGTGACGTCGTCATTTCCGAACACGCTCGCCAGCAACGCGAGCATTGAGTCGCGGCGCGGCGGTTCGCGCAGATCGTCGATTCGAAACTCAAGCGCGCAGCGGTCCATCGCATTTCACCTGACGCGAATTATGCGGCAAACCCGCCCCGTTGACGCGTGGCCATCTGTAGCCTAGGCTACGCCGTATGTAGCATGGGATACACGTTGAAGTGTCAGACAGATAGTGGAGTGAGCCATACGAACGGAGCAAAACATGTCGCGTCGCCGAGCGTTCACCCTGATCGAACTGTTGGTCGTGGTCGCCATCATCAGCTTGCTGCTTTCCATTCTGCTGCCATCGCTACAGGCCGGTCGGCGGCAGGCACGCCTCGCGCAGTGCGTCAGCAACATGCGGCAAATCAAAGTTGCCGCTCTGATGTACACATCCGACAATCGCGGCTATTTCGCGCAGACGATGGAGACCGTTTCGGCACCCACGCCACAGACCGTCTCGTGGTGGGCGATCAACAACTATCAGGCCGCGCTCGATCGTTACATCAGCCCGGATCGCGGCGGTGTGACGAGTCGCGGCGAGACGAATCATCGCCGAAACGTCTGGTTCGATCCCGGCGATCCCGATCTCGAAATTCCTGTGATGTGGGGCTCGTTTTCGGATAACGGCCTCATCACCGGGGTACCGCGCCGAGAAAGCGACCTGCGCTCGCCGGCGCGAACGGTGTATTCGACGCTGCGGCATGGTGACTGGTCGGCGGTGGTCGGCATCGACATTCCGAATCCGCCGCCCGTCGGCGACTCGAACAATCCGTTCTGGGTCAGCGAGTATTTTGATATGTGCTTCGACCCGTGGGCCGACACGGCGGACGCGAGCAATCCCTATTTCTGGACGCGCGGGCGGGCCGCGCCGCCGCGGGCGATGTTTCCGAGCGAACCGCACGCCGCGGATTGGGATCGGCAGATCGACGGGCGCTTCGGCAATGCGCTCGGCCAGCCGACGCGTTACCCCGGCGGGCAGCCGTTCGCGTTTTGCGATGGGCATGTGGCGGTGATGCCGTTCGAGAAGACGTATGCGTTCGTCGACGGCAATATGTGGAGCGTGCGGTGAGGCGGCGAGTGGGTGTCGTGGTGATTTCGATCCTCATCGCGATGCTAATCGTCGCGATTATGTGGTCGCAGCGCGTGAACCAAGAGCCGCCGGAGCGGATACAGCTTGAGCCTCCGACGAAGAAACAGAGTCGGTAGCGGGGCTCGGTTTTTGGCTCGCTGCGCTCGCAGCACTCGCTTGCGCGTCGCGTTCGGATGCGGGCTGTGAAGCCCGCAGTCCAAAGCACGGGCTGGAAGCCCATAGAACCAGAAGCGCAGCACAAAGATCGCGCCAAGTGCGCTTAGGCCGGCGTTGGCAGCGGGCCGATGCCGCCGTCGGTCGGGCGCTCGACCGGCCGCGCCATCGGCGGGTCGCCCTGATTTTGGCGACGCTCGCGCTCGGCTTCGATCAGGTCGCTGACCGTCGGCTTATCGAGCGTCTTGCCCGCGATCAATGCACGTACATCTTCGCCATCAAGCGTTTCGTATTTGAGAAGCGCCTGTGCGACCGACTCTACCATTGCGCGATTCTCGTGGATCATCTTTTGCGTGTCGGTATACGCTTCGTCGATGAGCCGCTTGACCTCGGCGTCGATCTCCTCGGTCGTTTTCTCCGAGAAATCCTTGCTGCCGAGCATCTCGAACATCTGCTTGTGTTCGTCGTCGCCATAGTGGACGAAGCCGAGCCGATCGCTCATGCCCCAGTCCATGATCATCTGCCGCGCGATGCCGGTGGCCTGGCGAATGTCGCCCGCCGCACCGCTGTTCACGTCGGCCCCCAAAAATTCCTCGGCGATGCGACCGGCGCACAGCACGCGCAACTGGTTGTGCAGGAACGATCGGCTGACCGTCATGCGATCCTTCTCGGGCAGCGAGAATGTCGCGCCGCCATAGGGCCCGCGCGGAATGATGCTCACCTTGTGAACCGGATCGACGTCCTTCAGCAACGATTGCACGACGGCGTGGCCCGCCTCGTGATACGCCGTCAGAATGCGGTCCTTTTCATCGACAACGCGGCTGCGCTTGGCTCGACCGAAGCGGATCTTGTCGCGTGCTTCTTCCAGATCCTCCAACTCGACCGCGTCCTTGCCCGAAAGCGTCGCGAGCAGGGCCGCTTCGTTGATGATCGCGGCGAGATCGGCACCGCTGAACATCGGCGTGGCCTTGGCCAGCCGCTGAATCTTCGGCTCGATCGGTGCCTGCATCTTCACCTTTTTGGCGTGCACTTTCAGGATTTCATACCGGCCCTTTACGTCGGGCAGCGGCACGAACACCTGACGATCGAACCGGCCCGGGCGCACGAGGGCCGGATCGAGCACGTCGGACCGGTTGGTCGCGGCAATCACGATCACCTGGTCGTTGCTGTCGAAACCGTCCATCTCGACCAGAATCGCATTCAGCGTTTGCTCGCGCTCGTCGTGTCCGCCGCCGTTGTAGCCGACGCCGCGGCGACGACCGACCGCGTCGATTTCGTCGAGGAATATGATGCAGGGCGAATTCTCTTTCGCCTGACGGAACAGATCGCGCACGCGGCTGGCACCGACGCCGACGAACATCTCGACAAAGTCCGACCCGCTGATGCTGAAGAACGGCACCTCGGCCTCTCCGGCGATCGCCTTGGCCAGCAGCGTCTTGCCGCAGCCCGGCTCGCCGACGAGCAGCACGCCGCGCGGTATGCGTCCGCCGAGGCGCGCGAAACGCTTGGGGTTTCGCAGGAACTCGACGATTTCGAGCACTTCGTCTTTGGCTTCTTCGATGCCGGCGACGTCGGCAAACGTGACGTGCGTGTGCTCTTTGGTGCTCAGCTTGTGGCGGCTGCGCCCGAAATTGCCGAGCATGCCCGCGCCGCCGGCGCTCTGTCGCAGTTGGCGGATCAGGAAGAACCAGATCAGGCCCATGATCAAGATCAGCGGCAGCCAGTTCACCAGTAGCGCAATCCAAATGCTGTTGCTACGCTTGTCTTCAATGTCCGGCCTACGCGATTTCGACGCCTTGGAACTGACCTCTTCCACCGTGGCCATGAACTTCATGAACTCGTTGGTCAGTCCGGGATGCTTGACCGTGATCTTCTCGGGCAGCGGGCTTTGCTCATTCTCACGCACCAGCACGGCGACGAACGACTCGTTGTCACGAATCTCGATTTTCTCGATTTGGCCGTTGCCCAGCAGTTTCCAAAATTCGCTCAGCGGCTTTTCCGGCGCGCCGGCGAGATTTCGGCTGAACATCGCCAGCAGGACGAGGCCCAGGCCGAGAAACACGATCCAACTGAACGCGCCGCGCGTCAGACGCACCGGCGGTTTGCCGTTGTCGCCGTTGCGCTGCGGGCCGTTCGGTCGATTCCCATTGTCGTTGCCGTCACTTGGCATCCGTTTGCATCCCCGAATTCCGTGTAGCACGGGCAATGAGCCCGTCGGTCAGTTTCAGTGTGGCACGGGCTATCAGCCCGTCCGTCTTTCATCCTGCTTGTGGCACCGGCCATCAGCCGGTGCGAAGTTCAATTTGCACCGGCCGGAGGCCGATGCTCCCCGTCGCAATTTCGCATGGCCATTCAGCACTCACCACTCCGCGTACATCTTCTGAATGATCCGCGTCGCCATTCGATCAATCGCCTTCGTCTGGCCGAAATACTCCGTCTCTCCGGCAGGTGGCAGATAATCCGCCCCTTGCAAGAGCAACGGCTGATCGACCAGCATCTGCCCGCTTCGCTGATCCTTCCACTGCACGCGCATCACCAGCGTCAACTGCTGATCACGCGGCAGCCGCGTCGCATAATCCGGAGCGAACGAGTTCTGCCGCTCCTCCAAAATCTCGCCACGCAGGATCGTATCCGCCTTTTCGCGGCTGGTGAGCTTATATGGAGTATCCGAACTGATCTTCTTTTTCACCGCTTCGGTCAGCCAAAACTCGATATCGCGTCGGAATTCCTTGGATTCGAAGATCTCAACATGTACCGACTCGATATCGGACCGGAACAGCTCATGCTGGCTGTAGCCGCAACCCGGGGCGATCAGCGTCACCAGGCCGAGCGTGAGCGCGACA
Organism: Phycisphaerae bacterium; assembly: GCA_046155505.1. GTDB lineage: Bacteria > Planctomycetota > Phycisphaerae > UBA1845 > Fen-1342 > JBJXFK01. Next base: position 9,423 of record JBJXFK010000254.1, read on the forward strand.
AACATGCGCGGCCGCAGGCTAGTTGCCATTGTCACTCTCCTCCGATGCCTTTGACTCAGCCGGCTGCGAGTCGGGCATCGTTGCCGGCGGTGCGATGCGCGGCTGCGGCGATGTCTCTTCGGCCAGGCCGAGCGCTCGCAGGCGAGCCGTTGCATCGAGTGCCGCGGGCGTGCCGGGCCAGTCCTTCAAAATCAATCGGTAGTAATAGCCGGCCGAGTCGATTTGCTTGGTCCGTTCGTACCAATTCGCAATGTCGTAATCCTTGGCGGCACGCTGGTTGCGAATCGCCTCTAATCGCTGGTCGATGCCCTCGCGATCGGCAGGGCCGGGGAAGAGCCGCTTGAATTCGCGATAGCGATCGTCGGCGTCGATCAGCGGGCGATCGTCGAATCGCGGCCCGCCAAAGCTCGACGCAGCGGCTTCGGCGCTGCGCAGCGTGGCGAGCGTGATCCAGCGACCACTCGGATACTGTTTCGCGAGGTTGGCGTACTCGTCCTGGGCGAGGTCCATTTCGCCATTCTCGAACTGGTAGTCGGCTTTGGTCTTGAGCGACTCTTCGCCGGCGCGGGTACCGGGGACGCGCTGCCAGACGCGGTCCAGAATCTCCAGACCGTCGTCATAGGCGGGAATGCGCAGGAAACCCCAGAAAATTCGCTTCTGCCCGGCGAGGAACGCGCGGGCGACATCCATCTGGCGGCGGATCGCCTTGTGGAACAGGTCGCCCGACGTGGCGTCGGCGACGATGTCGAAATTCAGATACGCCTGGTAGAAATCGGGCTTCTGGAAGTAGCATTCACCCAGCAGATAGACGGCTTCGTAATAACGCTCGTGGTCGAAATTCTGCTCGGTCCACGGCTTGAGGATTTTCAGCGCGGGCTTGAACTCACCCCGGGCGAGCAGCGAGCGGGCCTGCTCCAGCTCGGCGACGACGGTGCCGGCCTCGACCGGCGTCGTGACCCAGTCGTCTTTGTCCGGGTCGAGCACCTGGCGTTCGCGGAATTGTTCTTCCTGAGCGGCGACGAGGATCGCCGTGACGGATGGCGTGCCGCCGATGGGCAGCGCAAGCAGCAGGCTGAGCAGCGTCAAAAAGAACATTGCGGCATTATAGGTCGCACGGGCGAAGCGGGGAATGGGGCGGCTGCTCGCGGCCGGCGGTAAGTAAAGCCATGCCAAAAAACCCTTGTCACGGCAAGCCTCCGGGTCGATCATTTGGCCGATGGGCGACCGCACGGCCGCGCGTCAATGCGGGATTGAGTCAATTGGAGGGAGCGCTATGCAACATCTCCCGGTTCGATCGCTTGCGACATGGCTGAGTTTGCTCGCACTCGCGGCAATCACCCAAGCGCAAGGCCGCGACGAATCAAAAACGTTCGCAGACGGCCCCCGCGGCGACCAAATCATCGCCCTCGTTCGGCATGCCGAGCTGTTTGACTTCTCCGGCAGTGTCCTCGCCGCCGTGGATGGCAAGGTCGTGGCCGCGACCGCATGCGGCTTTGCCGATGCGAAAGGAAAACTACCTAATACCCCGGCCACGCTGTTTGAGATTGCGTCGGCAACGAAGCAGTTCACAGCAGCGAGCGCTCTGCGGCTCGTGCAGGGCGAAAAGTTGGATCTCGATCATTCCATCTCGAAGCATCTGCCCGGCATTCCCGAGGACTGCCAAGCCATCACACTTCGACATTTGCTTCAGCACACCAGCGGAATCCCCGGCAACAACAGCATGGGGGCGGGAGACGATATTGCGAAGGTATTGCCCTCATTTCTGCGCGGCGGACCCAAGCACACCCCCGGAACACATTGGGAATACTGGAACCAAGGTTACGCGATCGCAAGCGAGATCATTGCCCGTGCCGGCGGCGCGAGCTACACGGACATATGCCGTACGCTGCTGTTTGAACCCGTCGCCATGCGAGCGACCTGCTTTACGGGCGACGCAGCGCCGGCGGGCGCGACCGTTGCGATCGGTGCCTCGAAATTCGGGCCCTCACGATCCGCGCTGGACCATCCCTATGGCGCATATGGTTTTCAGTATCGCGGGATGGGTGGCGTAGTGACGAACGTCTGGGATCTATGGCGGTGGGACCGCGCGCTCAGCGGCAATGACCTGCTTTCGGCCGCATCCCGAAAAGCGCTACTTGAGGCCGGTTCGCACGGATACGCGCTCGGCTGGTTTGTCGGAAAGGACATCGGCGGTCGGCAGATGCACAGCCACGGTGGTTCCGTGCGCGGCTTCGTTTGCGAGATTCGTCGTTATCCAAAGAACGACGGCTGCATCTTCGTGCTGGCCAATGACGATGCTGCACCGGTGCGCGCGGTCGCGGACGCCGTTGCCGAATTGCTGTTCGGAAACGCGCAGAAAAGTCTCGCGACGCCGAAAGCGTTGGACGCTTCGGTACAGCAGTCGCTCGTCGGCGCGTACGCGTCCGGGGACGACGCCAATGTGACCATCGAAGCCGCCGACTCGATGACCTGGTTGCGCATCGAATGGCCCAAGTATCGCACGTCATACAAGCTGTGCGTCGGCGCAGACGCGGGGGATCAGCTGGAGGTGGCAGAATTGCTTGAGCGGCATCCGCTGCAAATCGCCGCACGCGAAGGTGATCGCGTGATTTCGTTCACGCTTTTCAACAAGAAATTCACGCGGAAGTAGAGGCTCGACGCACGACTCCGGACGGACTCGAACCGCCAACCCCCGGCTTCGTAGGCCGGTGCTCTTTCCAATTGAGCTACGAAGCCACTGGCTTCACTACAAAAGGTGACCGACCGGATTTGAACCGATGTCCCCGGCTTCACAGGCCGGTGTCTTTTGCCAGCTAGACGACGGCCACATTCACCGTGGGAGGATTCGAACCTCCGGCCCCTGGTCCCCGAAGCCAGCGCTCTCCCGCTGAGCTACACGGTGCACGAAAAACCAGAACGCATCACGCCGTGGACGGGAATCGAACCCGTGTCTGCCGGTCGACAACCGGCTGTGATGGCCGCTACACCACCACGGCACAACGCCGTCGGCGATCGCGCGCCAGACGGCGCGTCGCCCCGAACGATGCACTGACCGGGAGGGGATCGAACCCTCGACCTCGCGGGTCAAAGCCGCGCGCTCTGCCGATTGAGCTACCGGTCAACGTCTGTCCCGCACGGCGGTCGGCCGCGAGCGACGAGTGAACTGGACGGGATTCGAACCCGCGCTCCCGCGCTGAAAACGCGATGTGCTGACCGCTGCACTACCAGTTCAATTTCACTACTCAGTCGCATTGGTCGGGTGGGACTTGAACCCACAACCCGGCGGTTAAAAGCCGCCTACTCTACCCTTGAGCTACCGACCATCTACGGTGCGCTGTTTTGCGTCGATTTGCTGAGCAGTCGCTCGCACGCCAATCGACGCGGCGCGCAGCTTCTCCGGCGTCGCGCGGGCAGTGCCACACGCGACCAGCGGCGCAAACGAGAACCCGCGGCGGGCATGTGGCCGTCGCGGGTTACCGATGGGGATACAAAGTTCTGCGAGGGAACTCGGCGCACCCGATCGGCAACCCGCCGACCGGGGCTTTCAACTTGCGGAAAGCGTTACCGGTTCGGCGATTGGTATGGATCAACCTGTTGACGGCGATCCGGTTCATGACGTTTGGGTTCATGAACGCGATCGCGCGACGCCAAGCTGCCTTGCGCCGAACGGTGGTGAGTCAGGATTGCACACGAAAACAACACAAAACACTCCAATACGCGCGGCGGTTCGCCGGTGTATCAAACATAGCACAGAATTTGCGGAATGCAAGAAAAGTGCTGAAAATCGCCGCAATACGGTGTCGCACGGCGAGAAGTGCTTACGCCACGACTCCCGCTTCCGAACACACCGCCCGATCGCGGCCCTGGCGTTTCGCCTCGTAGAGCGCCGCGTCCGCGCTGCGCAGAAGTTGATCGACATCCACGCCGACCGCCCATTCGGCGACGCCGATGCTGGCCGTCATCGGCACGCGTTCATCGGCGATATGCGCCGCATCGTCGCGCAGCGCTTCGAGAATACGATTCGCCACCCGCATCGCGCCGGGCCCGTCGGTCGACGGCAAGATGACCACAAACTCATCTCCGCCGATGCGCGCCGCCGCATCCACCTGACGCAGCATCGCCCGCACCTTGCCCGCCGTGTGACGCAGCAGCGCGTCGCCGGCGGCGTGGCCGAGGCGATCATTCAGCGGCTTAAGCCCGTCGAGATCGAGCGTGATCATCGAAAGTCGAGATTGAAATCGAGCCGCCCGCCCCATTTCGCCTTGCAACGTCTCGAGCAAGCCGCGGTGATTGAGCAACCCGGTCAGCGCGTCGATGCGCGATTCGTTGAGCGTCTGCGCAAATCGCGCGGCGTGATGCAAGCCACGCGCGAGAAACCGGAATAAGGCATCGCACGGCTGAATCGGCGAAGCGTCACGCGCGTCGGCGCGGCCGCTCAATTGCAGGCAACCGATGAGGTTTGGGCCGACCAGCAGCGGCGCGATGACGCCGATCGACACATCCGACGGCACGCCGCCGACCCAGCCGAACTGTCGGCAGGCCTGATTCCAGTCGTCGTACTTCAGGATTCGCCGTTCACGCGACGCGATCGCGACCGGGTGCTTCGGATCGTCGAGCCGAACCGTGAGATCGACGGGCGTCGCGCTGCTTTCGGCCAGCGTCAGCCGCCGCGCCGTCGGGTCGGTGCGATAGAGCGTACCGCATAGCATGCCGAGCCAGCCGGGTAACTTTGCCACTAGAGCGTGACACGTTTCGGCGAGGTCGATGGTTTGAAAATCTTCGACAAAGCGCAGCGGCAGCTTGGTGATCGCCGGCAACTCGACCGGCACCGGCTCGCCCAGCGGACCGCGCTCGACACCGCTCCACAATACATGCAGCAGCGTCGGACCGACCGGCTTGCGAATGTACAGCGCCGGCGGGAGCGTGCGCGAATCCGGCGCGGATGCCGCATGAAAATAGACCCGTCGCCGAACGTCGAGTGTGTTGAGCGTTTCGCTCAGGGTCGGCAGGTCGGTGGCGCTCACACCCTCGAGATCGAGCCAAAGATCGGCGGTCGCATGCTCGGGCAGCTTCCGCGAAAATTCAGCGGTGGAATGGGCTTGCAGAGCGGCGCCGGCCGGCTTGCTCTGCGCGACCGAGCGCACCAGTTGCGCATCATCGGTGATCAGCAGCACATCAGGTGTGGGTGCGATCATGTCCGGGCGCGAGCCTCCCAAATCATTCTAATCGGCGACATACACTCCGGAACTTTACGCGCAAACAGCGACCGGCGACACCGCAGCCGTTCGCGGTTGGCCACGGCAAACGCACTCTCCGAGGAGCGGGTTGAAATCGCGCGGGGAGCATCGGCCTCCGGCCGGTGCGAATTGAACT
>JBJXFK010000127.1:0-14300 GCA_046155505.1 Phycisphaerae bacterium
CCATGAAGGACATGCTTACGCGGAGTACCGCGAAAGCATGCCACGCACCACGCGCCCGGGAGAATTCGACGCTTTCGGTGTCGGATCGTAGCTCGTCCGCTCGGAAGAAATCTCGCGAGACATCCGAACGGTTCACGCGCTTCCGTATCACACTGCTCACAGAGCAGTGGCACCAGCACGGTTTTCGTAGTTCGCAACCGTCACACGAATTCAGCGGTTTCCGACAGTGCCACCTGCCCATGAAGGACATGCTTACGCGGAGTGCCGCGAAAGCATGCCACGCGCCACGCGCCCGGAGAATTCGACGCTTTCGGTGTCGGATCGTCGCTCGTACGCTCGGAAGAAATCTCGCGAGACATCCGAACGGTTCACGCGCTTCCGAATCACACTGCTCACAGAGCAGTGGCACACGCCCGGTTTTTGTAGTTCGTGACCGTCACACGAATTCAGCGGTTTCCGACAGTGCCACCTGTCCTCGTCGCTCGTCCGCTCGGAAGGAATCTCGCGAGACATCCGAACGGTTCACGCGCTTCCGCAACACACTGCTCACAAAGCAGTGGCACCCGCACGGTTTTCGTAGTTCGCTGCCGTTGCTCGAATTCAGCGGTTTCCGACAGTGCCACCCGCCCACCGGTTGGGAAGGACATGCTTACGCGGAGTACCGCGAAAGCATGCCACGCGCCGGCGGTCGGGGTTCGGATTTGGGGCACGCACGTGATTTGTTTGAGGGGCGCGGAACCGCGGAGGTCCGCGGTGCTCCGTGCGTTTTTTTTTGAGCGGGGTGATTGCGCGCGAGCGAAAGCGTCCGGGGGGTGGTCAAAACTGTTCAAGTGTGATCGCCGCTGCGTTTTGTGCGGCAGCGTGAGACGTGGCGTTCGCCGGCGCGACTATGCTTGCGCGGGGGGACGCGGATGAGAAACCGGGCGACGAGCAGAGCAGGACAATCGAAGCGGAGAAGCAGCGCCGCGAGGAAACGTGAGCCGATCGACAGACATGGGCGGCGGAGCATCGGCGCGACTCGATCGAGTGCGTCGGGGATTGGGCGAGAGGCGTGCAGGGCGGCTTGTGAGGAGACTGCGGCAGCGGCGATGGGTGGTGCGCCGCGTGACTTGCTGACGTGGGCGCGCGAGTTTCTACCGGAGTACTTCAGTGACGAGCCGTCGGCGTTTCACATCGAGCTGATGCGCGATCTGGCGAATCGATCGAAGCGGCTGATCGCCCGCGTCGCGCCGCGCGGTCATGCCAAGAGCACTTGCGCGTCGCTGGCGCTGCCGCTGTGGGCGGTGTGCGAGCGGCAGTATCGCAACATTCTGATCGTGTCGCACGAGGCGACGCTGGCGACGCAGTTTGTGCGCGACATCCGAATGGAGCTTGAATCGAACGACCGTATCGTCGAGCAGTACGGCGACCAATGCGCGCCGTTGCCCGGCGAGGGCGATGCCAAGCCGCGACGCCGAAAGTGGTCGGAAGCGAATTTCACGACGAGCAGCGGCGTGACCATTCTCGCCAAGGGCGGCGGTGCAGCACTGCGCGGCGTGCGCAGCGGGCCAAATCGTCCCGACCTAATCATCTGCGACGACATCGAGTGCGACGCGCAAGTGCAAAGCAGCGAGCGGCGCGACAAGCTGGACCAGTGGCTGCGGCGCGTGCTGATGCCGACGCTTGCGCCGGGCGGGCGGGTGATCGTGATCGGTTCGCTGCTGCACTTCGATTCGCTGCTCTCGAACCTGCGCGATCGCACCAAATTTCCCGGCTGGGACTATCGCGTCTATCGTGCGCTCGAAGCCGAAGCGGTGGTCGCGGAGGGCGCGCCGATGACGATCGGCGCGACCGCGTTTCGGCACGTCGCGCTGTGGCCCGCGCGATGGAGTGTCGAGCGACTGCTCGAGGAGCAGGAACGCATCGGCACGCTCGCATTTCAGCAGGAGTATCAGGCTAATCCGATCGACACCGGGCGGCAGGTTTTTCGCAGCGAATGGTTGAAGCGATACGACCCGAGCGTACTCACGACGTGCGAGAGGCTCTCGACGTTTGTCACAGTCGACCCGGCGGTCGGCAAGACGGCGGGCGACTTCTTCGCGATCTGGATCGGCAGCGTTGATCGCGCCACCGGGAAGATCTACACGCGCGAACTGTCGCTCGAAAAGATCGACTTCGTCGCGCAGGTGCGGCGAATCATCGCGATCTTCGAAACGTGGCGACCGGAAAAAATCGGCATCGAAGCCAACGCATATCAAATGTCGCTGGTCCACACGTTGCGCGAATATTCAACGCGCAACGGCTTGTATATGCCGATCGAAGCGATCATCACGCGCGGCGAGAAGAAGGCGCGGATTCAGAGCATCGCACCCGTGCTCGAATGCGGCGATTTTCTGTTTCCGCCAGACTTGTCGCGCGATGCGGAACTGCAATTTCTGGAGTTCCCGAATGCAAAGCACGACGACGGGCCGGATGTGTGCGCGATGGGCATCGAGCTGGCGCGAGGCGTGATAAAGGCCGGCGAAATCGAGTGCCGCACGGCGCGGCGCGACGGCGTCGTGTTCGGTCCCGGCGGGATTTGAAGAGTTCTAAACACAGAGGCACAGAGGCACAGAGAAGAGAATTCAGAATTCAGAATTCAGAATGCAGAATGCGGAAGCGCGAATCGCAATTCGGCATTCTGCACTTTGCACTTCTTCTCTGTGCCCTCTGTGCCTCTGTGTTTCGTCATCCACATGCCCCGAACGTGCCGAGCAGTTCTGCCAGGTCCGTTAGATCGACGCAGTTCGACGCGTCGAGGTCGGCCGCGTAGTCATAGGCCGTCGCGCCGACGCATGTGCCGAACGCGGCCAGCATACGGGCCAGGTCGCTCAGCTCGACGCAGCCGTCACCGTTGAAATCACCCTTCCGTGGCTGCGGCAAATGCGACAGCGCCGCCGGCTCTTCGACCAGCGGATAGAGCGCCTCCAGCATCTGCGGGAAACGCTGGCTCCAGGCGGCTTCGTTGTGTTGCTGAAACAGGCCGATCTGAAAGAACAGATCGCGGCTGAGCACGCGCCCGCCGACCAGCAGTGCGTCGCGCACGCTCTGCGCGAGATCGCCGTCGTCGCTCGTGTCGCCCGCGTCCATGTAGATGCGCGTGGTCATCGGAATCTGCCCGGCGGAGACGCGATTGTCCGTCTGCCCGGCCCAGAATGACGGGCTGAAGATTCCCAGACGACCGAACACACCCGAGTGGTCCAGCCCGAGCGAGCACGTCGCAAGCCCGCCGAAGCTGCTGCCCGCGACGCCGGTGTTGTCGCGATCGGTCAGCGTGCGATAGTTTGCGTCGATGTGCGGCTTGAGTTCGTTCACGATGAACTGGTTGTAGCGCGTGTTGTTGACGGTCGCGTTGCCGAATTCGGGCACATATTCGGCCGAGCGTTGCGACGAATTGTCGATCGCGACGATGATCAGCTCGCGCACCTTCGCCCGCTGGTTGCCCTGCGACGTTGTGACCTCGGCCTGCCACGTACCAAACGGCCCGCCGGGGACGAAGACGTTTTGCCCGTCGTGCATGTAGAGCACCGGGTAGCGCTTCGCGGTATTCACCGCATAGCTGCGCGGCAGCCAGACTTGAATGCCGCGACCGGTGATGTTGTTGACGGTGCGCGTGGCCGGGATAAGCGTTGTCGGCAGCGCGAATGTTACCTTGGTCCCGGCGGTGTTCGGGACCGTTGTCGCTTCATAGTTGAACGCATTGGCGTTGCGGAAAAACAGCGTGTGTAGCGGCGAGTCGATCGTGCCGGCGATGATCTGTGCGTCGATGCCGGGGCCGAACGGTTGATCCCATAGCACTGCGGCTTTCAGATCGCTGCGTCCCGTAAGCGGCAGAAACCGTCGCGAGCGTGTGCCCGCCGGCGTTTGAAAAATCGCGAAGTTCGCGCTCTCGGTTATCGGGGCATAGATGATGCGATCGCGCAGCGTCGGCGTCGCAGGGGTCGTGCTGAAGTTGAACGGGCCGCTGCCCGCGAACGATTCAAAATTCGCGATCATGTCATAGTTCGCCACGTCGTCGTTGGCCGCGAAGTACTGATACGTGAACGCCGTGCCATGCGGGATCGAGACATCGAGCGTCCACGGCAAGCTGCCCGGTGAAAAAGTGCCGGGCAGCATCTTCACCGAACGCCGCACATCGGCGTTGCCGAGTTCGGGGATGTTTCCCGAGACGAAGATCGAATCGCCCGGCGACGTGACGAAGTTGATCTCGAAATGCACGATGTCGGACGGCACCTCGGCAGGCGTGGCCAGCGCGACACTGGCACAGCAAGCGGCCAGCGCGAGCGGCAACGCCCGGCGGCGAACGGTTCGGCAAGTTTGCACGACAGTCCCCTCTGAATACGTCATGCGTGCCCGATGCGGCCACGCGGCGGTTCGGCAGTGCGGCAAAAACCGTGCCGCCCCGGCGATCTTATGACAGATGGCCGGGGCGGAGCAATGACGAAATCCGTCGCAAGTTCGAATGCGGCTATGGGTATTTCGGCAGCTTGGCGTCGCCGCGCTGTGGCATCAACTCCGGGATCCACGCGCTCACCGTCTTGCAATTACAGTGCAAGCACACCGGATAGGGCACCGGTCGGCGCGGTGCATCTTTCATCAGATCAGGCACGAAACGGTATTGGCAATCCATGCAGTACCAGAAACTGTAAAACGATTCCGCATCGCAACTCGCGCACTTGTACGGCGGTACAGTCTTCGCGGCGTACTCGACCGTGCCCTCGGTCTTGCATGAGAGGCAAATACCCTGCGCCGTAAACGTCTTGGACATCTTGAGCTCGCCGCTACCGGCGAGGATGCGCCAACCGGCGAGCCCAAACACTACAATCGCTAGTATCGAAAGTCCGACAGCTTTGCTGTTCATGCGGATTACCTTTGTCCAGGCTGCGACGCGATTTTCTTCCAGATGCGATTCTGTGTGCGATACAACGGACTGAGTTCAAGCGGGTAATTTAGCGGCACCACGTTATCACCACCGACGCCGCCGATCCAGCGACCCGTGATACGCGGCACGCCCGACGGATTCGACCCCCCCGCCCCGGCGCGAGCGAACTCGGTATACGTCGGACGATTTCGCAACTCTTCAATCTCACCCTGGTAGCGGGCGTAACGATTTTCGATGGAGCGCTCGCCCGGGAGCCAGGCGAAGTGGCGCACTGTATCCGTGCCGTCACGCCGTCCCACAATCACGTCCGTTGGCGTTCGCGGGGGGCGGGGGGTGATCAGGGCAACATGACCGTCATCAAACAGCGCGTTCGCCTGAAGCTTCGGCCCGCCATGACGCCAACCCACCATCGTTGAGTACAGATCGGGGTAGTTCATCGGATCGGCATTGAGGTTGCCCCCGGTCGCCGCAAAGGCCCACGCAGCGTTGATGTTGTGGAACCACGTCCACCACCCGTCGATCGCGAACACCTGTCGTGACATGTCTTTCTCGTATCGGTCACCCTTGAAGTTGCCGTGCATCTTTTCGTTCAGGGCAAAGCTCGTGCGAATGCCGGGACGACGAGCGGATACGTCGCCGCGCGTGTTATCCGAGAAGTTGAAAAGCCACAGATTTCCGCGGGCCTCGGCAACTTCGTCGGGTCGGTTGTCGGTGGGACAATGGCCGGCTTTGAAATCGCCGACGTAGTCGAGATCGAACAGGGCATCGACCCAGGTGTACATCGGGTACATATTGCTGTTGTTGCCGCCGGCCTCGCCGTCATCCCACGTGGGTACGTAATCTTTGTTCGACAGCCGGCAGGCAGCGACGCCTTGCCCAATGCCCTTCAGTTGCGCGCCGCACTTGGCACTCTTGGCCAATTCTCGCGCCGCGCTCAGCGACGGCAGCAAGATGGAAATCAGAAGTGCAATGATCGCAACGACAACCAGCAACTCAATCAGCGTGAACGCGCGAAAGCCGCGCAGCGTCGGTTTACACATGTCCCGAACTCCATGATTGTGAAATGCTCGCGCCAAACCCTTCGGCCCCGCGAGTGGCGATCGGCCCAGCGCTCGACCGGGGCGATCACTTCAGGAATATACCCGCAATAACACGGCGGTAAACCATGTCTTACGGATTCCACATCAACGCTTTACCCGCATGGTATCCGGGCAATTTGCGGGCCAGTTACGCAAGGCGGGAGATTCCGCGGGCGGATGCGAACCGCCGAACGGCGGCATGCGCGATCGCTCGCAGGGGTGAGGCGATTGGCGCGGCTCGCAATTCGCACCGCATCGCGCGGCCCGATTTCGCGCCGGCTCACGGGCATTCGGGACCGAAGCCGCTCAGCAATAGTGCGAGATCGCCCAAATCAACGCACTCGTTCGCGTCGAGATCGGAGGCCGACTCGAATGTCGGCGCGCCGCTGCACAACCCAAAACCCGCGAGCAGCGCGGCCAGGTCGGCCAAGCCGATTCGCAAGTCACGATCAATATCGCCAATGCACTCGCAGCGGTCGGGGTTGCCGTTTCCGTTGAGATCCGATTCCAGTCCGGCGGCGATGTCCTGCAAATCGCCGATGCCGTTTCCGTTGCAGTCGTAATCGCCGACACGGTAGAACCAAACGTCCTGCTCGCCGTTGTGGGTGGCGGCGTATGCGATTCCGACGCCGACGTTGTCGCTGTACATGTCGATGTAGTCACCGAGTTTATTCTGCTGCGGGAATCCGACGCGGTGGCCGAACGCGGGGCTTAGTTGAACCGGAGGCGTCCAGGTATCGGCACCGTCGGCGGATGAAGAATAGAACAGTGCCGAGTTGTCGGGTTGCATCGGTAAGGCGTCAACGCGCGTGTCATACCAAATGACGTCGAGTCTGCCATTCGGCGCGACGCTCAATGTACCGAACCACTGGAACGCCGGAACTTCGGGCGGATTGTCGCCCACCTTAATGATGTTCGACCAAGTCTGGCCCCCGTCGGTGCTTCGAAGCAAATTCACATCCATCCGATCCGTTTCCGCCGGCGCAAGCCAGATCGAAGCCAGCAAGTAAATCCAACCGTCGCGATCTCCGGCGGACCGATCGATCACGACATGCGACTGTCCCAGCAGTCCGCCGGGGTTGATCGAAGGTGTCCCAGACCTGAGGTAACCGCCGAAATTCACATCCATCGGCGGATGAAAAATTACATCGGAGTCGGGATCTCGCGCGGTATCAGATCGATTCACACGCCAAACTCCGGTGTTACCCGTAGTCGAAATGCCGATCGTGTAGAGGATTCCATAGCGATCCACCGCCAGTGTGCCATAGATGGCTTCTCCCAATGGCGGGAACGCGAGCGGCGGCTCAAAGGTCGCCTGGCCCTCCACACGGCGCGAAAAAACCTGAGACTCGCAACAGCCGAAAAAGCGGCTCCAGTAGGTGTAGATATTCCCGTCGCCGACTCCGCCGGTGTCATCGATCGCCATCCACGCCTTGTCGCCACCTTGAAATTCCGATGGAGCAGACCAAGTCGCGCCGCCGTCGTCCGAACGGTAGAGTTGAAGCGCGTTCAGACCTGGCGGAAGCGAAAGGTAGTAGAATCGCCCCGCGCTATCCGAGCGCAACACCGGATCGGAATTGAACTGCCCCGGCCGCAGCGTGCCGGGAAACCGCCAGGTGCGTCCCGCATCGCGCGAGTAGGCATACCCGGCTTCGCGAAAATTCGACGCAACCGTGTTGAATTGTCGCCAACCGATCGCGAGGCGATTCGGACGCGTACGATCCACGCAGATCGACGGCTCATTCGCCGCGTCTCCGACGATATTCCGCTGATCGTCATCGACATTGACCTGAACACCTGTATTGGGGCCGCGCGGTCCGATCTCGCCGTCGGCCAACGCCAACGCTGCGGCGAGCGCCACGCTGAGGACGGCGGCCCCGCGCTGAAAGGCCAGGAAGCTTCGCGAGCTGTAAATCGTGCCAACGGCATCACGCATGCGTATTACCCCAGCGGTGCAAGTTGTCGGAGGATTAGGTTTGGCCCACTTCAGTGTAACGCGAGAGATGCCGACTCGAAAGAGAAATCTAGGTCCACCCAGGGCGCAAGCGTTGGCGTCCGACGATGGGCGAGGCACCCGCCAAGCGTCGCTCAGTCTTTCAACGAAAACGGCGTGAAATTCGTCTTCGTATCAAAGTAATCCTCATTCTCCGCCCGCTTCAGGAAGCCGACGATCGCGTAGGTCGCCGGCGTCATGACGACTTCGATGCCCACTTTGAACAGCCAGTTGAATATCACGATTTGCACCAGCGACTCGGTCGACCAGACGCCGCCAAACGCCAGCGGATAGAACACGATGCTGTCCACGCCCTGCCCGACAAACGTCGAACCGATGGTTCGCGTCCAGAGGTACTTGCCGCGCGTGGCGACCTTCATCTTGGCCATGACGAACGAATTCGCGAAATCTCCGAGCCAAAACGCCAGAATCGACGCGCCCACAATTCGCCAGCCATTGCCGAACACCGTCTCGATCGCGGGCTGAATCACGCTGTTGTACGGCTCGTCGGCCTTCGCCGGCATGTAGATAACCGCATTGCTCATGATCACATAAAAGATCATCGCCCCGAAGCCGGCCCAGATGACCTTGCGTGTGCGGGCATAGCCGTACACCTCGGTCAGGATGTCGCCGAAGATGTAACTGATCGGAAAGAAGATGTTGCCCGCGCCGAAGGTGAGCGCCATGCCCCAGAACGTGAACTGGCAGACCTTGCCCGGCCCGATCATGTTCGAGCACAGCAGCACCGTCACAAACCCCGCCATCACCAGGTCGTAGTATTTGTAGTGTCGCTTGTTTTCGAGATGCGAGTGGTCGCGATGGGCATACGGCAGTGTCGGCGACGTTTCGCCCGGTGCGTTCATGGCGGCCCCTTACCATCGCGTAGGGTGGGCATCGCCCACCAATTTTTGATCGTGTCGAACGGGCAGCACCGAGAATTCGGCTGCGTCGCTTGGCTTTGGGCAGGCCTCGCCGCCGACACGACGCCGATCACTCGACGGATCGGCACTGGCGAAGCATAGGCGAACGCCGACGCACGCGGCTTACTTGCGCACGAAAATCGTCTGGCCGTTGCGCTCGTTCGCCGCCGCGTCCAGGCACTTCTCAATCTCCGCCGCCACGTCATCCGGCGACAACGTCTGCGCCGCCGGGAAGTTTGGAAAATTGGCCCGCAGCATCTCGGTCTCCACCGCCCCCGGCGCGACCGCGAACACACGAATGCCGGCGGCCTTGCCCTCCTTCGCGGCGGCGGCGGTGAACGCATTCACCCACGTCTTGCACGCCCCGTACACCGCGAATCCCGGAAACGGATCGACCGAGCCGAGCGATGACAAATTGACGATCGTGCCCTTCGTCTCGGCCAGATGCGGCCACGCGGCCCGCGTCATGCGCAGCACGGCGACGATATTTGCGCTCAGGGCCTCGTCGAGCATCTCATCGGTAAATGCAGGGATCTTGGCCAGCGGAGCCGCGCCGGCGTTATTGATCACCACGTCGATCCGCCCGAAGCTGCTGATCGCGGCATCAATCACAGCGGTGCAGCCGGCGGTGGTCGAAACGTCGACCGCCACGGCGGCGGCGGGAGCACCCAGGCGCTTCAACCCTTCAACGGCCCGCCACAAGTGATCTTCGTTGCGCGCGACGCCGACAACGGCATAGCCGCGTTTGGCTAGACGCTGCGCAGTGGCGAGGCCGATGCCGCGACTGGCTCCGGTGACGATGGCGACGGGTTGAGACAAGCGGGTTCTCCAACGGTTGATGCGTAAGTTGATTGGGAAGTGTATGCCGACACCCGCGACGCAGTGGCGCGGAAAACGTTGAAAACTGCGCGAGGCCTTACTCAATGAGTCGTCCCAATCGGCAAAGTCGCGACGTGCTCACAAGATGATGCGCGTCGCATCCGCCGCCGCGAGTTTCTGCACGCGATCAGCGTCGACGTCTATCCCCAACCCCGCCGAACTGAGCGCCCGCAACCGCCCACCCAGCCCGAATCGCAACGGTCGATCACTCACGTCGGCCTTCAACAGAAACGACCCGAACGCACCTTCCGCAAACCGCACGCGCGGGCAGCCTTCGAGAAACGCCTGACCCGCCGCGGTCAGGATGCTGGTCTCGCCGACCAGGCAGCCGAGCTGCACATCGCAATCATTGTCCATCGCCAGCCGTGCCAACCGCCACGCTTGCAGGATGCCGCCGTTTTTCGCGAGCCGGATGTTCATCACCTTCACACCTGCCGTCATCAGCATCTGCGCATCGACATCGGTGATCAGCGATTCGTCGGCGATCAGGTCGATGCCATGCTCGCGAGCACGCGGCACAAGCTCGGTCAGATGTTCGTCGCCGGCGACCGGCAACGGCTGTTCAAGCGCCGACACGCCAGCGGCCGCAAGCGTCGGCAGGGCCGCGACTGCCTGCGGCAAATCCCAGCCGCCGTTGGCGTCGGCCCGCAATGTGCACCGACCGGCGGCGATCGACTTTCCGAGCACGCGCTGCGCAGCGGCGAGGCGACGTTCCCAGCCGGGGATCGCCACTTTGATCTTGAAATCGCGCAGGCCAAGCCAGCGTTGTCCGGCGAGCAGGCAGCGCGACTTGAAACTTTCGCCCAGCACGATGCCCGAATAGCTGCTCGTCGCCAGCGAGCCGGGCGAGCCGAAGTCGCGCAGTTCGAGAAAATTCACCGCGTCGGCCAGCCGCCGACCAAACGCACGCCCCGCGAGATCGAGGATCGCAAGCTCGACCGCCGCGCGGGCGGCGTGAATACACTGCTCGCCGTCATAGGATGGAAGTTGATCGGCGAATTCGATCGCCTCAGCGAACGACTCTGCCCGAAATCTCGAAAGGATCGGCACGAACACATTTTCGATCGTCGCCGGCACGGTCGCAGCGGTCTCGCCGGTGACATAGTGGCGGGCCAGGGTCTCGCCCCAGCCGCGCAGATCGGCCGGCGCGGGGGCGGCCGGTTCGAGTTCGACCATCACCGGGTCGGCGACCGCCCGCGTCGCGGCGGCGTGCTCGAACTTGATCCGCATCGGGATCGCGAGCGGCGTGACGCGAATGGCTCGAATTCGAAGCGTCTGGTGTACGGACATCGCGAGGGAGTGTAGCGGGGGAGCAACGAGTAGCGAATAGCGAGGAGCGAGTGGAGATGCACGCGGCAGCCGCACGACAATCCGAACCCGGAGCGCAAACGACGGGGTAACACGCGGAGTCGAGCGGCTCGCGTCATCGAAGAGTTTCTGAGTGAGCACGTTACCCCGCTCGCTCGCGCTCGGGGTTCGGATCTCGCGACTCGACGCTACAGCGCTGCTGAGTAGAGCGTGAGCATTTCAGCCGCCCCCACCGGCACCGGATTGAATCCCGCCGTCCACTGCGCCGCCGCCTGCTCCGCGAGCGTGGGCAGCGTTTCGCGCTCGACACCGACATCGCGCAGGCGGCGCGGAATTTCGCCCGCGTCGAGCAGCGATTCGATCGTCGCCGCCAGCCGCGACGGCGAGCGGTCGAGGGCGGCGTACGGGTTTTCGTCGCCGTCGCGGGCGTTGAAGCGAATCACGTGCGGCAACATGATGCCGACCGCGACGCCATGCGCGATTTCGTACTTCGCGGTCAGCGGATTCGCGCAGGCGTGCGCCGCGCCGAGCATCGAATTCTCGATCGCGCAGCCCGCGAGATGCGCGCCGAGCAGCATGTCGCCGCGAGCGGATTCGTCGTGCGGGTCGCTCATCACCAGCGGGAACGCCGTCGCCAGCCGTCGCCACGCCTCGATCGAGAATCGCCGCGAAACTTCGGTGCGAACGCGGCATCCCGCCGTCTCGACCGCGTGTGTAATCGCGTCGATGCCCGTCGCGGCCGCAATTCGCGGCGGCACGGTGTCAGTGAGCACGGGGTCGAGAATCGCAACGCGCGGCCGCAAACCGCCGACGCTCCGCCGATCGCCGCAGGGCATTTTCATGTGCGTGGTTGCGTCGGCGATGATGGCGAACGACTGCGCCTCGCTGCCGGTGCCCGCCGTGGTCGGCACGAGCACCATGGGCAGTAGCGGTCGTCGCGCATCGAGCGCCGCCGTCGCCGGATCGCCGCGATAGTCGCTCATCTGCCCGCCGCACTGCAGCAGCAGGTTGATCGCCTTGGCGCAGTCCATCGCGCTGCCGCCGCCGAGGCCGATGATCAGATCGGGCGGCGACCGGCGAGCGACTTCGAGGCCGCGCGCGACGGTCGCGGTGGTCGGGTTGGCTTCGCACTGGTCGAAGACGACGGTCTCGATGAAACACTCGTGCAGGTGATGCACCGCGCGGCCGAGATAACCGACGACGCGAATGGCGGGGTCGGTGACGATCATGGCCCGCTTCACGCGCTCGGCTTCGACGACCGCGCCGAGTTGGGCCAGCGCGTGCGAGCCGAAGACGACGCGGACGGGGGAGGAGGTCAGGAGCTGCGCGTCAATCATGCCGCATCCTGCTTCTGGAACGCCCGCTGCCGATACAGATGCTCGAACAAATTCCCCTCGTGCGGCTGGTCCCAGCTCAGGACATACGTCGGGATCGGCCCGACGTTCAGCCGATCGACGTGCGGCGAAGCCATCAGCGATTCGATGAATGTGCGGTCCTTGCTGATCGCGGTGACGACCAGCGATTGGCCGATCGCGGCAGGCATCTCGCTCGTCGGGCATTCGATCACGCTCGCAAACGGAAAGAGAAACTCGCGATTCGCCAGCGCGTGCTCGCGATTCTCCACCCAGACGATCGTCGGCAACAAATACGCAATGCGCCCCTGCTTCACCAGCCGCCCGCTGCCGCGAATCGCCGCGGTCAGGTCGGTCGCGCCCGGCTCGCGCAACCCCGCGTCGATGGTCGCGTCGATCGCCTCGGCCATCTTCGCATTCGAAAACGCCGCGATCTCGGCTTTCGCGTCATCGACCGGCAACGCCTGCACCCTGGCCAGCCGCGCGGCCAGTGCCTCGGCCAGCGCCCGCCCATTTCGCGGCGTGTACACCGCGCTCGCATTGATGCACGACCGACCGCCATTCGCGGCGATGCTGCTGACGATCACGTCGAGATACTGCTGCCAATTGTCCGCCGCGTCGTCGCCGAGCAGCACCTTGCTGTATCCCGGCCCATGAATCTCGACGCGCGGGTCCTTGGCCCACGGTCGCGTAGTCGACGCATCGCCAAACAGCATCGCCCGATCGACGTTGCGCAGCAGCTCGCCCGCGCCGCCGTGATCGGTCGGATAAAACCCAAACGCCTCGCGCGGCACACCCGCCGCCGCTAATGCCTCGATCACCCGCAGCGGCGTCCACGGCTCTTCGCGGCCCGGCTTCAGCACGATCGGCGTCTTCAATGCGATCGCCGGAATCCAGAGCGAATGCACGCCCGGCGAGTTGCTCGGCAGCACGGCTCCGAAGATGCGGCCTTCGCGGAAGAAGCTCAGCGTGCGACCATCCTGCGTGCCCCAGCCGCGATCGAGGATGTCGAGATCAAACCCGCGTGTCAGCCCGGCGATGATCACATCCATCTCGGCCATCACTTTGTGAATCTTGCCCGCGTTGCCGCGGCAATAGCTTTGCGGCATGCCGGTCGTGGCAGAGAGCTGGCGAACGTAGTCGTCGAAGGACTGCACCTGATCGCCGATGGGCAGATCGCCCTTGATGAAAAACTCGGCGGCGCGTTTGCACAGGTCGATCAACTCGCGGGCCCTGAAGCCTTCGAGCACGCGGTCGTTCATGCGGTTGATGTCGCGCACGACGAGGCCGCTATTGGCTTGGCTCACTCGCGCGACCGGCTCGCCCGTGGCGTGGTGAAGAATGTCGACCGTCTCGACGCTGGAATACGCTGCGCCGCTGCGCAAAATGGGAATGTGTAGCATCGCCCGCGAGGCCTCCGTCGGTGATGCGGGGAGTGTAGCATGCGGGCGAATCGCGTGGCTGACGCGAGCGGCGTGCGAGTTTATTGAGCCAATTCGCGTGTGGCATGCCTATGCGGTACTCCGCGTAGGCATGTGCCGTCGCGCGTTCATGCTCAGGCTGAGTACAGCCAGAGCATGCCACCCGACGCAACCCCTCCCGCACGGTCGGACCTCGGGTACTCGATCACTTGGACAAATGCCCGAACAGCCGCGCAATCACCTCCGCCCCCAGATCAAGGTCCGGAATCCGCGCCTTCTCGTTCGGCCCATGCGCGTTGCAATACGGACTCGCAAAGCCCAGCATGATGCTGTCCGCACCCAGCACGCGCTTGAACATCGGCAGAATCGGCAGCGTCCCGCCCTCGCGCGACATGATCACGTCGCGGTTGTACGTCTCGCGCAGCGACTTCTCCGCCGCCTTCAAATA
>JBJXFK010000292.1:0-21434 GCA_046155505.1 Phycisphaerae bacterium
TGGTGGTTGAGGATGACCCGCATATCTTGCGCGTGATCTGTTTTTGGCTGAAAAGGCAGGGGCACGAGATCATCGAAGCCCGCAACGGCCTGGCCGGCTTCGAACAGTTCGAGAAGCACACGCCCGAGATTCTCGTGACTGACCTGAACATGCCCGGCATGACCGGCCTGGAACTGATCGAGAAACTCAAGCCGCGCCCGGACTATCCGCGCGGCGTGATCGTGCTGACCAATCGCTGGGATCATCGCGAAATTGGCGAGCAACTCGCGACCAGCGGCGTGCTGGTAATGCCCAAGCCGTTCAGCCCGTCGGCACTGGCCGAGCGCGTGAACGAGATCGCAAACGGCGGCGCTGCCGCCACGGCTGAGGCTTCGAAACAGGCGTAAGTAGACGAATGAGCGAGCTGCAGAACCAACTTCCGACCCCCGCGCACGAGCCGGCGGCTCTCGCGCCGCCGACGCCCGAGGCGCTGCTTGCGCGGCTTGAACAGGCCGCGCACACGGCCGAGCGCATACATGTGGTGGTCGAGGAAAACGAGCTGCTCTCGCACGAACTATGCCGCAATTATGAGCAAATTCACCAGCTCATCGACTTCACCTGCGAAATCGCGGGCGTAACCGACCCGCGCGAGATCAAACGGCTGCTGCTCGCGCGGGTGGCGATGCTGCTCGCCGCGGCACGACTCGACGTATACGTCGCCGATGGTCGCTGGCGTAGATTTGAGATGGTGAAATCGAAATTCATACGCGTGAGCAACGACGCAGTGCCACCGGCGGATCTGGCACCGCTGACTGCCGACGCGCGCTCGAGCCGACAAACGACGGTCAAGTGCAACGCAACCTCGCGGATCCTGATCACGCCACTGGCCCGCCTCGAAAATCAGGTGGACGTGGTTTTCATAGAGCGACCGATCGGCGCGCCCGAGTTCACTTCCGCCGACCTGCGATTCTGCGAGACGCTGCTCGCTTTCGGCGGACAGATCCTGTGCAACACCGAATTACACGAGCGCGTGCGGCAGACGTCGATGGAATCGACCCGCGCCCTCGTCGCCGCCATCGACAAGAAAGACCGCTACACCAGCGGCCATTCCGAGCGCGTCGGTTTTCTGTCGCGTCGCATGGCTGAATGGCTCAAGCTCGGTCGCGAGGAAGTGGATCAGCTCGAGTGGGCCGGCCTGCTGCACGACGTGGGCAAGATCGGTATCCCGGAAGAAATTCTCAACAAACCCGGCAAGCTGACGCCGGAGGAGTTTGAGACGATCAAAAAGCACCCTGAGATGGGCTACGAGATTCTGAAGCACATTCAGAGCTTCCAGCACATCCTCGACGGCGTGCTCTATCACCACGAGCAGCCTGACGGCGGCGGCTATCCGCGCGGCCTTCGCGAGGATGAGATTCCGCTCTCGGCCCGCGTGATTCACGTCGCCGACGTATTCGACGCGCTCAGCTCGGCCCGCTCCTATCGCGGCAAGTTCGACATCCAGCGCGCCCTCGACATCATGCGCAGCGAGGCCGGGACCAAACTCGACGCGCGAATCGTGCCTGTGTTCTTTGAAGTTCTCGAACACCTGCGCGCGCACGAACAGGCTCTCCTGCAACAGGTCTTCCCGCATCTCGAAGGAGTCGCGCCATGACGCACACGGCGACCAGCGGACGCGTCGGCATCGTGCTCGCCGGCGGTGCGTCGGCCATTCTCGTCGCGCGCGAGCTGCTCAGCCTGACCGGCGTGGCACCGATCGACACCCCAAGTAGCTCAGCCGGCGCGATCGCCGCGTTCGCGGCGCTGGCCGTCGGCATGGCCCTGCTCGCACCGCGGCGGCGCGGCGTGACCGTACCGACCGAGCAGACGCCGACGCGCATCATTCAACCGTCGGCGCGAACGGTCGACGATGTTCGGCAACTCAGCGAATTCGCGCACGCACTGCACAAGTTCCTGATCGCGACGCCGATGACCGAGCCGCAATGGCCCGCGTTCGATCAGTTCGTTCGCGAGGCAATGGCCGAGTCGTTCGATGCACTGCGCATCCGCGCATATCTCGTCACACCCGGCGCGGAGAAGCTCCGCCCGCTTTCCGGCGGCGAGAATCGCGCCGGTGACATCGACCTGCATTCGCGCGGCGGACTGCTCGGTCACGTCGTTTCGACCGGCATCGCCTATTACGCATTCGACAAACATCACGGCGAGCTGTCGCACAAACTGGCTGAGAGCGAGCAACGCTGGCAGATCGTCTGGCCGATTCGTGACGGACATGCGACCGTCGGCGTCATCGCCGTCGGCGAGGCGTTTCGTCTGGCTGAACTCTCGCTCGGCATGCGCGATCTGCTGCAAAACATGCTCTCGCAAACGTGGATGCACGTCGCCTGTCGTGAACGGCTGCGCATCGCAGAGTTCACCGACAAAGGCTCAGGCGTGCTGACACGACGCGACTTTTTCGACGCGGCTGAGACCGCCATCAACGGCGCTCGCGACGAGCGCGAGCCGGTGGTGGTCGCGGTGATGACGATCGAAGGACTTCGCCGCCTAGACGATCACGGAGCATGGGACACACGCGATCAATTGATCGAACGCATTGGTCGCTCCCTCGCGCGGCACCTGCGCACCGATGACGTGGTCGGGCGATTCTCCGACGACCGCTTTGCGATCCTCTTGCGGCGAGTCGATCTCGCACTCGGCAAACTCATCGCTGACAAGCTGCTCGAATGCGTGAGCGGCGAGGTCGGCGCGGTGCAGCCCAATGACCCCGTCATGACCCGTTGCGGCCTCGTCGGCAATGCCGCGCACGATCGCACGCTCGATGACATGCTCATCGCCGCGTTTTCGGCAGCCGAGCGGGCTCGCGAACAATCGCTCACCGTCGTCAGCGAATCGCACAACACCACGCTCGTCGGAGCGGGCCGATGAAAATCGACGTGCAAAATCACGGCACGGTGACCGTGCTCGTTCCGCATGGCCCGCTGATAGGCGAGGAAGTGCCGGAGTTTGCCCACGGCGTGACGACCGCCATCGGCGATAAGCAGGGCCGCGTCGTCATCGACTGCGCCGACGTGCCCTATCTCGACAGCGCCGGCATCGAGTTGCTGCTGACCGTCGTCTCGCGCGCCGCCACCGCGCACCGGCCGCGGCTGACGAATCTGACCGACACCTGCCGCGAGGCGCTCGACTTGACCAACGTGCTCGACCGGCTGGAGATTTTCGAGACAGTCGAGAACGCGATACGCAGCTACAAACGCTAGAGGAGACGGCATGCGCCGCGGCGGAAAACTGGGCGAACTGTTGCTGCAGGACGGCCTCATCGACGAGGCCGGACTGTCGCGCGCGCTCGAACAGCAAACCACCGGCAACAAACGCCTCGGCGAGACGCTGATCGGTATGGGCATGCTCTCGGCGAACGCGCTCCTCACCTCGCTCGCCAAGCATCTCAAGATCAAGCCCTGCTTTCTGCGCCACGGCCTGATCGACCCCGCCGTCGCGCGGCTGCTCAGTCGCGAAGAGGCGCAGCGACTCAAAGTTTTGCCACTCTTCAAGGTCGAAAACGTCATCACGGTCGCGATGGTCGAGCCGCAATCGCTCCGCAGCATCGATCAGCTCCAGCGCCTGCTCGGCTGCGAAGTCAACCCCGTACTCGTGCTCGAAAACAGCGTCGTCGAGTATCAGGCCAAGTACCTCGGCGAGCAGGTCGACATCGACTCGTTTTTGGTGAAGCTCACCGATGCCAAGGTCGAGGTGGTCGAGAACGAGCAGGTCGATCAGGCCAATGCCCACGAACTCGGCCGCATGGTCGACGGCAGCCCGGTTGTGAATCTCGTCAATCTCGCGATCCTTACCGCGATCAAAGACGGCGCGAGCGACATTCACATCGAGCCGCGCAAGCGCGGTACCGCGATTCGCTATCGCATCGACGGCAAGCTGCGCGAATTGATGAACGCGCCCGCCGGTATGCACGCCGCGATTTCGTCGCGCATCAAAGTCGTCGGCAAAATGGACATCGCCGAACGCCGCCTGCCGCAGGAGGGTCGCATCCAGGTCATCGCTGAAGGGCGCGAAGTCGATTTGCGGCTCTCGACGATCCCCACCCTGCTCGGCGAAAAAATCGTGCTGCGAATTCTCGATAAGAGCGCGCTGAACGTCTCGCTCGAGAAGCTCGGCCTGCGAACCGATCAGGTAGCTGCGTTCAAGCGCATCTTCGGTCGCCCGCACGGCATCGTGCTCGTCACCGGCCCGACCGGCAGCGGCAAGACTACGACGCTCTATTCGGTGCTCGATCTGCTCGCAACGCCGGAAAAGAACATTGTCACCATCGAGGATCCGGTCGAGTATCAGCTCGATCAGATCAACCAGATTCAGGTAAACGACTCGGTCGGCATGACGTTCGCCCGCGCCCTGCGCAGCATCCTGCGCCAGGATCCCGACGTGATCATGGTCGGCGAAATTCGCGACGAAGAGACGGCCCGCGTGGCCATTCAGGCGGCGCTCACCGGACACCTGGTCTTGTCGACGCTGCACACCAACAGTGCGCCCGGCGCGTTCGCGCGACTGGCCGACATGGGGATCGAGCCGTATCTGCTGGCGTCCGCGTTCAACGGCGTCATCGCGCAGCGGCTTGCGCGCACCATCTGCCCGCACTGTCGCAGCTCCTATTACCCCGCTGACTCGGTGCTCGCCGACGCCGGCTGGAGCCACAAGATGGACACGGTTTTCTACAAAGGCGAGGGTTGCAAGCAGTGCCACGACAGCGGTTTTCGCGGCCGGCTCGGCGTCTATGAAATTTTGGAAGTCACTGATCACGTCCGTCCGGTGCTGCACTCGCACGACGACGCAGCGCTGATGTCCGCCATCCGTCGCGACGGCTGGCGTCCGCTTCGCGAAGAGGGTCTGAAATTGGTGGAGGCCGGAAAATCGACGCTGGAGGAAGTGCTGCGCGTGACGCACAGCGAATCGGAAGGCCGCACGCGTGCCGAAGAGTCGGCTGAGCAATTGGTCGGCATCGGCGGATGACGCTGGAGTAATTGGCGATGAAGTTTGCCTACGAAGCCATGACCCGCGCAGGCGTGATGCAGACCGACGTGATCGAAGCGTCGGCCGCCGACGCTGCGCTCGAAGTGCTTCGCAGCAAGGGCCTCACGCCGATCAAGGTAACGCAGGCCGCCGAAAAGTCGGGTGCCCAGGCTCGCCCAGGTCGTTTCTCGCGCCCCGGCGGTCGCGATCTGCTGCTGTTCACGCGCCAGATGAAAATGCTGCTCGAATCCGGCTCGGCCGTTGTGCCCGCACTCGAGGCCGTCGAGGCGCAAACGAAAAAGCCGGTGATGAAGCAGGTGTTGCACCAGATTCGCGACCACGTCGAGAACGGCGGATCGCTCAGCGACGCAATGCGAATTCGCCACGACGTGTTTCGCCCCGTGTTCATCAGCATGATCGCCGCGGGCGAAGCGACGGCAATGCTGCCGCGCTCGTTCGGCCGGCTTGCCGACCTGACGTATCGTCAGGAGCAGACGCGCAAGACGGTGATCGGTGCGCTGGTCTATCCGCTCGTGCTGTCGATACTCTGCCTGGGCGTCGTCGCCGTGCTCATCGGCTTTGTCGTTCCGCGTTTCAAGACGCTGTTCACCAACCTGAATGCGAACATGCCGACCTCGACCATGATCATGTTCGCCGTCGCCGACATCGCCCGCGACTACTGGCCGTTCATGGCGGGCGGCGTCGTGGCATTCGTCATCGGCGCGATCTTCGCCTTGCGACAGCGCATCGTGCGCGAGATGCTCGACCATGTGCTGATCGGCGCACCCGGCGTCGGCGCAGTTGCGTGTCGATTGGAATTCGCCCGCATCGTTCGCGTCTGGGCCGCGATGTTGCGGTCCAACGTGCCGCTGCTTGAAACGCTCGATCAATCGCGGGCCGCGGCGCTCACCATCTGCTATCAACGGATGATCGACAAACTCCGCGAATCGGTCAGCACGGGAAACAGAGTCGGCGACGTGCTGCGACATTCGAATCTCGTCGATCCCGTGATCGCATCGGCGATCGCCACCGGCGAGGAAAACGGGCGCATGGCCGAGGCATGCGAGTTCGTTTCGTCGTGGATGGACGACGACAACGATTCGGCGATCGCCAGCCTCACGCGCGTGATCGAGCCGGTGATGCTGGCATTCATGGGCGTGTTTGTCGGCATGGTGGCGATGGGACTGTTCCTGCCGCTATTCGACATGGCGGGCATCGGCTAGTGCTGTCGCCGCGCGGTGACGGTTTGGAGTGTGTGCATGTTTGGCGGACTATTGGCTCGAGACTCCGCGATCGCCGTTGAACTCGGCGCTGCGGGCCTGCGCGCCGGGCAAGTCCGTCGCGCCCGCGGCCGCACGTCCGTCACCGACTCGCTCTCGATCGAATTTCCGGCGAGCGAATGCACCGTCGGCGACAGCGGCCCTCTGCTCGACTCGGCCCGCGTGGCGCGACTCGCCGGCGCGGGCGCGTTTCGCGGTCGCGATGTCACGCTGATTCTCTCGCCTCCCGAAGTTCACTTTCAAACACTGGGAATGCCCGCCGCCGTGCTCGCACTGCCCGATGCACGCGTCGAGCAGGCGCTGCTGCTCGAAGTCACGCGCGAAACGCGGCTCGATCCGTCCGATCTCGAAGTCCGCCACTGGCAATTGCCCGCCGGCCATCGCGAAGAAGCAAACGTCATGTGCGTCGCAATCTCGCGCTCCAAAGTCGTCGGCTGGGCGAGCGAGCTCGAGCGCTGCGGCCTGTGGTTGCGTCGCGTCGATGTTACGCCCTGCGCACTGGCCCGCCGAGCGATGGCCGAATCGCCGCCGCCGACCGACTCGGTCTGGGGCGTGCTCGACATGGGCATGCGCCGCTGCGTGTTGACGCTGCTCATCGGCGACACGCCGGTGTATGTGCGAGCGCTGCAACAGTCGGCGGGCGCGTGGACGCAGGCGATCGCGAGTGCGTTCGAGGTCTCGCTCGGCGAGGCCGAGATGATTAAACGCACGGTCGGCATGAATTCGCCGGGCGCGGCGCCGCGCGTCAATCGCGCCGCCGATCTGGAACGCATCGAAGGCGTCGGCCCGCTGGTCTTCGGCCTGCTGAACGACTCCGTGCAATCGCTCATCCGCTCGATCAACCTGTGCTTTGCATATGTCTTGGAAAACTATCCCGATCGCTCGGCAGGCAAGCTTGTACTCGCCGGCGGCGGAGCGCAGTTGCCGGGCTTGATCGAATACTTGCAGGAATTTCTCGACTTGCCGGTGGAACCCATCGCGGGTGACCAATCGTCACCGACCGCGGCATTTGCCAACTCGCCCGCCGCGCTGCGCGTCGAGCTGGCCGGTGTGCTTGGCGCGGCGCTCCTCGACGTGGGAGGTGCGGCATGAAGCCGATCAACCTCCTGCCGCACGTCTGCATCGAAGCCGCCCAGCGCCGCCGCCGCACGCGCAACTGGACCGTGCTTTGCGGCGTCGCGGCGATGGGGATCGCGGGTGCGAGCGCGATGGTGCGCATGTTGCCTATGCGGCTGGAGCACGATCGCGAAGCGGTGCGCAAGATCGATGAAGAATGCACCGAGCTGCAGCGCCGCGTGGTCGCCGCGACCAAGACGCGCGACGAATTGCTCATGCGCGTCGCCACACTGCGATCGATCCGCCAACCGAGCTTCGTTCCGGCCCAGCTTCAGAGCATCTCGGACGGCGTGCCTGAAGAGGTGAAACTCACCCGGCTGTCGATCCGCCGCGGCGAAACGGTTGTCGCCGGCGCGCAGGCGACGTCGAAACCTGCTACGCCGAAGTCGCCGACGGCGGCGCGCGATACGCCGGCAGCGCCCATCACCGAGCTGACAGGATTCGCGATCGATCACGTCGCGCTCAACCTGCTCGTCCGCACGCTCGAGCGCGCCGGCCAGTGGAGCGATGTGAATCTGCGTCGCGCGAGCAGCGAAAAATTCGGCAGTGGCAACGCGATCGCATTTCAAATCGAGTGTCGCGGCAAACGGGAGCAGCCATGATTCTGCTCCGCAAGCCGCTGACTTTGTACGACGTCGACGCCGCAGGCATCGGCGTGCTCGCGCTGCTGCTCGGCGTGGCGTGGTGGGGCATCGCCACGCCGCTGATGCACGCCGGTGCGCAAAGCGACGTGGCGCGTTCCGCAGTAAAAGCGGCCGAGGAGTCTCGCCGCGGCGCACGTGCGGCTTTGAACACGCTGGTAGGCGATAGCGCCGGCCTCGAAGCGCTGCTCGCCGAGTTCAAGGACACCATTCCGACCGAATCGCGGCGCAGCAACGTGATGGCCGATATCGTCGCTCGTGCGACCGCCGCCGGCGTGCAGGTCACCAGCGTGACGCCGCTCCAACCGCTGCGCGGCGAGCGGCACGTTTCGATCGACACCGATCTGAGCGTAAGGAGCACGCCCGCTGCGCTCGCGACATTCCTTACGCGGCTCGCGGCGGAATTTCCGTATCACTCGATCGAGGATCTCGCGATCAGCGAAGCGCGCACCGGTAACGCCAGCAATTCCGGCAACGCTCCCGGCACGGGCGGCGTCGACGGCGAATGCGAAATCAAGCTGCGTTTGCGGCTCTACATGCTCGTCGACGCGCCCAATCTCGCGAGCTCGCCGCCGCCGAATGCGGGGGCGACACCATGATCTCCCGTCGCACACGCTTGATGGCCGCGGGCCTCGCCAGCACGACGCTGCTCTGGTCGATCGACTGGCTGACCAGCTCGAAGCCGGTGACGTCTGCCTCGGCCGCGCAGCCGACCGGCATCTCCGCATTGCTGCCTACGTCGCGACCCGCGCCGCTCGATGTTGACGCGCTCATCGCCCAGGTGCGGGCCGCCTCGTCGCAGCCGAACGCGGTCAGTCCGCTCGACGCGATGCGCAACCCCTTCACGGCCACCGGCACACTCGCACTGCTCGAAAAAACGCCACTGCTCGCGGGCGCTGCCGGTGCTACCGCGTCCGCAACCGCCGCCGCATCGACGCAACCCACGCTGAGATTGCACGGCGTCATCACCGGCGAGCAGCCGATGGCGGTGATCAACAGTTCGATCGTTTCGGTCGGTGCGGCAATTGACGGCTATCGCCTGCGCGAGATCGGCCGCGACTTTGTCGTGCTCATCGGCGACGAAGGCCCGCTCACGCTTCGTATGGAGCTGCCGTAGCTCCGACCGACGGAACGCCGCACACAACCCGCAGAACCCTCGCCGAAGGTTGCGTGTGTCATCGCGCGCGAACATCGCGCGGGGAGAATCGCGCGGGGAGCATCGGCCTCCGGCCGGTGCGAACAGTATCCCGACCGACCGGAGGCCGATGCTTCCCATGAGCGCGTGCGCTCTGTTTCGGGGAATACGCGGCCCACCTCATCGGTATAATCCCTCGTCCGTTCACGTTAGGTGATCGTCGGCGTCGCAGCGTGCGTTCGCCACCGCGTCGAAGCCTCGGGCCAATGTTACGAAAGGGAAGTCGATGAAGGTCTCCTCCTGGATCGCCGGCGGAATTGCCGGCCTGCTGCTGTCGGCGAGCGCGTTCGCCGCCGCGAGCGAGTTTAGCTTCAAGGACAACAAGGGCGTTAACTCGGTTTATTTCCTGCTCGACTCCGAGTTGGAGCCGATCATGGGCCTCGCGTCGGGCATCTCGGGCACGCTCAGCTTCGACGCCGAGAACCCGAAGGCGACGACCGGCAAGATCGTCGTCGATGCCGAGTCGCTGCACACTGAAAACAAGGGCATGAAGGATACGCTCCACAACGCCGAGTGGATGGACGTCAAGAAGAATCCCGAAATCAGCTATACATTCAAAACGATCAAGGATGCCAAGAAGGTCGGCGACAACCAGTGGGAGCTGAGCGTCGTCGGTGACTTCGCCTGCAAGGGCAAGACCAAAGAGATCGCCGCCACCGTTCGCGCGTCGTATCTGCCCGACAAGCTCCAGAGTCGCGAGCGCGGCAAGAAGGGTGATTTGCTCGTCCTGCGCAGCGAATTCAAGATCAGCCGTAAGGATTTTGAGATCAAGCCCGACGTGCCGGTCGCGGTCGTCGCCGATGAGATTCAGATCAAGGTGCAGATCGTCGGCTGGACCGAGAAGAAGTAACAAGCAGCACGGTCGCGCGGCCATCGCGCCGCCGCGGTGGCGACCCGCCCGGTAGCGATCGGCCCTCTGCGGCCGACGCCGTTTTTCGCGTGCGTGCTGCGCACGCAGTCGGCCACGGAGGGCCGATCGCTACCGCACGACTCGCACCGCGCGTACTCAACCGCTGCTCCGCCACCACGCATAGGCCGCGATGCATCCGAACACAACGATCGCGAACAACCAGCTCGACGGCGAATTACGCCGCTGCCAGCGCGTGAGCGCCTCGCGCTCCAATTCCTCTTCCGCGTCGCGCCACTTGACGAGGCCGCGCCACTTGTCCCCGCCATCGAGAAACCCGCTGAACACGCGGTCGGCAAGCTCGACCGTCACCGGCGAATCCGCCCGATAGTGGCCGCTCGCGTCGCGATACTCCAACCGCCCGCCCGAAATCTGCACGTAGTCCTCCAGCGCGCGTTGGAGAATCACGAACTCATCCGCGTTCATCGCCAGCCGCCGAACAGCACCGCTCACTTCATCGGGCGTGGGGTGGCGTTTCTCGCCACCGTCGCTGGTCTTCAATTTCATCCGCGACACTCCACGGCTCGCGCGGCTTCACGAGTCGGGTGAAGCGTGCGGTGCATTCTCGCACGCCCGGCGGCGGCGCGCGAATGATAAGCTGCCCCATTCTTTATCATCGCCCCATGTCGACAATCCATCCACGCCACTCGTCGCCGCCCGTCGAGCCAACCAGGTTCCCGCGCGGATCGATGACCAGCACGAACGGCGTCTCGCGCACGCCCCAGGTGCGCACAAAGTCGCCCGCCCAGCCGCGACCGTCATGGACTTGCGGCCATTCGATGTTCAGCGAGCGCGCGACCGCGAGCATCGCATCGTTCGATTGATCGAGATTTACGCCGATCACACGCACGTTTTGACGCGCCGCACGGGTCGATTCCACCTCGGCCACGCGTTCGCGACTGGCCGCATCAATCGACGACCAAACCACGATGACGACCGTCTGCCCAGGCCACGCGGTCGTGTCGATCTCGCTGTTTGTCGTTGCGCTCCGCAACGAGAACGGTTTGCCGACCGCCTCGCGCCGTCGCACGTCGGCACTCAATTGCTCGGCGACCCCGCTGTCCGGCCAGTCGCGCGCCAGCCGCGTCGCGATGTCACGCATCTCGCCCTGTCGGCCGCGCCGAGCCGCGTCGTCGTACAAAATCGTCGCAATTCGCGGCACATGCCGGCTCAGCGGATACGCCGCCGCATACTCGCGATAGGCGTCGAGCCGCGCCGGCTCCCAATCCCCGTCCCCTAGCCGCACACGCACATTTCCGAATTCGCCGCGCGTCGATCGCAGCTCGATCCGCCAATACGCGGCCTCATGCAGCGACGCCGGCGACGGCGGCCGTTCGAGCCACGTTGCGACCACGCGCTCCAACTCGCCAAAATCGCCGCCCTCGAGCGTGCCCAGTTCGAACAGTGTCGCCAACTCGCGGCGACATGCCTCGTCGATTTTCGCCGCGCCCGGATAGGACGCGCGATAGATGCGCAGTTTTTCGAGCAGTTGCCGCCGCCGCTCGATCCGCGTCGCAAATCCGCCGCTGCCGCCCGCGACCGGATCGTCGTTCGACAATCGCTCGATCGATTCCCACAGTGCGGCGTCCGGCGACGTGACCGGCACGGGCGACGCGGACGGTCCGAGCGAAGCGGACCGTTCGGTCGATTCGGCCCGCCCGGTCGTCGCCGTTTGTCCGCCCGCGAGCGGCGCAAACAGGCCAACCGACACCGCGATCGCGAGTGCCGCGGACAGCCATCGCCAATCGGAGGCAACTTGCAAACCTCTGTTCATGCCTTACATCCTGCCCGATCCGCCGACCCACGGCAACCACGTGAGTGCGCGCAACGAGCGTGGTCCGAACGCGAAGCGCCAGCGAGTGCCCCGAGTGACAGCGACAACAAACGGCGCTCGACCATTCATCGCGCATCGGCGCGTGTGAAAATGTCCACCCCCACTATCACTTGTATTATGGCCGCTCAATTTGTTCCCTGGCCGCGAAGCTCCTCTCGAAGAGCAAGCCCTGCCCATCTGAAATCGCAAATCTCTATCCTGATCTCTGAATTCTGAATCCAGAACGCGCCCGCTCCGATCCGACCGCGACTCCCGCCCCCGCTACGCAAGTCCGCAAATCCCGGGCAACATCTTTCTGTTCCGCCGTGATCTCCGTGACCTCTGTGGCTCACGATTTCGCGGCCGAAATTCGCTGGCATCACGCCGCGGACGTGTCTATACTGTGCCCCGGCAGGGTTGCCAACGACGGTTTCAATTCGGTTGCGTGCATGGAGGTACGCAGGCATGACATCCACGCCCTCGTTCTGGAAACGCGTTGAGAACTTCGTTCGCGGACGTAACGGCATCGATGATTTTTCGGTCCTCACGCCGGTGCATTTCGAAACCGCCCGGCCCGCAAACAAAAACGGCAACGGCAACGGTCACGTCGATCGCGATCTGCGCGGCGGATCGCTGAGCGATTGGTTGCCGTGGCCCCGCAAACGCGCCAGCGTGAACGAACTTCGCGAAGGCTATGCCCGCATGCTCGAACTGCTCGACGCGGTGCGCGGCCACTTCGATTCGCAGGATCGCCGATCGGCTGAGCTGAACGGCTCGATTCAGCAAATCGCCGGCACGCTCGAACAACTGGCGCAGCACCAGCGCAGCCAGGGATCGCACATCGCCACGATGGCCGGCCAGATCGACGCAGTCGGCCGCGCGTCAGGGCCGCTGATCGCCGGCCTGATCGAGCTTCCTGCATCGCTCCAGTCGCAAGCCGACGCGGTCCGCAGCGTCGCCAAGCGCTTGGAAACCGCCCATGCCGAGCAAGCGCAAGTTGTGGACGCCCTCAGTCGCTTCGGCGACGCGGGCGAGACGCTGCGCCAATCCGGCGAAGCACAAGTAAACGCCCTCTCACGCCTGCACGCCGGCAGCCAGCAGTTGCAGGACGCCCTGACCAGCGCGATCAAGCAGCAAAATCGCCGCATCACGCTGCTCGTGGCGATCGTCGGCGGCATCGGCCTGGTGATGCTCGCCGGCATGCTCGTGCTCGCCGCCGTGGTGCTCCGTCAATGAAGCTGCGTCGCGGACAACGTCGAAATCAACCGCACTGGCGCGCTGCAACACTGCGGCGCGCCGCTCGTCGCTGCGCTCAAGTTCGTCGCGGCAGCAAAGTTCGCCAGTCGTCTCCCATCGGACTTCTGAAACGAGGTACCTCGTTGAAAACCCATGCCGCGCGCCGTCGTCAGTCGCTCCGCGGCCGCGCGGCCGCTTCGGCGCGACGCAAGTCGCGCCAAACACACATCACAAGATCGCCGGCGCGCATCGCCGCTACCGCACTCGTCCTCGGCCTGCTCGGCACGATCGCCGGCGGCTACGCTTTCGCCGCCGCGTCGCAATACTTCGCGCGCTGATCACTCTTCCCCGCTCGGAACTCGGCGCGGCAAGTGTTCACTGATGCGACTCAATTCAAGAAAGACCGGTCGGAGACCGGTCCCCCAGCGCATGCCCCCGCGGCGCATGCCTCCGCAGCGCAGTCGCGCGACGCATGCACTACGCCGTCGCGCGCAGCGGCAATTCACGCAAATCCACGCGCTGCGTCGAATATGGCAGCACCACATCCGGCCACTCAACCTGCGCCATCGCGCCCGGCTGACCATCTCGCAATTTGAGCACCGTAACCAGCGACCGCCGCACCAGCATCGACGCCGGCAGCGAATCGACCTGCAAGCGCGACGCTGCGAAGGTATTCCCCCCATCGCGCGTCACCTTGATGAATAGCCCAACCGCCCCGCCGCTCTCGGCCGCTAGTTGCAGCCGTCGCGAAACATACGGATCGATCTCGCGCACCGGCGCGATCACCGCGCCGACGCCGCGACAGCGCAGCGCCTGCTCGCTGACCCAGAGCACCTCCGCCGGCCGACGCGCGCGTATGACGATCAACTGATCCAGCGGTACGCCGCAGCGCCGCGCCGCGGGCGGATAAAAGTCGTTCTCCAGATCGAGCAGCAAAATCTTGCGACGGGCAGGCAAGGCGGCCCGGGCCGCGGCTTGCAGGGCGAGGAAGCGAGCCGCAGACCCGAGCCGAGGTGCGAGGAGTTCGTGAATGGCGGCCCGCGCCAGCCCGCCGCCGAGCGCCTCATCGAGCGCCGCAAAACCCGTGGCAAACCGCTCGTCACGCGGTCGCCAGCGCGAACGAATATCGTCCAATTGCCGCACGAGTTGGGCGATGCGCCGCTGCCGTTCTCCGCCGCCGCCAGCCGACGGCTCGACCGTTACAAGGTCGGTCGGCACATCGGCCGCGCGCGGTGAGAGCGGATCCTCGGACGGCAAAGCAGAACCAGATTGATCCGACACGCGCCCGAGGCCGGGCCTGGCCGCGCGTTCGTCGAGTTTTTCGGTCAGAACCTCGGCCGACAGATCAGCCCGAATGTCGAACACACGCTCGGCGAAATCATCCGGCGGCGGGGCGGCGCCCCTCCTGCGCCGCACCGCCCGATCGGCCCCGTCGCCGTCATCGCCCACATAGCAGCTCTCCGCGGAAAGCAGCAGCTTTACGCGGTCGGCAGCCAGGTCGGCGAGTTGGGCAGTCAGCGGCACCGAGCGCTCCGGTGTTCGGTTTTTGGTCTACGTTCGATATGCCTAACATAACCCGAATATCAGGCGGATGCAAATCTTTTTCGCCGGGGCGGGGAAATTTGGATCAAACACAGAAAACGCATCGGAAGTGTGGCATTGCGGATCGCCAAGCGCAAAAAAGCAAAGCGGCAGGCCCTCATCCTTGGGCCTGCCGATTGCGGGTCGGTGAGCATGGAACAAAGCGGAAGTTTGTTGCGTCGGAGCGGGCGTTTGTGGCCTGCCGTTGCTCGCGACTTTCACCCGATGTTAGGCCGTTGACCCGCGCGCGATCCATCCAAATCCGCCGCGATCGCTCGATGAAACCGCTTGAATCGCGCGTGTCCGATCATTCGTGCGCCGCGCGCGACGGACCGCACACTTTCGCAGACCCACACGCCGAAAATCGCCTCAATTCACCGCCGGCTCGCAATCGCCGCGGCCAGCGGCTGCACGATCATCGGAATGATCCGATCCTGTGCAAATCGCGAGCCGATCGTCGCAAGCTGTCGATGTGCCGCGACCAGATCGCTGCCGCCCTCCGCATTCCAATACTGCCGTGCCGCGAGCACCACGCTGATATCCGCCGGCTCATATTCACCGCTGCGCAGTTCGGTCGATGTCGTCCGCGCCTTGATCTCCACCGTCAGTTGCTGCTCGCAGTCGGCGGTCAGCGCGACGCCGACGAACGGCTGGCAATCGATGATCGACGTCTGATTGGTCGTCACGGCCGCAATGAGCGGATGACTCGCATAAAACGTCTCGGCGATCAACTCGTCGTGGTTGCCGCGACATTCCAGATCAAAGTTGTACGCCACCTCCAGATAGTCGATGTCCAGATCGCTGAGCGTAAGCTGCACCGGCGCTTGCGTCAGCACATGCTTGCCGAACTGCAACACCGCTTCGAGATCGGCCGGGTTGAAAATGCCGAACTTCAGCGAGTTCGGCGCAAGCTTCAAATTCCGCCGCACGGCGTCGTCGGGGGCATCTTCGTCGAGCGTGAGCGCGCCGCCCTCGCGCGGGCGCAGGCGGACCATCTTTGGATATGCCCGTCGAACCTGATCGAGAAAATGCACCACCGTCTCGCGCGACGGCTCGAGCTCCAGCTTCAAATAGAGCCGCGAGAGGATCGAATACTCATCACAGAACGCGCCGAAATTCCACATGGCCTGCCTCTTGGCGGCGACATTGTGCCGCAGCCGGGTTACTCTTGTCAGACGATGATAAGCAGCAACGACGAGTCCATGAAGGACGCAGCGGCGGCGGCGACCGATTGCGGGGCGACTCGCGATGCCGATCGCAGCGGCAATGACGGTTCGTGCCCCCTTCCTGGCTCGGCCTGTCCGCTGTGCGAGGCGGCGATGTTCGGCGTTCACTGCAAGCAAGTCTGCCCGAATTGCGGGTACAAAGAAGACTGCTCCGATCTGTTCCGCGTGTAACCGTTTTCCTATAATGACTTTACGTCTCAATTCGAAACTGCTGAAGTTCCCCAGTGATTTTTGTTGAACGATCAATCAATTCGCGTTATGCTATGCGTTCGCCGACCATTTCAAGGAGACGCACATGCACAACACGACTGCACGCATTCGTTCGGTCACTGCTTTCGCCGTCCTCGTTTTCGTCGCGGCCGCGGCTGCACAGGAAACTTGCAAACGCGTGCGCACGTTCGCGGTCGATCCGGTGGAGTTGCTCGCGGGCCGCGAGACCAAGGGCGACGAGGCCATCGCGCTATCGCACGGCATGTACAACTACCACTTCGTCAGCGCCGCAAGCAAAGCCGCGTTCGAGAAGCATCCGGACAAATATGAAGTGCAACTCGGCGGTGCGTGCGGCCGGATGGGACCGCTCTCGGGCTACGGTCGCGGCGACATCTACGCCGTGCACGACGGACGCATTTACCTGTTCGCGTCGAAGCAGTGTCGCGAGAGCTTTCTGAAAGCCCCCGAGAAGCTGCTCGAAGGCGACGACGCGCCGCCCAAGCGCGATGCGGCGGCCGAGAAACGCGGGCGCGAGTTGATCGACCTCGCCGTCAAACACGCCGGCGGCTCGCAGATCGACGAGATCAAGACCTATCAGCAGCGCATCGGACGCACGGAGAAGCACGGCGACAAGGACTACAGAGTCGTAAACGCGATGATGTTCGCGTTTCCCGATCGTGTTCGATTGGAGGAGTGGTGGGACGAAACGACTTATGGTCACGTTGTCGTGGGTGAGTCCGGATTCGGCTTCGCGAACAAAGCCGTCGAAGACATGCCGCTCGTGCAGCAGCAGGTTCGCGCGGTACGGCGGATGTCGAACCGCACGCCGATCGCAATTCTACGCGCTCGCACGCGCGCGGATTTCATCGCGATTGCCGACGGCTCTCAAACCGTTGGTGAGACTAGCGTCGAGCGCGTCACCCTGTATTTCGACGGCTGCAAAATGACGCTCTTGATCGATCCGGCGAACGGTCGCCTGCTGGGACTCGAAACGCGCATGCGGGCACCGAGCATGGCGATCGGCGATGCGCGGATTACGTACGTTGAAGAACGCACCGTTGAAGGTGTGACGCTGCCGTGCGCGTGGCGGATTGAGCACGACGGCAAAGCATCAGACGCGCCGCCGACCAAGCTTACCACGATCGAGATCAACGCCGAGTTGCCGGCCGCGTTGTTTGAGCAGCCGAAACGCGAACCGTAGGGTGGGCATCGCCCACTACTGATCGCCGGTTCGAAAACCCGCGAAATGGTGGGCAATCCCCACCGTACGCCGCTTCAGGCGCGCAGCCGGTACACCTCGACCACCGGCGGCTCGGCCAGCAGTTCGCGCCAGCGTGTGAGATACGCCTTCATCGTGTCGTCGTGCGCAACGCGCTCCTGATCCTTCAGATATGTCGCCTCGTCGTCGTATAGCACAAGCTCGACAAATCGATGGTCTTCGCTCATGTCCTCCAGCAGCCGAATCGTGATCCCGCCGGGCGACTCATAGAAAGGCG
Organism: Phycisphaerae bacterium; assembly: GCA_046155505.1. Lineage (GTDB taxonomy): Bacteria > Planctomycetota > Phycisphaerae > UBA1845 > Fen-1342 > JBJXFK01. Next base: position 17,697 of record JBJXFK010000292.1, read on the forward strand.
TCGCTTCGCGCAGAAACGCCAGAAATGCCTCGCGCATGCCGGGCTTCACGCGACAGCGCAGGTGCAGATCGACTCGGGTCGCGGCTGCCATGATCATCTCCGATCAACATCGCTTTCGAACTCGGCGCGAGCGCGATGCGGTCCTTCGCGCGAACGGCACATCTGCCGCACGCACGAACGACCGCATCGAGTGTACCACGCCACACCGACCGGCTATGGACAGGTCAACCCAAATCGGGCCAGCAGCGTCGCCAGATCGGTTAGATTCACCTGAGCGTCGCCATTCAGATCGCCCACGTCCGGCGATGCGCCGCCGTTGCCGAAGTTCGCGAGCAGAATCGCCAGATCGCTCAGCCCGACGTCGCCGCTCCCGTCAAGATCGCCGATGCACGGTGCGCTGCGCACCACCCACAGGTCGGCGGCGTCGCGCACTGGCCAGACCTCGAGGGTGGCCGGCGTGCCGCGCCGCACAATGAACGAAGCGCCGCCAAACGAGTCGCTGCGCGACAGATAGATGCCGTCATCCGGTCCGACTGCGCAACCGCCGAACGTCGTCGCGCCATGCGGCAGCATGTTCAGGTTTGGGAAGAGTTCGGTCGCCGTCCCGTTCGCGACGCTGAATTCGACCAGCGGTTGCGTCGCGCTGCCGCTCGCAAATGGGGTGACGATGTAATCGCCGTCGGCGTCGATCGTAAACGTCGACAGGAATGTCAATCCGGCGAACGGGATCACGATCGGGGTCGGCGACAATTGGGTCGCCGGGTCGACGCGCACGATTCCGAGCTGGCCTTGTGCCGCACTCGCGATCATTACGATGTGCCCGTTCGCATCGAATTCAGCACGCCGCGGGCTGCGAATCTGGGGCGACGAGAGCGAGCCATCAAACACGTCCGTTACGACGCCGGTTGCTGGGACATAGCGCCGCGCGAACGCGAAGCTCAACCCGACACCTTGGTTGTATCCGACGAAAATCAGCGAGTCGTCGACCGGATCGACGAGAATGTCAACGAGTCGCCCAAACGGCACGATTCCGAGCGTTGTCTCGACGAAATCATTGGGCAACATCGCAATCGTCAGATTGTGCGGATTCATGCGAAACAGCGGCGTATCGCCGACCCAGACTTCCCCGTCGCCGCGCACCGCGAGGCAGTTGAGCGACTCAGATTGCATGCAGAACTGCGTCGTCGAACCGGTGTCGATTCCTGGTCGATGCGTCCACAGTTCAGCCGCCGATCCAGCACCGAGCACGCCGAGCAGGTGCGGCTCAGTCGGCGGCTGGGGTACGAGGTGCAGCATGAGCCGCGCGTCCAGGTCGTTACAAGTCCCGGTCGCCGCGTCGACCAGGAAGTCCAGCACGCACGCGCCGCTCGTCGGGAGTTCGCAGCGCACGGTGATCTGCACATCGGTGCCCGGCGCGACGTCTCCTGACCACGAAACGGTCCGCGTCATCGCGTTCCACGTCGCACCGCTCGCCGTCGGCGCAACGAACGGCGGATCGCCGACCGGCAGCACGCCTGCCGGCAGCACAAACGAACTCGTGATCGTCGCCTGTGGGTCGTTCGAGGCGTTTGCAATCATCAGTTGCACGTCGACCGTCGCACCCGGCCGCGCAAGTTGACGCGCTATGCCGACGTTTTGTTGATCGGCCTGCGGCTGCGGAATCGGCGCGAGCGCGCGGAGCGTCGACGTGGTCGGACGGAAAATGTCGAACGGTCCCGGCGGCGTCGCCTCGCCCAGCGTCGACCCGCACGCGGATCGAACCACGACGACATTTCCGAAATTCAGATGTACATCACGCTCGGGGTTCGCACAGTGCAGCACGCGCGTCGCGAACGAAATCGTTCGCGTCGAATTCGCGGGCAGGTTTCCGGTCCAATTCAACCCCGCGCCCAGGATCGTCGCCGTCCCACCGCCCGCGTCGGTCACGTTCAGCATTTCCGATTCGTTGCCGGCGTTCACGTTGAAATTTACGGCGACGCGCGGCTCGGTGGTCGCGTTTTCGATCGTGATCGTGTGCGGCACGATGTCGCCACGATGCAGCGGCACGCGCGGCGGCGGCGATTGCACCGTGACTCTCACAGGGCCGGCGGTCGACGGAAACAGTTGCGTCACCACGTTTCCAAACGCGAAAAACGTGCCGCCCGCCGCACTAATCGTCGCGCCGGCATTCGTGATCGAATTCTGATTGCACGGCGTGCGCACTGTGACGCTGCGACTGCCACTCGCCCCGATCGCGAGCGGATCGATGCTCCACGTCACGCGATGCCCGGCGCTGGTGTACATGCCGCCGCCGGTGGCAGATACGAACACCGTTCCCGACGGAAGCGGATCGACGAGCGACACATTTGCCGCCGCGACGTCGCCGACGTTATCGAACGTGAGCGTGTAAGTGATCTCGCTGCCGTGCTGCGCCTGCGACGGGCCAGCGAGTGATAAATCGAGATCCAAAATGTCGCAATCGTCGCAATTTGAGCCGTCGCCCAGATATTCACCGCCGAAGAGCACGCATGTGGTCTCGATGACGTTCGCTTGGCACGCCGTCGAGAAGCAACACGCGCCGGTGAATACACATTCGCTGCAGGATGTATTTGGTCCAAGCCATGTGCCGCCCGCCGACGAGCAATCGGCTGCGGTCTCGATTGTGCAACCCGCGCTCGCGACGCAGCACGCGCTGGTTTCGACCGGTGCCCCGCCGCCGCATGACGTGAATGCAAAATCGTCCGATCCGCCGCCCAGCGATGGATGCGTCACCCGCACGGCAAAACCGCCGCCGACCGCCACCATCTGCGCCGTCGCTTGCGGGGAAGGTAGATTGAACAGTGCGCCGCCGACCGCGCTCGAGAGCGGCTGCCCTAGCCGAGCGGGGCACAGATCGATCAGCGTGAAATCAGCCCCCGCCGGCGGATCGGTGTTGTGCTCGACCATCGCCGCGTCGCCGCCCGGCGATACCGCGATGCGTGTGAGCTGTAGCGAACGATTGAACCCCGGCGACGACGTCACATGCGTGCCGCTGCTGAGATCAAACCACGTTACCAGGACGCGATCGGTAAACGCATTGCCTACGTCCGAAACGTACACGACTCGCTGCGGCGACACGCCCAGCATTCCCGCACATTCGGAGCCGATCACGCCCTGCGTACACAGTCCAGTGTCATAAAAACCGATCTGGCTGACACCATTTGCAATGCACGCGGTATCAAGCAACGTGAGATTGGGCGGAGCGGCGACCGTGAAGATGTACACGGACGTGCCGCTGCCGCACGTCGGGCCATAGGCCACGAGAAACTCGCGCGTCGGCGACAGACGCAGATTGGCACTCGACGGCAGCGGCGAGCCGGGCGGAATTTGCGGGATGTCATAGAGCGACTCGGTGATTCCGTTGCCGTCGCGATCGATGCGGATTTGAGTTGTGTCGCGCGACACGCCTAATGTTCCCTGTGCGGGGTGAATCCACCAGGAGTTGAACGGTTGGAAAGGCCCGGTAAGTGTTTGAGCCGGCGTGGGCGACGCACCCAGCCCGAGGGTAACGATGAACAGCTTGAACAAACGACTTGGCGACATGAGCAATTCTCCTGGCGAGCAAGCCCAGCTACAATGCAGCGGTCTCGGCACGCGTGATTCCGCGGAGCACCACCGCACAGGCGTGAAACAGATGAACATCCCGCCACAATCACCTGAGCCCAGTCAACCCCCGCCGGTGGATATCACGCGCGTGCTTGATGCGCTGCGCGACGGCGA
>JBJXFK010000296.1:0-4108 GCA_046155505.1 Phycisphaerae bacterium
GCGAAAGTAATCGTCGACCTCCTGGCCGCCGGGCTGGCCTATGCCATCTGAATCAACCCATACAGAGGGATAGACATGAAAACGACGACCGACCTGCCCCTGACGAAGCGCATCGCTGACGAACGGCTGCAAGCGCTGCGCGACGGGAACCGCGACTTTCTGAAGCACTGGATTGAGCACGAAGCCGCGCTCGCCGCCAGCGATGTCGCCGACAAGGCCCGCAAGCTGATCCGCGACCTGCAGGACGCGGTCACCAAGCTCGAAGCCGCCGAATCGATCAAGGACGCCGCGCTGGCGGTGAGCTGGCTGCGCAGCGACACGTGGCCCGCGATGCAGCGATCGATGGACCGGATCGGGACGCTGCGCGAAGCACTGGACGCCGCCGGGAACCAATAGCCGCCGAAACGCGCGGCGGTCTGGCCTCCATGACGGGCGCTGCAACATGCCCCACGAAGGATTGGCCGCCGCTCGCGTAGCCCGGGCGCTTGAGACCCGGCCTGATGAGGCAACCACATAGGAGATTGCGATGTCGAAAAGCGCGAAGAAGAGCAAGTCCAAGGGTACGAAGGCGATTAAGGCCGCGGCGAAGCCCAAGGCCAATCCGACGGTCGAGGTCGTGACCGGTCAGCCGGTCCCGAAGGGCAAGGCACGCGGAAGCGACGCCAAGCCCACGCGGGTCAGCGCACTGGACGCGGCCGCGCAGGTCCTGCAGAAATCCGGGCAGGCGATGCGCTCGCAGGAAATGATCGCGGCGATGGCCGAGCAGGGCCTGTGGAGCAGCCCCAACGGAAAAACCCCGCACGCGACGCTTTACGCCGCGATCCTGCGCGAGATCAACGACAAGGGCGGTGAAGCCCGCTTTCGGAAGTCCGAACGCGGCAAGTTCGAATACGCCGCCTAACGCCACGCACATCACGATCGTTCTTCCGACGCCTCCGCGATGACGGGGGCGTCTCTTCGGCGTGCCCTCGTCACCTGCACTTACAAGACATTGTCACGCTCTTACTTTTCAGTTTCGATCCAAAACACTTTATTCTCCAGCCTGTACTTCAAACCTCAGGAATTACGAAAGAGCGGCGTATTTCCGCGACGACAATTATTCGCGATTTCAAAATGTCGGTCGCGGTCCCATAAGTCGCGTTATCGCGACTGTGGAGCAGTTTTGTTGTATTCGCTGCCTGGGGGTTGTATCGTTTGGGCTACAGGAGGCGGCAATAATGCAGGCTGTAACATCTCATTCACATCCGAAGACGCGCTGGATTCTCGTAGCCATTGGGCTCGTTGGATCGCAAACCGGATTCGCCGGATCCACGTTCCAAGGCCTCGGTTTTCTGCCGGCCAATCCGGTAGACAGTCAGGCCTTTGGTGTTTCCAGCGACGGCGCGGCCGTGGTCGGACGTAGCCTACTCGGAGGCAGTCAGAAACCGTTTCGGTGGACCAGCGGTACCGGAATCGTTGATTTGGGGGACTTGCCCGGCGGCAACAACATCGGGGAGGCGAATCGAGTTTCCGCGAATGGTTCGGTCGTCGTCGGATTCAGTAGTCCGGGCCCCGCGCTCAATGACCGCGAGGCATTTCGCTGGACTTCCTCTGGTGGAATGATGGGTTTGGGATTTTTGCAACCCGACCGGCGCGACAGCCGCGCGACTGGTGTGTCGAACGACGGTGCCGTGGTCACCGGAGCGGCCCTCACTTCGCAAGGGGGGCGTGCATTCCGCTGGAGTGCGTCCACCGGGATGGCCTCTTTGGGAACGCTGACAGGCAGTTTCAATAGCGTGGGCACGGACGTATCAGGTGATGGATCATCCATCGTGGGATTCTCCGATTCAGAAGCATTTCGCTGGACAGCCGGCGGCGGATTGATAGGGCTTGGGTTCATATCCGGCGGCTCGGTGTCAGCAGCCACGGCAACATCGCTCGACGGATCAACCGTCGTGGGCGAGGCGTACGATTCAGCTAACCGGCAAATTGCATTTCGTTGGTCGTTGGGTTTGGGCATGCAAAGTCTCGGATTGCCGACCGGCACCACAAGTAGCATTGCTAACGATGTATCCGCCGACGGAAATGTGATTGCTGGTCGCCTGGTGTCCTCGGGCACCCAACATGCCTTTGTATGGGACGGCGCGAATGGCTATCGGCGCGTCAGGGACGTATTGACGGGAATGGGGGTCGACATGACCGGCTGGCGCCTGTCGGAGGCGCGAGGTGTTTCAGCCGACGGTAGCGTGATTGTGGGTTGGGGCATAAACCCAAATAACGACCGAGAGGCTTGGCGAGCCGTCATTCCAGAACCCTCCACGAGTGCGGGCGTCATTATTGGCATTCTCGTTCTCACCCGGCGCCGTGCGTAGTGGGTCACCGCGCCGCGAGAATTGCGTTCGGTCCAATACAAATTTCGCAGGTGCTGATATCCTACCATTAGGTATCGCTGTAGGAAGCTTTGCCTCGAACTGACCTGTAGGTAATTCGTGACCATGCTCGCTGACCGCTGGCTTGCCACTGAACGCGCTGCCTGGAAACCTCAGCAGCGTCTCTGTCCCAGCGCCTGGGCCGAACGGCACCGCGTGCTGAGCCGCATGCAATCGGCCCGGCCCGGCAAATGGAAAAACGCGCAGGCGCCGTACCTCGCCGGATTGATGGACTTGTGCACCCGCCGGGGCGTGGAAGAGATCAGTATCGTCAAAGCCGCGCAGATGGGTGTTTCGGAAGCGCTACGCAACATCATTGGCTATTTCGCGCATCAGGAGCCTGACCCAATATTGCTCGTCCTGCCGGATGAACAGACGGGCAGGAAGATCGTCGCCCAGCGGATCGTGCCGCTGCTGCGGACGACGCCCTGCTTGGCGGAACTGTTTACGTCCGCGAGTCGGGATATTCAGTTGCGGCATGTCTCGCTGGCCAATGGATTCACGCTTCGCTTGGGCTGGTCGGGCTCGCCGGCATCGCTGGCCAGTGATCCTTGCCGCGTGGTGATCAACGACGAGGTTGACAAGTTCCAGCCCTGGTCGGGTCGGGAGAGCGATCCGATCAGCTTGGGCTACGCCCGCACGCAGACTTACGAAGGCCGGAGGTTGATTGTGAACGTCTCGACCCCCACCACCGCCGACGGGTTGATCACGCGGAGATTCGAAGCGTCATCATCCAAGCTGCGCTTCCATGTGCCATGCCCGCATTGCGGTGAATATCAGGTACTCGCATTCTCCAACATCCGCTGGAAGAAGTTCGAGCAGAATGACCCCGCCCAGGAAGCGGCGCTGATCGAAGCCGAAAAGGCTGCGTGGTATGAATGCAGCCATTGCCATCAGGCGATCGACGAACTGGGGCGGGTTGCGATGGTCCGCAACGGCCGCTGGCAGGTGGACGGTATCGACGGCCCCATCACAGCGGAGACCGAATTGCGCGGCCGCATTGGCGTTCATCTCTGGGCGGCGTATTGCCTGTGGATTCCCTTGCACCGCATCGCGGCCGAATTCATCCGCTGTAAAGATGACCCGATCTCGTTGATGGGGTTCACGAACAGTTGGTTGGGCGAGCCCTTTCGCCAGCAGATCGTGCACAGCAAGGTCGAGGTGTTCGCGGCCAAATGCGACGAGGGTGCTCCGGCGCAGATCGTTCCGAACTGGGCCGTGGCCATCCTCGCGACGGTCGATACCCAAAAAGACCACTTTTATTACGTCGTCCGGGCCTGGGGATACGGCTACCGCTCGCAGCGCGTCGATCATGGCCTGGCCACATCCTTCGACGACCTTCGGCAGCGGATTCTTCAGGCGCGCTACCCCTGCGCCGACCAGCGGCCGCCGATCGCAATGTGTGCCGTCGCGATCGACTCCGGCGGCACAACTTCGCTGTCCGGAAGCCGTACGCATGAAGTGTATCGATTCGCATTGACCAATCCGGCCCGCATTCACGCGATGAAGGGCGCAAGCCAGGTGACCGATGCGCCGATCCGCACCAAGCGCGTGACTTACAGACCGCCGGATGCGAGCACGGCACCGTACCCGGTGTTCCTCACCATCTTTGACCCCAACCACTACAAAGACCGCCTCGCATCGGCGATTCAGGCCCGCGTGCCGGCCATCGATCCCCACACCGGTGAAGTCGACGGCGA
>JBJXFK010000298.1:0-6420 GCA_046155505.1 Phycisphaerae bacterium
ACGCCGTACATCATGTAAAACTGCATCTGAATGTCCAGCGGCTCGTTTTTCCACTTCTCGAACTCGATCTTGGCCGGGTCGACGGTGTCGCGGGCTACCGGGACGGTGATCATGCCGAAATCGCTGACGTAGTACTGCGCTTCGAGTTCGCCGGTCTGCGAACGCTTTTCATGAATGGGGGCGATTTTCAGTACACCCCGGATCGCTTGCGGCGAGTCGAGCCTCGGCACATGTGTGCTCAGGAATGTCAGCGTATCGCGCGTGATGACTGTGCCCAGCTCGGCGGGAATGCGTTCGGCTCCGACCAGTTTGGTCAGCGTCTTGCGAGCCTCGACGCGATTCTTGTTGATGTAGCCGAACGTACCGTCGTAGTAACACCAACAGCCGTACGCGAGCAGTGCCACTGTGAAGGCCACGTTGTACATCCGGTCTTTGAGAGCCGGACCGCTTTCTAGCAGCATGCGGCGAACTTCCTTCGCGTGGTTGCGTTCGAATCATGACGATCCGAATCGACTGCGCCTGCGTCGGCGACCCAGTAGCCGATGCATGCGCGTTCTGTATTATGCAGGGTGATGGCCCGCTTGTCCCGGGGGCAGAGGCGAAACGGAGTCCCTCGAGGGTTCAGGGGTCAGGGGTCAGGGGTCAGGGGTCAGGGTACAGGGAACAGGGAAAGCCCCGATCCCTGCCCCGCGAACCCTGAACCCTGACCCCTGAACCCCGAACCCCGAACCCTTTTCCGTGGGCTTCCCCGACCCCCGGCGTCTATGCTGTTGAACGTGCTCGGTAACCCCGACGAACGGAACCCACAGATGCTCGCTTCCGGCAGCGCGGCGATTCCAGCCGCAGGTTGTGAGGTCGCCATCATCGATTCGCACGCGCTGGAGCGCGCGTTCGACCGGTGTAGCTCCGCGCTGTATCGCTATATCGCGGTGCGCGTCGGCGATTCACATCTGGCTGACGACCTGATGCAGCAGCTTTGGGTGCAGACGACGACCGGTGCTCGACACGTTCCGCTCGACCAGCTTGAGTACTGGATGCGCGTCGTCGCCCGCAATTTGATTCGAAGTCATTGGCGCCGGCAGAAGCGACGACCGACGCACATTCCGGTACACGATGAGCGCCTCGCGGCGCATCTGGGCGAGCGATTGGCGTCCGAGGAAATCCCGGCCGCAGAGCTCGAACGACAGGAAATCCGAGATCAATTGCTGCTCGCAATCACCAACCTGGCGAGCGAGGAGCAGGAGTTGATCGTGGCGTTTTACTTTGAAGAGCAATCGCAGACGGCGATTGCGGCGAAGCTGGGCATCAGCGAACGCGCGGTCGAAGGCCGCCTGTATCGCGCCCGGCAAACTCTTCGCGAAGCGCTGCGAAGCGCGGACGAAGAGTAGCGCCGCAACTTGTTTCGGCGCGTGCTCAATTTAGATCAGGAGTTTGCCCATGGCCGCACAACACGATCATGACGACCGGTTGGCGGATCAGAATCTGCGCCGCATCGGCAAGTCACTGCACCTGCCTCAGCCGACCGCGCAGCAACGCCAAACGTGGAAATCCGCCTCGTCCGACTCGCGTCCGGAACTGGCCCACCATCATCGCCTGCGGGCGGGAGGTCTCTCCGTGCAAGCGCGTCGATTCATCACATTCAGTGTTTCAGCCGTCGCCGCGGCCCTCGCGCTCGTGGCGTTTATTTTTGTGCCGCCGACGGGCAGCACGGTCGAAGCCGCGACGATTCTGCGCAGCCTGCGCGAGGCGACGCACAACGGCTTCAAGCTCGAACTCAGCAATGTCCGCGTCGAAGGCGTCGCGGCCGATTTTCGCATGTTGATTCGCTATCCGCAGCCGATCACGCTGGCTCAACTCGCGAAAGAGGGCGACATTCACGCCGAGCCGGATGCGTTTTTCGTGGACGGCACGGTGCGTCTGCCGGCCGATCACGAGGACGCGCCGGGGCTGAACGTCGAACTGGCGGTGGCGGCTCGCGAGGGCGATCAGTGGGTGTTCGCACGGGTGCAGAATGTGCCGGTCGAGGATCTGGTCGACGATGATCCGCACGCGCAGCGCGTGATCGAAGCGGTCGTGAAGCGCTTGGGCGACGGGATTCTGGTCGATCTGACCGGCCTCGAAGACCTGCTCAAGCAAACCGGCGTGTTCGACGGTGATTTTTCGGTCGATGTCGACGAGCCGGATGTTGACGCGACGGCTGGCGAAGTGAATGTCAGCGTGAACCAAAGCGTCAAGGCGAAGGTCTCAACGGGAAGTGCGCCGAACAGCCCGGACAGCCCGACCAGCGCGTCGACGAAGCGCGAAATCAAAGCCGGCCTGCTCGGCCTCGGTCCGATCGGCGACGAGATTGCCAAGGCGCTCGACGAGGCCGGCGACGAAATCGAAGCCGAAATCACGGCAGGCATGGCGGCCGGCGAGAGCGAATGGGAAAAGGCGATCACCGAAATCGCCGAGGCGATTTTCACCGGTCGCGCGACGCAGGCTCAGCTCGAGTCGCTGATCGCTCAGCTCGAGAAATTTGCCGGCAATGCGTCGGTCTCACAGGGTAGCGACGACGTGTGGACGCTCAGCGCGAGTCAGTTCGACACGACCGGCATGGATGATGACGAACGCAAGCTGATGGAACGTGCCACGCTGTCGATCCGCTATCGCGAAGGCGACGGCGTACTGTCGGCCGAGCTATCGAATTTCGGCGAGGCCGACGGTCGGCTGTCGTTCGAATTCATCGACGGCATCGACGAGAAATTGCTCGACCGCACGCGCTATATCGATCGCGGCGTGCCGATGCTCGACCTGCGAAACCCGTGGCAGGTGATGACGTTCTTCGGCGACGTGTTTTCGCCGCCGCTCGACGACGAATAGTCGCAGTCAATGCAGAATGATGAATGCAGAATGCAGAAGATGCGCTCCGACATCGGGCACCCCTTCTGCATTCTTCATTCTTCATTCTTCATTCTTCATTCTGCATTCGCCGCTACCACGGATTCTTCACGTGGCACGACCTTCCCGTCTTGACGATGTAGTCCTGGTGATAGTCCTCGGCGGCGAAGAACGCCTTGGCCGGCTCGATGACCGTCACAATCTTTCGCGTCTTGTACGCCTCGCTCGCCGCTAGCTCCTTCACAAACGCCTCGGCCTCGCGCTGCTGGTCGGCATTGGTCGTGAAAATGCCCGAGCGATACTGATCGCCCACGTCCGGCCCCTGGCGATTGAGCTGCGTCGGGTCGTGCATCACGAAGAACGCTTCGAGCAATCGCCGATACGTGATCTTGCTCGGGTCATACACCACCTTCACCGCCTCGGCGTGGCCGGTGTCGTGGTTGCAGATTTCCTTGTAAGTCGGGTTGTCGGTGCGGCCATTCATATAGCCGCTCGCCGCGTCGATCACGCCGGGGCCTTTCTGGAAATAGTGCTCGACGCCCCAAAAGCAGCCGGCCGCGAAGTACGCCGTCGCGAGCTGCGTGGGCCGGCTCTCAGCGGGCATCTCGCTGCCTTTCTCATAGAACTTCAGCGACGCCGAGTTCAGGCAGTGCCGCTCGCCGGTCGGCTTGGGGCCGTCTTCGAAGACGTGGCCGAGGTGTGCGTCGCAGCGGGCGCAATTGATCTCAACGCGAACCATGCCGTGCCCGTCGTCGCGTTTGCGGGCGACGTGCTCGGGGTCGAATTCGCGATAGAAGCTCGGCCAGCCAGTGCCCGAGTTGAACTTGTGCTCACTGTTGAACAGCGGCAAGCCGCATACGACGCAGCAATATGCGCCGTCCTTTTTGTTGTCGAGCAAATTGCCGCAAAACGCCGGCTCGGTCCCGGCCTTTTGCGTGACGCGATAGGTCTCGGCGTCCAGCTTCTTGGCCAGCTCGGCGACGCGCTCGCGTGAGAGCGGCGTAATGTCATAGCCCGCCTTGGAGAATTTCGACCCGCCGCCGGTCTTGTCGTTCACGTGTTTTGCTCCGTCCTTTGCACCGTCTTTTGATGCGGTCCCCGTTTTTGTCTGCCCGTCGCCCGACTGCGCATTCGCCGGCGTGCAACCGGCGAGAATCAGCAGCGGTGCGGCGATGAGCAGTCCGATGATCACGAATTTGGTCATAGATGCACAGCCTCCAAAGCGTTGTCGCACGCGAGAGTTTATCCGCCACCGGCCACCGGAGGCGGAACGCTTCTGCGAGCGACCGGGAGTCAGATACCCGGCGGGGTCGGGAGGTTTCATAGGCCTTTGGGGCGATTTTGGATTTTGGTTTGCAGCCGTCGTGGCATGGCTGCGGCCGTTTGCAGCCATGCTCTTGCCGACGCATCCCGCCCCATCGGGGCGCCGGACTGTAGCCACGGGTGGAGCGAGCGCAGGGCACCGCCCCCGTGAGCGCAACCCGTGGACCGCGTGAACCAGCCCAACCCGCCCCGGCAGGGGCGAAGGAAGCTCAGGCCAACTGCAGGGCATGGGATCACGGTCTAGTCGACGGGGCGTGGCGTGCCACTGCTCTGCGAGCAGTGTTTTTTGTTAGGTGGCGTAGCGAGTCGCGATCGCAAGTGACAAGCAGTCGGCGCGGCGGCGAGCGCTTCGGGTCCGCGGGGAAGTGAGTGCGACCAGTCAGCTCGTGGTCAGTCTCGTTCAAACGCCGCGAAGTTCTCGCGCGGTCGAAATGCACTGCTCACAGAGCAGTGGCACCCGCACGGTTTTCGTAGGTCGAGAGCGTCGCCCGAATTCGAGAGGGTCCGACCGTGCCACCTGCCCACCGAGCGGCCGAATTGGTCGTTTGCCTCGGTGTTGGAGGCCTTGAGGTAGGCCTGCTGGCTCCAAACCCCGGCACTGCGGACGAAGACGTAGGCCGCGCCGGCATTGGCGGCGCTGTTGTCGGTCCCGTTGCCGTCCACCCCCGTGGCGCTGCTGGCCTCAAGACTCGCCCCGATCACCACCGTGTCGCCGCTGGCGGCCACCGAGATGCCGAACCGGTCGCCCGCCCCGGTGTTCGAGGCCTTGAGGTAGGCCTGCTGGCTCCAGACGGCGCCGCTGCGGACGAAGACGTAGGCCGCGCCGGCAGAGCTGAGGAGGTTGTTGGCCTGGTTGCCGTTCACGCCCGTGGCGTTGCTGTCCTCCTGATACGCCCCGACCACCACCGTGTCGCCGCTGACGGCCACCGAGTAGCCGAACTGGTCGTTCGCCTCGGTGTTCGAGGCCTTGAGGTAGGCCTGCTGGGCGGTCGGATCGATGGTTAAAGGATAGGTTGCTTCGCGATCATCAACGACAATGGAAAAGGCCGCAGGCTGCAGGCCGCCGGCCGTAGGAGTGGGCGCGTCGAACCATGCCGGCACTTTCGCGCCGGTGGCGTCGAAGACGGTCAGGCCGGCGTAGTTCACCACCGCCGCGCCGTTCGTGTCGACAAAGGTCACGCCCCGCCCGTCGCCGCTGAGCCGCGGGCGCAGGTCGCCGCGCACCGCCAGGCTGAACTGCAAAAAGCCCGCGCTGCCCGCCGGCCGCTGACGCACCGTGTAGCCATGTTCCAGGCCGCGGGTGTCATTCACGTACCACTCGGTCAGGGTGTCGTCCCACTCGTATCACACGCGACCGCCATTGGCTTCCATGCACCGCGATGGCGAACCCGCGGTCTGACGGTTTCCCTGCGATGAATCTTCGACGCGGCCCTGGTCGCCGCGGCCGTAGCTGACCAGTTCCAATCCCCACGACCAGCCGCCCGCATCGGGTGTGGTCTCGAAGCCCCGTCCATCAAACCGCGTGCGCCAATGCTGGCCGGGATTGCGCGCCTGATAGCCGCCGTCGACGGCGAAGGCCGCATGACGATTGGCCTCATACGTCGCGCGGATGCTCGACCAGTCCGAGGCCGACAAACCCTCCGGCACGTCCTCCGCGTTCCTTGCGTTCGGTGACGCCGATGTCTGGGGCGCGGCAAAGGCCGGCGCGGCCGCCAACCACGCCGCGGCCATCGCCAGCATGATCGTGCCGCGAAGCGCAAACGCCACGCGGCGGGTGGTCTTCAGGTTTTGACATCGAGCTGATACGAGAGCATTCGAATGACTCATCGTTCCGTTCGCCTTCCATTCTGGTTACCGGCGGGGAACCGCAGACCATGCCCCTGCCTGACGATCTTCCGGGGCCACGCACCGGCCCCGGCAATACGATCCGCCGGGGTGGCTGCGCGCATTGCACAGCCTCCAACCAGCGACCGACCGTGCGGTGCACTTCTCGCGAAACTTGATCGATTCGCTCAAGCCGAAATGACAACCTTGCACGATACCCGATTGGGCGTCCGCGAAACAAGAGAATTCGGCGGTGGAGGGGGGGAGGGGTCGGCGTCAGGTTTGTGGGTAAATGACAAAGGCCCGATCCTCGGTTTCAATAGCTTCGGGTTTCAAACGAGCCATTTGGCCAAGGAGGGCCATGTGAATCTTACCGAAGTCGCCGAAACCGTG
>JBJXFK010000302.1:0-33137 GCA_046155505.1 Phycisphaerae bacterium
GCGCCGGTGGAGAGTTGTTGCGCCGCCTGCACGCCGATGATCGACACGGCCGGTTGATTCTGGAAAGCATCCGGAAACGTGTTGAAAAAGAACGTGCGCGTGCCGCCCTCGGGACTTGTGTCGACGACATCACAATTTTGCTCAATGTCGAGCAGCAGCGGACTGCTCTCCACCGCGAGTTCGAGATCGCCGTAATTCGTGCCTTCCGGAACAGACACCAGGAACACGTTGATTGCGGCGATCGAGCTGATCGTCGACGTCCCAAATTGCGAATTGAACGTCGCAATCGAAACGCCCGGCGCAAGCGTGACCAGCGCGACCTGATCGTCGCAATCGTCATCGGCCAACGCAGCCACCGGAGCTACCGCCACCGCTATACCCAGAACGCGCAAGAACGCCGAAAATTTCGTCATGACTGCAAACCTCCAACGACAAATAGCCCCGCCCAGAAAGCAGGATGAACGCCGCGCCGCGCGAACTCGATCTGCGTCTGCGCCAAACAACGCGCCGGACACGTCGAGCCTGCCTGCGACAGGCGACGATACAGTTCGATGAAAAATTCTCGTGAGGTCTGGTCGGCCAGCGGCCAGTGCGACGCAATCACCGTCGTCGCCCCCGCCGCCAGAAACGCACGAATCAGCCCGAATCGCTCGGCCCCGGTATCGACGCCCGATCGGCCCGTCTCGCAACCCGCCAGCACGACCACGCTTCCCGGCAGCCGCATTCGCGCGATCTCGCGCGCGTCCATCCAGCGATCGGCCAGCGCAATGCGCGACGACAGCGGATTGCTCTCGCCGAATACACTGTGCGTCGCAAGGTGAATCACGTCGGCATCCCGCGCCGCAGCAATCATCGCATCCGCAGTGGCGCTCTCGCCGACCAATTTTCGCGAGCCGGCGACAGCGGCGGCGATCTCGGCCGCCTCATGTTTCATCTGTGGCGCGATCGGGTCATCCACACCAATCGTCAGCACGCGAAGCGCCGCATCAGGCGCCACGCCGCGCCGCAGCTCGACGCCGATCGTCGCGCTCGGCGGATACACACACGTCAAATCCGCGAGCGACGGCGCGAGTGTGTGCAGCGGCAACCCGTGCAACTCACCCGCCGGAATCAACCCGACCGTCGTCGCTCCGCGCAAGTCCATCTTCAGTGGCGCGACCAGCATCGCATCCAGTGACTCGCACAGCGCGCTCCACGCCGATCCCGCGTCGCGCGGCGGCAAGCCCGTCGCGGCCCGAACGATCGCCTGATCGACCAGAAATCCGATGCGTCGCGCCAAAGCGCCCGTCTGATCCACCCTGCCCAGCGATCGGCGCACCACTGCACCGTCGTGCCGAAGCACCAGCGCGCCATAGGTGTCGCTCTCCACGAAATATCGCACCACCGCCTGATCCGCCGCAAGTTTCGCCTGAAACGCCGCGAATTCGAGCGGCCGCGCGAACACGCTGGGCATCCGCCGACTCGTCAGCAGCCGCGATTCCAGCCGCTCATAGCGCGTCTCAAGCTCCGAGAGTCGCTGCCCCGCAGCCTTGGTCTGCGCCAGATCCTCGGGACCGGTCGCGCCCAGGCCGATGCGGCTGTACGCCACGCCGATCGCCTCGCGACATTCGTCGATATCCGCCAGCACCTGCGCGTCGTCATCGTCCGCCGCCGCCGAGTCAATGCCCTGCGTCGCCGCCGACATCAAATCGAGCAAGCCGCGCGCACTCGCCCGTTCGAGCGATCCGAACGCGGCCTCGATGCCGGCGCGATCGCCCTGATCGAACGCGAATCGCAGCATCGTCTGATACATCTCGTCTGCGTCGGCGAGAAACGCATAGCGCAGCCGATCCGCCGGCAACGTCGCATGCAAACGCTCCAGCGTGTCGGTCGCGTCGCGCAGCCGCGCCATCGCACCCAGCGAATCGCCGCGCGCGTGACAAGCAAGCGCCTTGGCATAATTGAGCCGGGCCATCAGCGGCGTGATGCCGATGCGATCGACGATCGCATCAACCATCGCGATCAAGCGATCGGCCTCGACAATTCGCAACTGATGCAACATCCGAATCGCGAGTTCCGTCGCAATCGCCGCCGAGCGCGACGGCCACGCACCGACGCGCTCCAGCGCGCAGCCGAGCAGGATGATCGCATCTTCGAGCCGACCCGTGCGCACGCGCACCTCGGCGATCGCGCTGTCGGCGTCAGCGACGCCGCAGACGTCGCCGAGCGCCGTAAAGCGTTGCCGCGCGTCGCCGAGCGTCTCACCCGCACGCTCAAAGTCGCCGAGTCGCAGCATCACCGTGCCTTGCATCAGTCGCGCGCGGGCGGCCTCGTATGCCAGGCCGGCCTGTTCGAGCGTTTCAATCGCCGTGTGGTAGCGCGTCAGGCTCTCGCGTCGCGCACCGATGCGCGCCAGGCACTCCGCCTCTTCGGCCAGCAGCCGCGCCGACTCGGCCTGCGCTTCGCTGCCGATCGCTTCGAGCCGTCGCCGCGCCTGTTCGAAATGGCGCAGCGCCAGATCCGGGTGTCCCTGCCGACTGCGCAGGTCGGCGATGTTGCCCTCGACCAGCGCCGCCGCATGCCAATTCTGCACGGCGTCAAATCCGCCGAGCGCCTCTTCAAATGCCTGCAATGCCGCAGAGTATTGATCGAGATCGAGCAGCGCCTCGGCACGATTGCTGTCGATCATCGCCCGCCGCACCGGGTCGCCGGCCAGCACCGGCCGCGCATTGTCAAAGTGCAGCAGCGCCTCTTCCGGCTTGTTCAATCGTCGCAGCACGCCGCCCAGATTCACCTCGGCCATCGCCGCATGTTGCGTGTGTCCGCCGCGAGCGAACTCGTCGCGTGCCGCGGTCGCGGCCGTGGTCGCTTGCTCAAGATTGCCGAGTAGAAAGTGTGGCTGGACCGACGCCATCAGCACGCCTGCAAGCTCGAAAGGATTTTCGAGTCGCGCCGCGATGCCGCGCGCGTCGTTCAGGATCGCGATCGATTCGCCCGGCGCGCCGCGATAGCAGAGTGCGTGCGCCTTGGCCGCCATCGCCCGCACACGCGCCGCGCTGCCCAGTGCCGAAGAATCGATCAGCGCCGCCGACAGCCGCAGCGACCATTCGACATCACTCGTCGCGAGCTGTCGCGCATGATCGGCGATCGCCAGACGATCGCCCTCACTGGCAAATGCGCCATCGAGCCGCGCGACCAATCGGTCGTGCGGCTCGTCGTACCATTCGGCCAGAGAAGTTTCGATCGCTTCCAACGTCACGCCGCGGCCACCTCTAGCGATGGGATCACAATCTGACGACCGGCGAAGATCAGCACGAGCGAATACACGCCCGCCGCGACGCCAACCTCGAACATCCCGTGATCATCCACATCGACCACGGTCTCGGCGGCATCAGTCGCCGGCGCGAGAAAGGCGTTCTGCGCGGGCGTGTCGGCATGCACCTGACCGATCATGTTTAGCTTGCCCATTTCGCCCGCGGAGATGCGCAGCTCGATCTCGACGCCGTCAGCGCGGTAGATCAGATGCCGCTCCACGCGACCGCCGCGGAAACCCGCCAGCACTTGCCCGGTGGCGCGGCTGTCGAGAACCAGTGCGGCAAATGCC
This sequence comes from Phycisphaerae bacterium, assembly GCA_046155505.1. Classification (GTDB taxonomy): domain Bacteria; phylum Planctomycetota; class Phycisphaerae; order UBA1845; family Fen-1342; genus JBJXFK01. Next base: position 3,584 of record JBJXFK010000302.1, read on the forward strand.
TCGTTGACCTTGTCGCCCAACCGGCTCAGCCAGCTTTGCGACTTGGCCGGGGCGAGCGCGATGAGTCGTGCCCGCTGCTCGGGCGTAACCCGCCAGTTCGCCGCGTCTGCCCTCGCAACGCCAAGCGTCGCGAGGGTCGTTTGCACCTGCGCGATGCGTTTGGCGACCGCTGCGCTTTGGGCGGCGACGGCTTCGATGCCCTTCGCGTGCTCCGGCGAAGATTCGCCAAGTGCATATTCGACAAGAAGTTCCATTCCGGCGAGTGTGGTCAGTTGTGCCTCGGTCATGGTCTACCTCGCCCATCTTGTGTGAGCGCCACGTGGGGGCGATACAAAAATCATGAATGAGCCGATTCGACCTCGATCAGGCAACAGACTCTAGCACCGCTCGGCTCACAGGTGCCGCAGATTTTCCGACAGTCGGGCCAAACAGCGGCGGCGGGTGGGGCCGATACTTCCGGTCGCGATGCCCAGCCGTTCGGCCACCTCGTTGTAGCGCGGTTCCGGGTCCGAAAAGAACAGCATGCTGATCAATTCGCGGCAGGGTGGCCCGAGCTGCTGCACCGCCGTGCGGATCGCGATCTTCTGTTCGTCAGCGTCCACTTCCGCGGCTTCGGCGGCCGGTTCGACTGCCAATGCGACTTCCGTCACGGCGGTGCGACGAAGGCGTTTCTTGGCGCGCCAACTCTCGCGGCGCGTCACCATGCCGAACCAGCCGGCGAGGCTTTCTTGAGAACGGATGTTGGCGAGTTGACGCGAGAACGTCGCGAAAACGATTTGCGCCACATCGTCGCACACTTCGGACGGAAGCATCATTCGTCGCGAAATGGAATAGACCAGGCCCGAGTATCGATCAACCAGCGCAGTCCACGCCGCCTGATCGCCGCCGAGACACCGTTCGATCAGTTGTTGATCAGGCTGGGTCATCACAAGTTGTTGAGAGAGTATACCCGCCGGCGCACGCATCGGCGATTTTCACGCACCGCGCGGGGAGCATTGGCCTCCGGCCGGTGCAAACCGCATTGGCACCGGCCGGAGGCCGATGCTCCCCGAGTTGCGCGTTGTGTCGAGTCACGCTTTTCTTAGAACGCGTTTGCCCTGACAGGTTCTGCGCGAAAGCCGCCCGTCTCCGCGGTGTCGGCCGGTATTCCGCGACCCGCATTGCTGGCTCCTGTGCAATTTATGTCCGATTCCGTCTGCGCCCGCCACTGAAAGAGTGCCGCGAGGCGATCGTAAGGACGGACCCACATGCAGCGATCTAACCGACAGATGGGCTTCACGTTGATTGAGTTGCTCGTCGTCGTGGCGATCATCGGCCTCCTGTTGGCGATTCTGTTGCCGTCGCTTGCCAAAGCGCGAGCGCAATCCCGCGCCGCCGTCTGCGGCACGCGGCTCCGCACCCTCGCACAAGCCTGGAACGTCTACGCCGGCGAAGCACGCGACAAGTTGCTCCCCGGTCGGCTGCCGCCCTTCGAACCCGGCTCGTTCTCCAACCCGCTCAATCACTATCGCATCAGCACCGGCCGGAAATATCGACCGCGCTGGCCCGCGATTCTTCAGCCGCAGGTCGGCACACCCGCGATCGCCGCGCCGCAGACCGATCGCGACCGCCAGAACTACGTCTCCGAAGCGTACTACTGCCCTGACGCCGTCTGGCCCGACGAGCGAAACGCCGCGTACGGCTACAACTACCAGTTCCTCGGCAACACGCGTGACAACGGGCGCAACGTGGAACGCAACGCCAAGGTCTCGCTCACGCGCATCGCCCGCCCGGCCGACACGGTGATCGTCGCCGACTCCGCTGGCACCGCCGCCGCATTCGCCATGAACGCGCGGCTCGAATACGAAAACAACGGTCGCGACGAAGCTGCCTCCGGCAATGCCGGCTGGGCTCTCGACCCGCCGCGCATGACCGGCGGTTCGAGCCGAGCCAGCGGGGTGTCGCGCAGCGCCCCCGACACGCGTCACGCGGATAAAGCCAACACCGCATTCGCCGACGGACACGTCAGCGCCATGCGACTCTCGAAACTCGGTTACTCGGTCGCCGAGGACGGTCGCGTGCGTAACAGCGGCAACAACGCGACCAATCGTCTGTTCTCGGGCACGGGCGACGACCGTACGCCGCCATAGCGTGCCCGCCTCGTTCGCGAATTCGTCGATGCACGAGTCCGATCAGTCATCGATTTACACAATTAGGAGTGTTCGAAATGAAGCGTCTCATTCGACCCGCCACACTGGCGATACCCAGCCTGCTGCTTGTCACGACCGCACTCGGCCAAACGCCGAATCGGCCCATCATCACACAGGTATTCAACAACCCCGCCGGCACAGACGGCCCGACCGGCCGCGATCCCGCGAATATGCACCAGGAGTTCGTGCAGATCTACCTGCCCACGTCGGCGCAGCTCGGGCCGGGACTCAGCAAGGACAGCCTGAAGCTCACGTTTTATGAAATCGAAGGAGACTCGGGCAATAGCGAGCGCGGCTTTGTGAATCTGCGCGTGGATCTGCGGCCGTTCGATCTCGATCCGAGCAACGGCATCACCGCAGGCGCGATCGCCCGACCGAGCAGCGGCGTAGTGATTCTGGCCTGGGTGGACTACAACGCCGACGTGCCGCCGACCGATTTGGCGGGCACCCCCGCGACGCGCGTGGCGCGCATCAACGGCGGGATCACAACGACGCCTGCCGGATGCACGCTGATCGCGATCAATGGCGGAACGTTCGGCGGAACGACGAACTTTGTGACGCCTTTAGATGTGTCGCTGATCGACGTCCCTGATGAGCATGTGAACGGCGTGCTTGCAGATGGATCAAACGCGTATCTGCTGGTGAATCGCGACTCGCCGGCGTATGCGTCGCTCGCCGATCGCGATCATCCCGAACTGGGGCCGGTCGATGCGGCGCTGCCGAGTGGTGCGGTGCTGGGGACGGCGGCATTGTTCGACGCGTTCGCCGGCAACGACGATTCAAAGTTCTCGGTGTTGCGGCAGCCTTACGCAGTGCCGACCGGGTTGAACATCGACCTGGAAGATGTATTGCCCGCCGGAGGCGCTTTCAGCCTGCTCGCGACACAGGTCGCCGAGAGTGGCGGTTCGGGTTACATCCGCCGCCTCGTCGATCGACGCAAGACAACCGAGGATGCGACCGCCGGCAATGAAAGTCCGGCGCTCGATTCGAGCGGCTATCTCACGTTTTCGCCGAACGGGCCGATCTTCCCGCGTCCGACATCGGTCGTGTTTACCAACACAGCTCCGCGGCTGAGTATTGCGCTGCCAGCGCAGTACAACTTCCGCGTGCTGGCGGGAACGACCGGTCGCCCGGGCTTGCTGAGCGCCAACGTTGGCGGCGATTTTCCGATCAACATCAGCGTCACGCCCGGTAGCTCGTCGAACCCGTCGGCGATGACGTTTTCGACCACGCCCGGCGCGCTCGGCGTACTGGGGCAAACGATTGCGGCACCGCGCGTCGCGATCAACGCGCCGTTTAGTGCGACGTCGGGCGCGATCGCGACGGCTCCGGCGACAATCTCAGCCGTAAACGCGATTGGGGGCCAACCCGCTGTCCAAAGCCCGACGCAAAATACGACAATCACGGCGACGGTGGTCAATCCGACCCGGGGCAGTGACGCGGTCGGTGCACCGTTCGAGACGACTGTGTTCGCCGCCGTTCGCGGATTTGGTGCTGAAGTGGGAGTGGCAAACGAGTTTGCCGGTTCGACGCTCGGCACATTTATCAGTTCGCGTCTCAATCAACAGGCACAGGCCGCGCTGGGTCGTATCTCGACGTTGCTGAGCGCGACTACGAATCTCGAAGACTACGCGACAGTCTTGCCGATCACGACGCAGTTTCCGGCGTTGCCGCCGTCATATGTCACGCTGACCTCGGGAACGGGCGAATCGCTGGCAACGAAAATTCTGTCGTCGGCGAAAGTTCTCAGCCCGAGCACGACGTACATTGACTCGATCAGTGGTACCCCAGTGAAGGCGATCGATGTGCCGTTGCCTGAAACACTGACGCGCAACGGCCTGTTCGCGTCGAGCGATGAATACTGGTTCTCCGAGCCGACCGGTTCGGTGGGCGATAACGAGAGCGGCTTTTCAGGTGTGACCACGACACGCACCTTTGAGCTTGCGATCATCGATTCCAATGTCACGCCGACGGTGATCGAAGGCGGCGGCGATGACGACTTCGGCATCGTCGTCCAAGTCGGACAGGTGCGCGCGGGCGCGCTGGTGACGCCGGGCGAGTTCGTGTTTCTAAGCTACGCCGGCGGGTTTGAGGGCGAGGACATCGACTCGGTCGATGTTCCCGGCACTCATGCGACGACGGCGGTGCTGCTCGATCTCGATCAGCTCGATACGGTGCTCGGCGCGGTCTCGATCACGCGGCTGATCCTTATCGACGCCAGCGGCAACGGCACGCTCGACCCGATGGAAGTCGTCAGCCTGAACGCGATCCCGCTTCCGAGTTGCCCCGGCGATGTCGACGGCGATCAGGACGTGGACCTGACCGACCTCTCGACGCTACTCTCTAACTTCGGCCTCGGCGGCGGCGCCCAGCGCGACGATGGCGATCTGGACGGCGACGGCGACGTCGACCTCACCGATTTGTCGACTCTCCTGTCGCGATTTGGTACGAGCTGCTAACCGAATGCGATCGCGCACCTGATGCGTTCGCAATGTTGTCACCACTGAGATGCCGCCCTCGTCGCTTCACCGCGATCGACGGCGGCATCGCTGCTTTCACCGACGAACGGCGCGCGACCCGGCTCGGTTATCAGCGGCGTTCCGAACGGATCGTCGCCACGGCGGTTCGATCAACTCGAATTTATCGTTCAAATCGCGCAGTTTGCTGTACGAATCCCGCGCTGCGCTCCACTGGACTTTCGAACGCCGACCTGTTCTCGGCACCCGACAACAAACCTCTTTAGGAGTGAATCGCCATGACCCTGCAGCGCACCTTCAGTGATCGTCGCTTTCGCATGACGCTTGGCCTCGCGCTCGGCGCGACCATCGCCGCCCCGGCCCTCGCCCAGACGCTCTCGACCGTCGAGAGCAGCCGCTATCTGCTGATCGGCACCGGCCCGGAGAATCTCTTCCAAGGTCGGCAGGGCGTCGGCCCGGCAGTGAGCATCAGCGGCTATGAGGTCGGAGCCAATCGCGCTCCGATTCCTTCGAGCGGCGACTTCCTCTCGGGCGGCAGCAGCGGCGGCCCGTCGCTGCTGTTCAACGTGCCGAGTATCCCGCTCGCGGCTCTGCCGGTCACCGGCGGAACTTGCGGCAACGGCAATATCGCCATCACCAACGGCGCGGGCGTATTCATCATGTCCGAGACCGGCATCTACGGCGATCTCGGCATCCGCACCGCACAGCCGGCGCAGGCGGCTGACATCGGCACCGGCAACTCGTTCTACAACGACAGCAACGGCTTCCCCAATACGTTTGCTTCCACCGGCCCGACCGACCCGGGCGTGAACAACAACATCGGCGGCTTCGGCACGTTCGTTCCGGCAGCTAACGCGAATCCGCTCGCCGCGATCGAGCAGCCGACCGCCGCCGGTGTTTTCGGTACGACGAATTTCGTCGCGCTGGAAGCCGAACTCGACGCCGCCCGCGCCGCAGTTCTCAGCTACCCCGCGACGCAGATTCTGAACGTCCCCAGCGGCGTGCTGAACATCGACACGACCGTGCTGCTCGCCCCGGGCCGCAACGTGATCGACATCGAGACCAACGGCAACGACTTCAACCTCAACACGATGACGTTCCTGGTCAACGGTCCGGCGGGTTCGTACGCGATCTTCCGCCTGCCGCCGACGATCAAGATGACCGTGTCGAATTCGAATCTGCTGGTCGGCATCGGCGGCATCGACACGAGCAGCGTGCTGTTCTTCTCGAATCGCCCGGACAACTCGTCGCACTTCGAGATCAGCAACTCGATCGTGAACGGCTTCGCGTTCTGGTCGCTCGGCGAAGAAGGCGCGTCGATCAACGTCAGCGAGGCGCAGGGCTGTGCACAGTTTGTCGCGGACAAGATCACGCTCAGCGGCTCGCGTCTCTGCGGCTGCCAGTTCGATCCGTCGGTCGCGCCGCCGGCCCCGTGCCCGGCTGACCTGAACGGCGACCGCGTCATCGGCCTGTCCGATCTCGCGATCCTGCTGTCGAACTTCGGCCTCAGCGGCAACGCCACGGCGGCACAGGGCGATCTGAACGGCGATCGCGCCGTCAACCTGACCGATCTGGCACAACTGCTGAGCGTGTTCGGTACGAACTGCCCGTAATCGTGTGTAAGTAAGCTCGGCTTGTTGTAGCAGATTCAGCGAGTCGCGTGAGTGCGAGGTTCCTCCGCGCCTCGCGCAACGCCGCCCCCCGGTGCCACGCCCAGTGCACTCGGGGGCGGATTTTTTTCTTGGGCCTTCGCTTACCGCGCAATCAACAGCAACTGCTCCAGCATGTCCGAACTCGTGCTGATGATGCGGCTCGCCGCCTGAAAGCCCGTGCTCGACTGGATCAGCCCGATGAACTCACGAGCCAGATCGACGTTCGAAGTCTCCAGCGCGCCGCTAATGATCGTGCCCGCGCCAAACGTGCCCGGCGGCGTGATGAGCGCGGCCCCCGAATTCGGCCCGGCCGAGTACAGATTGTCCGCCTCGGCCACCATGCCCTCGTCATTCGGGAACACGGCGATCGCGAGTTGCCCCAGCACGCGCGTCAGGCCATTCGTAAACGAGCCATTGATTGTGCCGTCGGCACCGATGCTGAAGTTGTTCAGCGTACCGGGCGGGAAGCCGTCCTGATCGGACATGACGACCGCCGAGAGCTGCGTGCTCAGTCCGTCGACCTGCGATAAGTCGAGCGTGAACCCGAGCGGCGAGGTGGCGCCGGTGCCGCTGCGGTCGATCGAGAATTGGTTGCCCGCGACGCTGACATAGTTGCCGTTGTTGTCGAACGTCACCGTTCCCGTGCCGAGATTTTGGAGCGAGCCGTCGGGCCGCGTCGTGTCGAGGTAATAGCGCCATACCGGCCCGGTGGTCGGCGTCGAATCGAGCGCGAACGTCGCGTTCACCGTGACCGGCGCGCCGAGCGAGTCATACACATTGAACGACGTAAACACGCCCGAGCCGTTCGCCTCCTGCGTTTCGGTGAATGTGAACGGCGACGAGACGCCGAGGTTGTCGCTCAGAATGTCGCTGGTCGAAATCTCGTATTCGCTCTCGTTGCTGGCGTTGCTGTTGATCACCAGCGTTCCGCCCGCAACCGTCACGCCTGGCGTGCCCGGCACGCCGGCGGTCGTGTCAATGCCGAGTGCCCCTTGCAGCCATGTCGCATAGTCGCCCAGCGTGTTGCCGGTTGTGCCGACAACAAAGCTCTGCGGCGGCAGCACGCGACCGCCGCGCGTCGCACCGCTGACGGTGATGGTGTTGCCCGCTGCAAAGAGCGGCGTTCCCGGATTGGTTGACGAATGCACGTCGGTGAGCGCGGTGCCCGCGGACGCCGCCCCGCCGCCACCGTCGACCATCGGCTGCGACGTGAGCTGGTTGCCCTGCGTGGCGATCGTGCCGTCGCTCGACAGGTCGCCGTCGATCTGCACATTCTCCGTCGCGCGGGCGATCGTCTGCGTGCCGAGCGGGATTGAAAGATCGGTGAGCGCGTTGGGCAAAATGTTGTTGCTCGCATCGACGCCAAAGCCGCGGACGGTATAGCCGTCGTAGGTCAGTCGATTGGCGGAATCAAGATAGAACGCCCCGTCGCGTGTATACGCCGTCCGGCCGGCTGGGCTTTGCACGACGAAGAAGCCGCTGCCCTGAATCGCGGCGTCGCTCGGCACGCCTGTCGTCTCAACCGAGCCGGCGGTCATGTTCTTTTGCGTCGAGCCGATCGACGCACCGAAGCCGAGTTGCTGTGGGTTGGTGCCGCCGAGCGTGGCGCTCGGCGCGCTGCCGGCGGAAAGCAACTGCGACATCTGCGTCTGAAACAACGTGCGCGACGATTTGAACGCGGTCGTGTTGACGTTGGCAATGTTGTTACCAATCGTCGCGATGCGCGTCTGGTTGACGCTCATACCGGTGAGACCGGTGTACATGGCAGTTGTGAGGCCCATGTGTGTTCCTTTTGAAGGGGTCGAGGGGCCGAGGGGGCAAGGGGTCGAGTGAAGAAGCAGGGATCAAGGGAGCAACGGATCGAGGGTCGCTCGTCCGCGCCGCGCTCGGCAGCACGCACTCACTTGGCCCCTCGGCCCCTTGACCCCTACGGCCCCTATGGGGCAAAGTGAAGCAATCGCCCCAAGCCCGCCCACATCTCCCCTAACGGGTGCGTCGGCTGCTGCGACTTGGCGTTCATCATTTTCGCCGCCGGATCAGTCGTTCCACCATCGGGTTGCAGCGCTTTCGCGGCTTCTTCAAGCGTGGTGACGAGATCGACTTTGTCGAGCGGCACGAACTCGCCGTTGTCGAGTTCGAGGCTCGCCGTGCCGGTGTCTTCGTAATGCACGGCAACGACGCGACCGGCGGATGTGGTCTGCTGTCCGTCGCCCACGTCGATCGACGCGGTCACAAACTTGCCGATCATGCTGCCGGCGTCGTTCATGCGTTGCTGTTTGACGAGCGTGTCGAGCGTGTCGCCGAGCTTGCTTTGCAGCTCAATCGACCGCACCTGCGACACCTGCCCGATCATGTCGGATGTCTTGTTCGGTTCGAGCGGGTCTTGATTCTGCAGCTCGGTCACCATGATGCGGAAAAAGTCTTCGCTCTTCATGGTCCCTACGCCGCGGCTGCCGGTGGTGCTGCGCGGTGCTGCAGATTGTGCGGAGTTGGTGATTCCGTTTGTGGTCATGGATGGCCTCTGTAGGGTGGGCATTGCCCACCATTTCATGATTCGTTGGCGACGTCGCGATTGGTGGGCGGTGCCCATCGCTGTAGGGTGGGCATCGCCCACCAATTTGAATCCTTCGCGTAGCCGCGCACATGGTGGGCGATGCCCACCCTACGCATTCGGCCTTCGGCCTTCGCCCCTACGCCAGCACATTGACCCGCGACTCCGCCGTCGGGCCTTGCGACGCATCCATGCTCACACTCAACATCCCTGTCGAGGCCGCGGCGTCCGTGCCGCGCGTCAATCCTTCTCGCCCGCGTGCTCGCGTCCGTGCGAAGCCGTCGAGCTGTTCGTCGCGATCATCACGCCGCGTCGCCGCGTCGTCCTGATCGGTCATCTGCCGCGGGTTCCATCCCGCCGGCGCTTCATGCACCACCGTCGTCGCGCTGGGCGGACGAATGTCCACATGCGCGAGTTCGATGCCCGCCGCCCGCAAATCGCGTCGAAGGTCTTCGATGCCCTGCGAGAGCATTCGGTGTGCCACTTCGGTCTCGGGGTCCATGCGCACCGAAAGCCCGTCACGCTGTAAGTTGATTTCAACTCGTAAATTACCGAGATTCGGCGGATCTAGTTTGAGCACGGTCGAGCCGCGCCCGCTGACCACTTGCGCCCGGACCATGCGCAGCAATCGATCGATATTCTCGCGCGACTCGGCAGCATCTGCGTCCGCGGTCGCCTCCGATTTGCCGCTGCCCAGCGTGCGATCGAATCGCTCGCCCGCGCGCGACGAGCCGCCGCTGGGCGAAGCGACCGATTCGACGCGATTCGCGGATTTTGAAGCGCCACTCTCGCTTGCCTGCGTACCGGTTGGCGCGACCTCGGCAGCCGGGCGCGATGATGACACGCCAGCTACACCCGCCGCTCCGACTTGCCCGCTACGATTCGGCGCGCTCGCGGCAGCCGCATCGCCTGACGCTGCGTTTGTCGTTGTGGTGACGTGAGAATTTTGGGCAGAATTCTGGCCAGCTACGGCGACTTTGTTGAGTTCGGTAGCGCCAGAAGTCGCGTTCGGTGCGACGGGCTTTGCCTGCGCCGCGACCAACTCTGGGTTCGGCGCTGAGCCGCCAGGTTTCGCGTCGTCCGCCGACGCGCCGGCGGCACCACTTGCGGTCTGTCCGGAAATGTTCGCGGTCTTGGTTGCCGCTCCGTCGCCGGCCGCCTCGCCGCGCGGCGATTGCGGCGACTGCGCTTGGGTTGCCTGCTCGCGGGCGCTTCTCAAGGCATCGCGGAACGCGGATTGGTCCTGCTGGAACTGTCGTCGACCATCCGCGACGGCGGCCTCGCGGCGGAATGTCCGACTGCCGACTTCGATCCGCTGCTCGCTCCGCAATTCGAGCTGAGCCGGCCGGGTGGGCGCGAGCAGCGCGACGGCATTTTGCTGCTGCGTTTCATCGATGCGGCGACGACGTTTCTCATGCTTGTCCTCGTGCGACTCGTCAAGCTGCTTACGCCGCTGCGAGGGTCGCGTCACGGTCTGCTCGCCCGCTTCGCGCATCATCAGCGCGGCGGCAAGGGGAAGGGTATTTGGCACAGGCGCTCCGGAAGTGCCTAGTGGCTAGTGCCTAGTGCCTAGCGAAGGCGGAGACTGTGCGTCTTCGCCGTTACTAGGCACTAGCACTAGGCACTAGGCACTCTCTAATTCGCTTCCGGCTGGGCCTTCCCTGTCCCGGCCGTTCGCGGTTCCACGTCCTGATTCCGGAGCTGCTCCAGCAACTCATGCAAGATCTGCTGCTCTTCCGGCGTCTTGAGCTGTTCGAGGATGCGTTGCCCGGCGCTGGGGTTTAGCGCCGCCAGCATCCGCACCGCATCCGGCTTGCTCTTTTGCCACGTCTTGATCAGGTGGTCCTTCGCCTGCCGCGCCGGCAGTTTGGCGACGTATTTTAGTTCCGCCTCAAATCCCGCATCTCGCACCTGATCGCGCAGCTTCTGCTGCTCCTCGGTCCACGATTTTTTCTGCGTCTCAAAGTTCTCGGTGCGGGCGATCAGCTCCTGCGTCGCCTGGTCGAGTAGTTGTTTTTGCGCCGTCAGGTCGCGATTTGCACGTTCAAGTAGCGCCCGCCGCAACTGATCCTCGCGGTGTTTGGCCCGCAGCTCGTCCGCCGACTTCGCAGCGGTGAGCGTGATCGGCGCGCTGGCCGTTTGCGATGTGGGCTGCGAAGTGACCGGCTGCGATGTCGGTTCGCCGCGCAGCACGGCGGCAATTTGCTCGACCTTCCCGCCGTCGAGTTTACCGGTTCCGTACAGGTAAGCCCCCAGCCCGCCCGCGGCGAGCATCGCAGCGAGTGAGACGAAGGCCAGCGCTCCATACAGCTTTCGAAACACAGGTTACTCGTAGGGTGGGCATCGCCCACCATTTCATGATTTTCATGTCACCGCGGCGAATTGTGGGCGATGCCCACTCTACGGCTCGTTACGCGCGTTTTCGCAACTGCAACTGCTGTGCCAATTCGTCCGCATCCGCCTGTTCGCGCCGCCGCTCGACGTGCTTGTGCTCGTCCAATCGTCGTTCGCGCAGCTTTTCGAGAATGCGGGTCTGCGTTCGGGCTTGTCGCCAAACGCCGGCGAGTTGCTCATATTGCTGCGAAAGTTGCGCCCGCGCGTGTTGAAACTGTGCGATGTTGCGTCGCAACTGCCCGATCCACGCCCGGCAGCGGACGAGCAGGCCGGCGTCGATGGATTCGGATTGCTGCGCGCTCAGCAGTTCGGCTTGCCGTACATCCACTTCGTGATGTGTGTCGTCGATCAGTTGCTCGACCCGCGCAATCTCCGCGCGTTTCTCAGCCAGATGGCGTGCCGCCTCCTGCTGGCGCAGCTCGCGCACCCGCAGCACCGTCTCAAGCTGAAACCGAAACCGCTTCGCCATCCCTGGCCTCGCCGATCGGCAAATCCCCCGCCGACGAAACTCCTATCGGTAGGCGATCGCTAGTCGGTACAGCGCTCGAAATCAGCGCGCTGCTCACCGCTCACGCCCTCGGCGTCGCGGCACTTTCTGCATTCTTCATTCTGCATTCTTCATTCTGCATTCAACCTTAGACCTTCATCCGTTTCCATCCGCCCTGCACAAACCGCGCAAAGCTCATCGTCGCCTTCGCCACGTTGTCCGCCCACATGCCCATCCACGCCCCGAGCAATCCCCAACCCAGCACCGACGCAAACAGATACGCCACCGGCACACGCAGCAACAACCCTCCGACCAGCGAGAAGATCATCGTCGTCCGCGTATCGCCCGCTCCGCGAAGGGCTCCGATGTACACAATCGCAATGCACAAGAACGGCTGCGCAAACGCCAGCATTCGAAACGGCCCCGCTCCCGCCGCATGAACCGCCGGGTCGCTGCTCATCAGCCTGAAAATCGGGTCGGCGAGGGTGAAAAACAGCACGCAAGACAGCGCACCGAGCACCGCCCCCTGCGCTGCGGCGAGATGTCCCGCACGCGTCGCGAGGTGCGGCTTGCCCGCGCCCAGGAATTGCCCGACCAGCGTCGCCGCCGCGGTCATCCACGCGACCGCGGGTAGGTATGTGATCGCCTCGATGCGCATGGCGATCGTGTGAGCCGCGAAGTTGGCCGCTGCCTGCTCTGCCGACGCGTCACTGTGTGCGATGATGCGGATGAACGCGAGTTGGGCCGCGAACATCAACCCGCCATCGGCCAGTGCCGGCAGGCCCACGCGCAACATCCGCCACATGATGCCGAAGTCGGGCATCAACCCGGCGAGCGACAGCCGCATGCCGAGATGACCGCGCACCATGACAACCGTCATGAGCACGCCGCCGATGCAGCGCGCGATCAGCGTGCCGGTCGCGATGCCCGCGACGCCCCAGCGCTCGCCGAACCAGCCGAACACCAGTCCGCTGGCGATGACGATGTTGACCAGATTGACAGCGATCATCACTCGCATCGGCGTGCGCGTGTCGCCCGCCGCACGACAGACGCCGCCGCAGGTGAGCAGCAACGCATACAGCACGTAGCCCCAGGCATCGATGCGAATGAACTGCTCGAACAGCACGCGCGCCGCCGGCGACGGCGCGAAAAACCCCGCCATCAGCGCCGCGCCGTGAAACATGAGCTGACTCGCAAGCACGCCGAAAACGAGCGCCATGAGGAACGCTTGGTGCAGCGCCCGATTCGCCGTCGCTCGATCGCCCGCGCCGATCGAGCGACTGACGAGCGCCGCCGCACCACTGCCGACAAGCATGAAAATCAGCCCGCTCAGCCAGCCGAGATAGGTGGCCATCCCGACCGCACCGGTGGCCTCTTTGCTGATATGACCGGCGAGCCAGGTATCGACGACGCCGAGCAGAAAATTGACGAACTGCTCGCCGAGCATGGGCAGTGCGAGGAGGAAGACCTGAGCGCCGATGCGCGTGTCGGCGAGTGGAGAATGGGTCGCGTGGATACTCTCAGCGATTGGCGAGTCACGGCTGGCTACGTCGGCACTCAGAGAACGTCCCCCTCAACTTACAAACTGCGATCGTCCGGATTATGCGCATTCGTACAAACGTTTCGGTGAAACGGCAGGCGGTTCGCGGAAAAATGACACGCCGCTGCGTGCTGCTCGCTCAATCCGAACCCCGAGCGCAAGCGAGTGGGGTAACTCTCGACGGGCGATACCGTGCCTGGGCGCGCGCCGCTGACGTCCGGGGCCGACCCCGCTCGCTTGCGCTCGGGGTTCGGATTCTGCACCGCGCTCGCAGACTCGCCATACAGCCGTACCAACTCGGGGCGCTCCGCCCGACAGCGTTCCTTCACAAATGGACACCGCGGATGCAGCGCACACCCCGTCGGCGGATGCAGAGGACTTGGCAAATCGCCGCTGAGTCGCAATGGCACACGACGCGGCGGCTCGATCGTGGGTGCCGCATCGAGTAGCGCGCGCGTATATGGATGCCGAGCATCGTCGAAAATCGCCGACGTTGGCCCGTACTCGACCAACCGCCCAAGATACATCACCGCCACGCGATCGCAGACGTTCCGGACGACCGCCAGGTTGTGCGAAATCAGCACATAAGCCATGCCCAAGTCGCGCTGCAACTCGGCCAGCAAATTCAACACCTGCGACTGAATCGATACGTCAAGCGCCGCCACCGGCTCATCCAGGATCATCAGCTCCGGCCGCAGCACGATCGCCCGCGCGATACCGATGCGTTGCCGCTGTCCGCCGCTGAATTCATGCGGATAGCGATCGAGATCCTCACGCGACAGACCCACGCGTTCCAGCGCCTCAGCGACCATCGTTCGGCGCTGCCCGCGATCGCGCGCGATGCCATGCACCGAAAGCGCCTCGCCGACCAGCCACTCGACCGTCAATTTCGGATTCAGACTCGCGGCGGGGTCTTGAAAAACGATCTGCATGCGCCGTCGCATCGGCCGGAGCTCGCGCGGCGACAGCGTCAGCAGGTCGCGGCCCTCGATTTCGACCACGCCACTCGTCGCGGGGATCAGGCGCAGTATCGTCCGTGCAAGCGTCGTCTTGCCGCAACCGCTTTCACCCACAATTCCGAGCGTCTCGCCGCGTTGGACGTCAAACGACACCCCATCCACCGCCCGTACCACGCCGCGCGGCCGACCGGGTGTGTGAATCGGAATGTGCGTACGCAAATCACGTACGCGCAGCAGCGGCGGCGAAGCGGCTTCCGCAATGCCGTCGGCCACGGTCGGGATTGGTAGAGGATGACGCTTCATGAACGGGCGAAAGTGTAACGCCGCCCACCCGGCCAGCGGCTCCCCCGCCCGAACCCTGAACCCTGAACCCTGCCCTCTGAACCCCGAACCCCAAACCCTTTCCACTGTCACTCGGCTCCCTTGCCGGATCGTGTAGAATTCCGCCGGAATGCTGAAACAGCACAGCCAGCTATTCGTGCTTCTGCTGATTCTCGCCGACGCGTGCGCGATCGCGAGTGCGTGGGTGCTGTCGTTCTACGTCCGCTTCGAGTGGCTGCCCGTCGATCCGCTCAAGGGCGTACCCGAGTTCGGCGATCATTATCTCGCCATGCTGCCGGTAATCGTCGTCGCACAACTCCTCATCTTCTATCGCCTTCGTCTCTACCGCCCGCGCCGCGAAGCGACCATCATCAGCGAGACGCGCGACATCGTGAAGGCGTTCTTCGTCGCCGTCGTCGCGGTCGTGCTCATCGACTACTCGATGCCGCAATCGAGCAAGATCAGCCGCAAGTTCATCCTGACCTACGCCGCGGTCGGCACGACGTGCTTCGCGATCTTTCGCGGCGCGGTGCGCGTTTATCTCCGCAATCTCCGCCGCCGCGGCATGAACCGCCGCACCGCGGCGATCGTTGGCTCGGGCCGAGCGGCACAGCGGCTGCAACGCGCGCTCGCGAACAACGCGTGGACGGGCATCGAAACCCAATACTTCGTTGACGACCGCGTCGCTGGCACACGCCGCACGATTCGCAATCTGCCCATTCACGGCCCGCTCGACGATCTGCGGCGGATCATCGAACGCGAGCCGGTCGATCAGATTTTCGTTGCCTTGCCCACCGCCGAGGCCGATCGCATCGACGAAGTCCTCGCCGCCCTCGAAACCAGCATGGCCGACGTGCGGCTCGTACCCGAAATCGACCCGCATTACGCCATGTGGCCCAACATCAGCGATCTTGACGGCGTCCCGATCATCTCGTTGCGCCAGACGCCACTCTATGGTTCAAACGCGATCGTCAAACGTTCGTTCGATCTGTTCGTCGGCACGATTTGTTTGCTCATCGCGGCGGTACCGATGCTGGCGATCACGGTCGCGGTGAAGCTCACTAGTCCGGGTCCGGTGCTCTTCCGCCAGCGTCGGATGGGCCTGGACGGGTATGAGTTTTACATGATGAAGTTCCGCACGATGCGCACCGACGCTGAAAAAGACGGCCCGGTCTGGAGCCGCAAGGAAGATTCGCGCCGCACGCCGATCGGCGGGTTCCTGCGTCGCACGTCGCTCGACGAATTGCCGAATCTGTTCAACGTCCTCCGCGGCGAAATGTCACTCGTCGGCCCGCGTCCCGAACGGCCCGAATTCATCGATCAATTCAAGCATGAAATTCCCAAATACATGCTCCGCCACAAGATGAAGGCCGGCATGACGGGCTATGCGCAGGTCAAAGGCTGGCGCGGCGAAACGTCGCTAAAGAAGCGCATCCAGCACGACGTGCATTACATCCGTCACTGGTCGCTGGGGCTGGACATTCGCATATTGCTGCAAACCGTCTTCGGCGTCTGGTTCAGCAAGCACGAGGCATAAGCGACGATCGCGTCGCGCCGATTCGACATCTTTTCGGCTGTGCTCGATTCACGATTCGGATCGCTCGCGACCATTCGAGTGGTTCCATTCCCGCCCATCTCCCCTACAATCGCTCTTTCGCCGACCCGTCGCGCTCGCCGCGGCGTTATCGGCGACGATCCGTCAATTTCCGCCAACGGGCGTCGCGCGATTTCGCAAGATTCTGCTACCACGCCGATATGTGCGTTGGGGGGATGCCGACCGAATGAGACTCGTCCTGCAAGACAAGCAAGCCCGACACGAAATCGCCTGCGGCGACGAAGCCGTGCATATCGGTGCCCGCGAGACCTGCGGCGTATTCCTGCCCGATGAACGCGTACCCGACCAACTCGCCGTCGTTTTTCCCGAAGATCACGACCGCTGGGTGCTGCAGCGCCTCGTCGAAGACAGCGAACTCGACCTCAACGGTGCCCCCGTTTCCGAAAAAGTCCAACTTCGCCACGGCGACCAGATCAAAATCTTCGACTACCTGATCAAGGTCGATCTCGACTCGACCAAGGCCCAGCGCGGCGGCGCGGCGGGCGCGAGCGGCATGGGCTCCGTCGCACAAATGGCCCGTTTCGTCAAAGCCCAGCTTCCCGAAGGATCGATCCTCAAGAAACCCGATGAGCCGCTCACGCTATCGCAAGCCCAAATCACGCGCATCAGCAAGGCCAATGTCTCCCTCGGCGGCTGCAACCAGGTCGAAGAGCTGATGAACGTCGCCATCCAGACCATGCAGGAAATTTTCGCCGCGCAGCGCGTCTGGATCGGCATTCGCCGCGTGAATTACGGCGCGATGGAATACGTCGAGGGCCGCAATCTCGCGGGCCAGGCGGTCGAGCTGGGCGAGCTTGGCGAACATGTGAAGCCGCGCGTGCTCGATCGCGGACAATACATTCTCCTGCCACTGCTCAGCGTTGACGAGCCGCTCTCGATGCTGGTCGGCCCCCTGCCCGGCCCCGACGGTCCGCTGGGCATGATTTACATGGATTCGGGCGACGGCGGGCGACGCTTCGAAGTCACCGAATTCGACTTCTTCGTCACCATCATGCACGTCATCGGCACGCAACTCGACGCCATTTTTCGCACGCAGGCCAAGCAGCGGGCCGAGACGATTCACGGCGAGGTCAGCGTCGTTCACGCGATTCAGGCGCGACTCACGCCGCGAAAACTGCCGCAGTGGGAAGAGTTGCAATTCGGCGCATTCCGCGAACCCGGCCGCCAGCGCAGCAGCGATGTGTACGACATCGTTCGCATGGCCAGCCAAAGTGCGGCGATCATGATCGCCCACACCCGCGCCACCGGCCCGCTGCCGGGCATGGTCATGTCGCAAGCGCAGGCCGCGTTTCGCACCGCGGTCATGCACAACGACCCGCCGCATGTTTTCATGCGTGCGCTGAACGTCATGCTGTTCGACGGGCTGGGCGATCGGCTGGTCGATTGCCTCGTTGCGCTCATCGACCCCAAGACCGGCGAGATGCGCTACAGCATCGCCGGCGACGTCGGTGCCTACGTCATCGGCGTAAAGGGCGAAGAGCGCAAACTCGGCGACGGCTCGTGTCCGCCCATCGGCTCCCAAAAGGCGTTCGGCTACAACCAGGTCATCGAGCAGCTTGAAAACGAAGAGACGCTCGTGCTCTTCACGCGCGGCGTCGTCACCGCCCAAAACGCCAAGGAAGAAGTCTTCGGCGAAGAGCGATTCGTCAACATCCTCTGCGACGGCTTCGGCCAACTCGCGAGCAACATGTTGAAAGAACTGCTCAGCGACTTGCAGGCCTTCACGCAAAGCGGTCAACAGCCGGACGATGTCACGGTAATCCTCGCGCATCGCGTCTGATGGAGCACCGCGTCCAATGGAGCACCGCGGCCCTCCGCGGTTCTTCTTGGACGCCTTCCGCCCCGGCTGCTTTCCCTTCCCTACGGCATAGGCAAATCCCTCATCTGCTGCTCGTACTTCGCTTTCAACTCCTCATCCGCAACAATCTCGCCGAACCGCGATGCCAGAGCCTTGATATACATCTGCCCGCGCCCGCGATCCTCATCGCTCGTCTTCTCGGTCAGCAGTTTCTTGAGCATCTGGTCGTCGAGCTTCAGGCCGCCGCGCTGGCCCCGATCGACTCGCAACGACTGAATCATCGACTCGAGCCGCGCATACTCGATCAGCCGCCCGTCGAGAAAAGGCTCCTTCTCGCCGGTCAGAGCCTCGAACGCCCTGGCGTCGCCCATCATCCGCGGCAGCACCACTTCGACGACGGCGTTGCCGAATGCCTCCTGCTCCTCGGCCGATCGCCGTCGCAGCGCGGTCACGAAACTCTGCTTGCGGGCTTCGTCGGTCGAGAGCGCGTGCATCTGCGAAAACAGGAACTTCCACGCCGCTGCCGGCTCCATTCGCCGCAGGCCTTTGTCGCTGATGTAATAGTCGATCGTCGATTCGGCATCTGACTGCGCCGTCGGCACGGGCGGCACGAGCAGCACCGCATTCACATACCACCACGCCCCCGCCAGCACCACGAGCGGTGCGATGCAACCCAGCACGATCAATACTCGTTTGCCGACATGGCTCGGCGGCGCGACCGGAATGCTGCTCATCGATTCGACCTCCACGCGACACAGTTTCGCCGAACACCCGCGCGCATACAATAACGTCCATGTTCGCACTGCTCGAACACACCACACCTCTCGGCGTTCATTGGGATCTCATGATCGAGACCGCGCCCGGCTCGCCGCTTGCCTCGTGGCGACTGCTGGGCGATCCGGGCCGATCGAGTTTTCCCATCCCAGCCGAACGCATCGCCGACCATCGCAACGCGTACCTCACCTACGAAGGCCCGATCAGCGGCGATCGCGGCAGCGTGCGCCGCATTGACGCCGGCGACGCGACGCTCGAATTCGACACTGCGCACGCGCGAATAGCGCTGCAAGGCGAACACCTTCGCGGCAAATTCGAAATCAGCGCAAGCGACGGCTCGCTTATTTTCACCCGCGCACTCGAACGCTGACGAAGTGCATACCGTCGCTCGATCCAATCGCCTTCTCTTCATCTGTACTACTATCCGTTCATTTCTTCGCGAGCCACGAAGATTTTGGACGGCTTTCGTTAGGGTCGACCCCGAATCCAAAATCCAAAATGGGTTGCGGGCAAAGCCCGCGCTGTGCGCATCTGTGAAATCCGTGGCCAATTCTCTTCTACGCCGGGGAACCGCAACGCTCAAACCAATGCAATTTGCCGCGGATTTCACAGCTGCCCACAGATGAATGCGTAAGCGCGAGCGAATAAGCGTCACATCGCCGTGGCAACCGCACACGGCATCGCAGCGCAGTTCAATCCCCGCGCAGCGCAGCCCACACTCGCCCGCGCATCGCGCCGCGCAGCGCGACCCCGACCCCTGCCGCCGCCACCATCGCCACCGCCGCGAAAGTCAGCCCCAGTGAGCGCCACGGGATCGACGCCGGGCGATCCAGCGCCGCCGGTACCACCGCGACGGCAGCGGCAACGACGCCGATCGCCAGTCCAGAAAAAACGAGCCGCATTTGCTCGCTCAGTACCAGCCGCCCGACAGCGCCGCGTGAGTAACCGACTGCCTGGAGCACGGCGATCTCGCGCCGCCGCTCCGACACGCCTCGCAGCGTCACCGCGACCAGGCCCAGCGTGCCCAGAATGAGCCCGATACCGCCCAGCGTTTGAAATGTCGAGAGATAGGTATTCTGAACCGCCAAATAGCCTGCCAGCCGTTCGGCCGCGGGAATCACAGACATCCCGAAATCGCCCAGCCCGCGTGTCAGCGTCGCCGCGACCAGCGTCTCGCGCCCCGTCGGCGGGTCGATCAGAAAGAACGATCGCCCGACGCTGCCCGGAAACAGCCGCTGAAAATTCGCCTCACTGACGATGATCTCGTCCTGCAACACGCTGCCCGAAAACAGCGCCACGAATCGCAGCCGCACCCGCTCGCCGCGTTCGCTCGTAATCTCAATCGTCCGTCCCAGGCCGCTCTTGAGCTGCC
Organism: Phycisphaerae bacterium; assembly: GCA_046155505.1. Classification (GTDB taxonomy): domain Bacteria; phylum Planctomycetota; class Phycisphaerae; order UBA1845; family Fen-1342; genus JBJXFK01. The sequence continues at coordinate 23,713 of JBJXFK010000302.1, forward strand.
ACAGCACCGCGGCCTCATCGGCGATCGCCGGAATCGCCTCATCGGTCGCGGGTGCTTCGAGCAACGCCCACGGATTCGCCGCGCGCACCTCACCGCTGCCGCGCTCGACTGCACTGAACGAAAACCCGCCGCGCTGCACCAGCGCCCGCGACGCACCGAGCACGCGCGGCTGTTCGCGTTGATACAAATTTGTGCAACTCGCCGCGTCGCCATCGCGCAACCGCAGCGGGAAAATCGCTGTCTCGGCCAGAGCGGCGATTGCTTCCTCGTCCAGATCGAGCGCCGCCTGCCCGGCGCGCGTCGCTAGGTCGTGCAGCACCGGTGTCGTCGATTCGCCGACCAGCGCAAACCCGCCTGCGCCCGACTTTCGACTTCGCGTATCGAGTGGCTGCAATTGAAACGCGGAGAGCGCCGCGATCAGGAATGCCGCACTGGCAATCAGACTGATCGTCAACATGCTGCGCCCGGGCTGGCGAGCGGCATTGCGGCTCGCCAATGTGCCGATCGTCAGCGCGCGATCAGCGCCGCTGCGCCACGATCCTGCCCCGGCACCCGGCGACGCAAACGCCCCGCCGCGCAGCCGCACGCGTGCTCCGCAAAGCATCGCGACCAGCGCACAAACCGATCCCAGAAAAAAAGCGATCACGGGCGCGATCATCCCCAGCGCCCCGCACAACACGGCGACCGCCGCTAACGAGCCCGAAGCGCCGGCCATCACGACACCAACGCGCGACGCCTTTGACCCACGCGGGGCGCTCGTTACGACCCCGCTCATCAGCGCTCGCGGCGCTGATTTTCCGATGCCGCGAACGGCCAGCAATATCGACGCCGCGGCCAACATAAAGCTGCACGAGAACCCGATCGCCAGCGATTGCCCCGCGACATGCAACTCCAGAAACGGTGCGCCGACCGCTGCCGACCACCACGTTCGCAGCCCCGCTAGCATCAGCCACGCATAGCCCGTCGCCCCTGCCTGACCGATCGCGCTGCCCATCGCCGCCAGCACCGCACCCTCGCCGACCAGCAACGTCGCGATGCGGCTCGGCGAATATCCCAGCGCCAGAAGCGTGCCGATCTCCGCCGATCGCCGCTCCGCGCTCAAGCGAAACAAGAGCGCGACCAGCATCGCCGCCGACGCAATCACAAACATGCTGAACCCGATGAACAGCCCGCCGAAATCCGTCGGCCCCTCTGCCGCCGCGACCGCTCGTTCCCGCAACAGCTCGACGCGAATGCCCAGCGATTCCGGCTCGATGCGGCTGAGCAGCGCGCGTTCGACCGCGTCCGCTCGCGCGGCGTCACGTTGCGCCGCCTGCGTCGTCGTCGCGACCTCAACCGTCGCCGCGTCAATCCAGACCGACGTCAAGCGGCCGAATCGCTCGCCCTTCTCGGCCCACAGTCGCCGCCCGTCGGCGAGCGTCACAAATGCCTTGGGGGTCGTGCGGTGCTTGTCCCAATACTGTTCGTCCTTGTCGCGGATGCGTTTCAAATCCATCGGGAACGGCGGATCCCAATCGCTCAGCGAACGCGTGTCGGTCACGCCCGGATAGTCCGGCACAAAACCCGAGTCCGCGGCCACGCCCGACAGCGGCGCGATCGCGCGGACCGAGAACGCCGCTGCCTGCGTTTCTAGCCGACCGCTGTCGCCGGTCACGTAGTAACGCAGTGCGACACGATCGCCGAGTCGCGCTGCCAGATCCGCCGCCGCCCATTCGCCAAGCACGATTTCGCCATCGTTCAAAGACGAGCCGAACAGCCGTCGGCCGAGCGGCGATTGCGGATCAACCGCGGCGACGACGGAATACGGAATCCCCGCTTCGCCCGCCGCACGCTGCGACGCAGCCGTCGGTTGCGTGTTGCTCCCGCCGCGCTCGATCGCGATATCGTTCGCTAGGTACGTCAGAATCGCGCTCGTGCTCCAGCCGTGCTCGAGTGCCGCGGCCTCGATCGCGGCTTCCACGGGCGGCTCAATCAGCATCGACTCGCTCTCGATCGCCACGTAGTCGCGCTTGGCATCGCTCCGCACGCGCAGTCCCGCATCCGCCAGACGCATCGCCTTGCGCAGTTCGGCGCGCACATCCGCATCGCGCGCCGCCGCCGCGCTCTCCACCGGCCCGAAATCGATCAGCATCGCATTCGCTCGATCGCGCAGCCCGAGCAGCCGTTGCAGCGTGGCAAGCGGCACAAACACATTTCGCGGCGGAGACTGCATCGGGCGCAGGGAAAAGCCGCCCACGCCCCGACTCGAACCCACATGCGAAATTCTGACTCGCAGCGAAACCAGCGGATCATCACGCCGCCCCATCAGCGTCTCGGCATTTGCAGATTGCGACTTCGCCGCTCTCAAAACGATCTCATCGCCGACGCCAACACCCAGCACGCGCGCCAGTTCGTCGTTGATCCACACGTCGCGCTCGCTCGCGCCGCTTCCCGGCACACTAGTCGCGGTGGATCGATCGATGCCGATGAGCTGCACCTGATTCGCCCGCGCTGCGCCGTCCGCACGCGTCGCCGCCGCACTCACGATCAGAGCCGGCAAGACCCTGCCCAGCGACGCCATATTCGCGTCGCTCGACAAAGCCTGGCGCATCGGCCGCGCCGACGTGATCGCCGCGTCAAACGGCCCGAGCCGGTCCAGCGCGGTATCGCGCAGACTTCCGCGGAGCGAATCGCCCACCAATAGCGCACCGGTCAACGCCGTCGCCCCGACCGCCGCCCCCAGCAGCACGGCGACGTGCGTCAGCCAATAGTATTGAAGACTGCGGCGGATGAGTTGAAGCGTACCCACGACTGCGATTCATCCCCTTGCTCGGCGGGATTGTAGGGTGGGCATCGCCCACCATTCGCGTGCTTGCGCGAATCGCATCAAATGGTGGGCGATGCCCACCCTACGACGCGCCGCCCGTCACACATACACATGATGGCTCGCGATGTATTCGCAAACCGCGTCCGGCGTAAGAAACCGCACGGAACGCCCTTCGACGATGCGCCGCCGAATGTCCGTCGATGAAATGTCCACTCGCGGCGTATCGACTACGTGGTCGAGCACATCCGCCACGAGCGCCGCGCCGATCGCCTCGGCCAGCGCCGCGGTCTCAGGCAGTTTGTCGCTGTTTCGCCGCGCCGTGACAAACGTGCACTGCGCCGACAGTTCCGCGATGCGATGCCACGTATGCAGCTCGCGCAGCGAGTCCATGCCGATCAACCAATACAACCGCTCGCCGCGCGGCACTTGCGATCGAAAATAATCCACGGTGTGCAGCGTGTAGCTCGGACCCGCCTGCGTGGTTTCCCAATCGCAGACTTCCAGTATCGGCTCGCGCGCCACCGCAAGCTCGCACATCCGCAGCCGATGCGACGCGGCCACGCTCGGTCGCCCGATCTTGTGCGGTGAAACCGCAGCAGGAATAAGCACGACGCGCCCCGCGCCGATCCGCTCGGCCGCGGCTCGCGCGACAATCAGATGACCGTGATGAATTGGATCGAACGATCCGCCGAAAAGCAAAACGCCGGGCACGGGAGCATCCCATCGCATGACCCGCCGACGAGCGACCGCCGCACATTCGCGGTCGCGTTCTCTGTCGGCGCGACCATAGTCTACACGACCCGACGCGCCGCATTCACGAGAACGCCGCCAGGCACTCCAGCGACTCCGGGATCGTCCGACCGATGAGACTGATCGTATGCGCCGCCGCGACCGGCTTGCCGAACAAATACCCCTGCGCATGCTCGATGCCCAGTTCACGCAGCAGTTCGAACTGTTCAGTCGTCTCCACGCCCTCCGCCACGATTTGCAATTTGAACGCCCGCGCGATCGTAACAATCGCTTCGAGCACCGAGCGATGCTGCGGATGCTCAAACACGGATCGAGTGAATGCTCGATCGATCTTCAATCCGGTCAGCGGCAGTCGATAGAGGCAGCTCAGCGATGAATAGCCCGTGCCGAAATCGTCGAGATGCAGCCAGATGCCCAGGTCGCGCAAGCTCTGCAGCGCCCGCTCCGCCGATCCGTCCTCGGCCAGCGCCGTGCTCTCGGTCACCTCGAGCACCAATGTGCCTGGCTCGATTCCCGACCCGCGCACGACGTTCGCGATCTTCGCCGTCAGTTGCGGGTCGATCAGTTGCCGCCGCGACAAATTCACGGCCACCGTCAGCGATTCCGGTCGCGGGTCCACGTTTTGCAGCACGCGCAACTGATCGCACGCCTTTCGCAGAATGATCAAACTGAGCGGGTGAATCAGCCCCGTGTCCTCGGCCAGCGTCACCAATTCAATCGCCGAGATCGGCCCCAGCGTCGGATGCCGCCAGCGCAGCAGCGCCTCAAACCCGCAAATCCGCCGCTCGGCCAGCGACACGATCGGCTGAAAATACACCTCGACCGACTCTTCACGAATCGCGTTCCGCAAGCCGTGCTCGATCGCCATCCGCCGCATCACCGCGGCATGCATCTCGGCATCGAACATCACAATGCGATTGCGGCCGGCTGCCTTGGCGCGATACATCGCCGTGTCGGCGTCGCGCACCATTTCCGATGCGTGTTCATACTCCTGATCGCTGGTCGCGATGCCGACGCTGGGCGTCACCTGAATCGTGTTGCCGACCACGTCATACGGCTCGCCAAGCACCTGCAACAGCCGTTCGGCCACGCGGGCCGCATCGCGCTCGTCGCTCAAGTCTTCGAGCAAGACCAGAAATTCATCCCCGCCGATCCGCGACGGCGTGCGAAGCTGCTGCACCGAGTCGCTCTCGCGTAGCGCATCGCGCAACCGCCGCGAGATTTCGATCAGCAGCAGGTCGCCGACCTCGTGACCGAGGCTGTCATTGATCACCTTGAACCGATCAAAGTCGATGTACAGCAGCGCGAACTTCTGCTCAGCGTGTCTCTTGCGGCGTTGCAGACAATACTCCAGCCGATTCTGAATCGACGTGCGATTCGGCAGTCCCGTCAGCCGATCGTGCATCAACGCGTGCTCAATCTCGTTCGTTCGCTCCAGCACCGCGTGTTCCAGCTCGCCGACGCGCGCCTCCGCCGCCCGCTCGGCCAGCCACTTTTCGCTGAGCGTCAGCGCCAATTGCGTGATCTCGGCATTGTCGAACGGCTTTTTCAATATCACCAACCGATCGCTCGGTCCGAGCCGTCGACTGATGTCCTCGAGCGTGTGATCGGAATACGCCGTCGCCAGCACTACCTGCACGCGCGGGTCAGTGGTCCAAATGCCTTCGATCGTACACAATCCATCCATCCCCGGCGGCATGCGCATGTCCACGAACGCCACCATGATCGACTCGTTTGCATCACGCGCCGCGCGAATGCACGCGACACCCTCTTCACCCTGCGACGCACTCTGCAACAGAAACGACGGCAGGTTCGCCGTCGGCCGCGCCGCACCACCAAACAGTGCCGCTTTTGCGTCGCCCAGCGCTGCCGCATCGCGCGTCGGCGGCGGCGTCAAGATCTTCGCGTAGTCGGCGCGAATGCTCTCCTGGTCGTCCACAATCAGGATCCGTCGCGCGATCGAAGTCGTACTCATCATGCTTGCACCTGCTCGGCGGTGAGAGAAAACGTCAACGTGAACTCCGACCCGTGCCCGACGCCGGCACTGGCAACACGCAGGGTTCCGCCCATCTCGGCGGCCATGTTTGCGGCGCTGTGCAGGCCGACGCCGGTGCCGTCGTCGCGCGTCGAGTAACCCATCGCAAAAATCTTCTGCTGGTCGGCCGGATCGATTCCCATGCCGTTGTCTCGTACGCGAATCGTCAACAACCCGCCGCCGTCGCTTCGCGTGACTGCCGAGCAAATCTCGATCGTTCTGGTTCCGTCCGGCTTGTCCCGCAGCGCATGCTGGGCGTTTGAAATCAAATTGACCAGAATTTGCATCATGCGATGCTTGTCGAGCGCTGCGTATTCGTCGCCGTCATGCGCGCACGTCAGCTCGATCTCATGTCGTTGCAGCGAATTCGCGCCAAGCGCCACCGCGTCGCCGATCAACCGCGGCACACTCATTCGCTCAATCAGTCGCTGCGCCGGATTGTGCCTTTGCTGCGATGTGACAATGTCGCGGATGTGTTCGATCGCGTGCGCGACCGTCGTCATCTCCTGCATCATCGCTTCTTGTTCAGCCGAAAGGTGACGCGACAATTGCCCGAGAGAGTCCGGCAACTGCTTGCCGCGATCGTCGTCGCTCATGAATCGCGCGAGGTCACTCTTGTGTTCCTGCAACAACTCCGCAGCCATGCCGACCGTGCGAACTTCGGAATCACGCAGCTTGCCTTGCACGAGGTTCGCCGAGACCGTCACGCTGTTCAGCACGTTGCCGACGTTGTGCAAAACATCGACCGCGACCTGCGACTTGCCCGCCTTGTGCGCGATGTCAAGAAGTTGCGCCTGCGTCTGCGCCAGGCGATCCACCATCCGGTCGAACTCGCGCGACAGGATTCCGATCTCGCTGGGCGACTCGTCATTCAGTCGGGCGCTCAAATCGCTCTCGCGCCCGACGCGTACCGCGTGCGCGCTCAACCTCGCCAGCGGCTCGACCACCGTTCGATAAATCGCGAACCACAACACTGCCAGCATCACCGCGCCACCCGCAATCGCCAGGATCATCGTCGATTGCGATGCGATTGCCGCGCGATTGCTGATCGTGCGCGGCATGACGGTTGTCAGCAATAACGCCGGCTGCTCAAACACATCGAGAATCGTCCCGTGACTGACGATTTGCGCGTCCGACGATCGATCGCTCCACGTTTGGCGCTCGCCCATGCAGCGCGCAAGCGCCGTGTGCTCCTTCACCGACAATTCAGCGATCGGCCTGAGCCGCGACTCGACCCGTGTCGCCGCGGCGATCTCTTGCGCCGTCGCGTCGTCCGCAAGACGGCCCATGATTACGCTCCCGCGCACCTCGCCGTCGCGCTTTGAGGTCGTCAGCGCCGCCGACCCGATTAGCATCGGCCCCATCGGAGTTTGCAAAACGCCGGCAATCCGCGCGTTCGGACTTTCGTGTCGGATGAGCACGTGATCGGCTCGCGCCAACTCGGCAAAAACCGCTTCGCTCGCGATGACGTCTCCGCCATCTTTCTCGCGAATCTCGCCGAACACCAGCGTGCCATCGCGGCTCACGATCGCGATCAGGTTCGCTCGCAAATTCTTGAACGTCTCGGGCACGAGATTCGCGTCGATGTACGCCTGATTCTTGTCCTGAACGAACTGATACGTGTCGTCCCACGCAGCGTAATCAGCCGCCATCGCGGCGAGGAACTCCGCGTCGCGCTGCACCGCGTACCGACATCGCTCGATGCCCTCGACCGCGCGCTCTTGCTCGATGCGGTCAAACTCAGGCAGCATCAACGCCCGTTGCATCAACACGCTCGCCGCCGAGAACGCCGTCGACACGGCGAGCGCGACCACCAGCAGCTTGGTTCGAATCGACATCGACACGCTCCCATCGCTCGCGCCGCCGGTCGACTCCCGACCACGACGCGCCGATTCAGGTATGTATCGGCTATCGATTCCGGCCCATTCACCTTGCGCAGCGCCGTCCAACTCGCCACCACGCATTATGAGACGCACCAAACGTGCCGCGACACGGCGCAGCTTTCGCCATCGCCGTGTCGCGCAGATGAGTTACGTGCGTTTAATTCCCGCTCTGAGTCTCTGTGCCTCTGCGCCTCTGTGTTGCACCCTCTTCAATTCGCATTCCGCACGTTCTTGCCCAAAAACTCCCGCATCAGCTTCGCGATCGTCGCCCCGTCCTCTTCAAGCGCGAAGTGCCCCGTGTCGAGCAGGTGAAACTCAAGCTTTTTCAAATCCCGCTTGTACGGCTCGGCCCCCGCCGCCGGAAAAATCGCGTCATTCTTGCCCCACACAATCAGCATCGGCGGCTGATGCTTGCGAAAATACTCCTGCCACGCCGGATAGAGCGGCGGATTCGTCCCGTAACTGCGGAACAAGTCGAGCTGAATCTCTTGATTTCCCGGTCGGTCGAGCAATGCCTGATCCGCATTCCACGCGTCCGGGCTGATCGTCTGCACGTTTCGCACGCCATGCGTGTACTGCCAGATCGTCGCCTGACGCGAGAGCAAGCCGCGCAGCGCCTCGCGATTCGCCGGATTCTTGTCGTCCGCCCAATACGTCTTGATCGGCTTCCAGAAATCGTTGTCGAGGCCCTCGTCATACGCATTACCGTTCTGCACGATCAATGCTGTCACGCGCTCGGGATGCTTCGCTGCGAGGCGATAGCCGATCGGCGCGCCGTAATCCTGGAGATAGATCGCGTATGACTTGACGCCCACCTTCTCGACGAACTCGTCGACCACAGCGGCCAGGTTATCGAACGAATACTCGAACTTGTCATGCGCGGGGGCCGAACTATTGCCGTAACCCGGATAGTCCGGCGCGATCACGTGATACTTGTCGGCCAAGGCCGGAATCAGATTCCGGAACATTTGCGACGAAGTCGGAAAGCCGTGCAGCAGCAGCACGGTCGGCGCGCCCGCCGGCCCGGCCTCGCGATAGAAAATGTCCAGATCGCGCACCTTCGCGGTCTTGTACAACACCTGCGTCGGACTTGCCACAGTCGCTACCGGCTTCGGCGCGTCCTGTGCGAGCACCACCGGCGCGGTTCCCACCGCCGCCAATACCAATGCCGTACCGATTGAGTTTGCATAAAAGCGCATCATGATCGCTCTTTCTGGGTTGAATTTCCGTTTTCGTGTCCGTACGGCGGAGACACAGAGTCTCCGCCTCGCCGCGCACCATGGCGCGACGCCGTTGTCCGATTCTCAAGATCAAAAAAGTTGTTCGTCGTTACCGCACGCCGTCGATGCCGGGGTGATCGGCGGGTCGCGGCCCCGGTGCCGGCCAATGGAACTTCCGCTCGACCTCGGCGATGGCGACATCGTTGATGCTCGCCTCGCGCCGCCGCATCAGGCCGCTGTCGTCGAACTCCCACAGCTCGTTGCCATATGAGCGGAACCAGCGTCCCTCGGCGTCGTGCCATTCATATTGAAACCGCACCGCCATGCGATTCTCACGAAAGCCCCACAGCTCCTTCGTCAGGCGATACTCCAACTCGCGCGCCCATTTACCCTTCAAAAACTCAGCGATTTCGGCCCGACCGCGAACAAACCGATCGCGATTGCGCCACTGCGAATCTTCGCTGTACGCCAGCACGACACGCTGCGGATCCCGCGAATTCCACGCATCCTCCGCCGCTCGCACCTTGGCGATCGCACTCTCTATCGTGAACGGCGGCCTGATATCCATCGGCGATCCCACGTCGATCCTCCCGAGAGCAAAGCGCAGGGCGGTGTCCGCCCGAAACTGCGACCCCACCCCGCGCGTGTCCCTGAGCACTGAACACTAGACACTAGGCACTAAGCACTAACCACTAGCCCCTCGACACCGCCGGAAAATCAACCACCGTCTC
>JBJXFK010000322.1:0-35821 GCA_046155505.1 Phycisphaerae bacterium
AGGATGTTGTGAGGCAGGCTGCATGTGGTTGCACTACGCGGGGGCGTGGGCGACTACGGCAAGCCCAAGTGTGAAAGGGATTGGAAATGTCAGTCACCCCCGAAAAAAGAACCGAATTGATCGGTTCGTTCCGCCGCCATGACAAGGATTCAGGCTCGGCGGAGATTCAGGTCGCGCTGCTGACGGAGCGCATTTCGCAGCTTACCGAGCACCTCAAGGGTCACATGAAGGACCACAGCTCGCGCCGCGGCCTGCTCAAGATGGTCGGCAAGCGTTCGGCTTTGCTCAAGTATTTGCAGAAAAACGATCGCGACAAGTACCTCGCGACGATCCAGCGGCTCGGCCTGCGAAAGTAATCTATCGATCGTGGGACATTACCGCTCAGCGTTTCAACAGCCCGTCGCCATCGCCCGCGCAAGTCGCGAGCGAGGTCGGCGGGCTGCCGCATTTGTGTAGGTGTTGGTTGTTGGGTCCAAGGTGTCAGGTCTGGGGATTGGTCGTTTCGGAGCGATTCAGGACGGGTTGAGCTCGCTCTCTGAACCCCGAAGGCTGAACCCCGAACTCTCTCATCTCAGCAATGTCCGTGTCGGTCGGCAAGGAAAAAGAGAAATGGTATACAAGTTTGAACGGGAAATCGGCGAGAGCGTCCTCTCCATCGAAGTCGGAAAAATCGCCAAACAGGCACACGGCGCGGCCGTCGTGACCTACGGCGACACGGTCGTGCTGGGCACGGTCGTCACGGGCCCGCCGCGACCAGGAATCGACTTCTTCCCGCTCTCGGTCGACTATCGCGAGAAGCTGTCCGCCGCGGGTCGCATTCCGGGTGGCTTCTTCAAGCGCGAAGGTCGCCCCTCGACTAACGAAACGCTGACGATGCGCATGATCGATCGGCCCATGCGCCCGATGTTCCCGGAAGGGTTCATGGATGAAGTGCAGATTCAGGTCATGGTGCTGTCCGCCGACCTGCAGAACATTCCCGACGTGATCGGCTTCGTGGCGGCGGCGGCGGCGGTCGAAGTTTCCGGCCTGCCCTTCAACGGCCCGGTCGCGGCGGTGCGCGTCGGCCGTATCAATGGCCAGTTCATCGTCAACCCCAACAAGGCACAACTCGAACACAGCGATCTCGACGTGGTGGTCGCCGGTCACAAGACCGCGATCAACATGATCGAAGTCGGCTCCAAGGAAATTAGCGAAAAGGACTGCTACGACGCAGTCAAGTTCGGGCACGAGAACGGCGTCCTGCCGATCTGCGAAATGCTCGAAGCGCTCAAGGAGCAGGCCGGCAAGCCCGTCACCTGGGAGAAGCCGGAATCGAACGAGCCGTTCATGGACGAGCTCAAGAAGAAATATTGGAACGAGCTGCTGGCGGCCAAGAGCATCGTCGGCAAGCAGGAGCGCAACGCGGCGGTCAAAGCGGTAAACGAAAAGGCCGTTGCCGCGTATGTGCCGGACGAGACCGCCGACGACGCCGCAGCGAAAAAATCGAAGGTCAAGGCCGGCATGAAGCTGCTCGAAGAGCGGCTCGTGCGTTCGCGCATCCTCAATGACGGCGTGCGGCCCGACGGTCGCAAGCTCGATCAGATTCGCAAGATCGAGTGCGAAGTCGGCTGGTTGCCCCGCGTTCACGGCTCGTCGCTCTTCAGCCGCGGCGAGACGCAGGCGATGGTCACGACGACGCTCGGCACGCCCAGCGACGTGCAGATCATCGACGACATGATGGGCGAGTATAAGAAGCGCTTCATGCTGCACTACAACTTCCCGCCGTTCTCGGTCGGCGAAGCGCGCCGCATCGGCTCGCCCGGACGGCGCGAGATCGGCCACGGCGCGCTCGCCGAGCGCAGCCTCGAAGCGGTTATGCCGTCGGCCGAAGAATTTGCGTACACCGTTCGCCTCGTGAGCGACATTCTCGAATCGAACGGTTCGAGCTCGATGGCCACGGTGTGCGGCGGAACGCTGGCGCTGATGGACGCCGGCGTGCCGATCAAGGCACCCGTCGCGGGCATCTCGATCGGCCTGGTCGAAGAGGGCAAAAAACACGTCATCTTCACCGACATTCTCGGCGAGGAAGACGGCTTCGGCGATATGGACTTCAAGGTGGCCGGAACGCGGGCCGGCATCACCGGCGTGCAGCTCGACATCAAAACGCACGGCATCCGCTTCCCGATTTTGAAAGAGGCGCTTGAGGCCGCTCGCAAGGCACGCCTGCATATCCTCGACATCATGGAAGAGTCGCTCGGCAAGCCGCGGCCGGAGATCAGCCAGTTCGCGCCGCGCATGCTCACGCTGAAGATCAACACCGAGAAGATCGGCAAGGTCATCGGCCCAGGTGGCAAGACGATCCGCGCGATCCAGGCCGACACGGGCGCGGAGATCGACATTCAGGATGACGGCACGGTCACGATTTCGAGCACCGATTCGGCCGCGGCCAAGAAGGCCTACGAGATCGTGCAGCGCATGACCGAAGAGGTCGCGGTCGGCCGCGTCTACGAAGGCAAGGTCATCTCGATCAAGGATTTCGGCGCGTTCGTCGAAATCACCGAGGGTCAGGACGGCCTGTGCCACATTAGCGAGCTGGATGACGCCTACGTCAAGAGCGTGACCGACGTGGTACACATCGGCGACACGGTCAAGGTCAAGGTCATCGCGATCGACGATCAGGGCCGCGTCAAGCTGTCGCGCAAGCAGGCGATGCGCGAAGACGGCGCGGCGTAGGTCAAGAGCCGCTCGGCTAAGCGCTGGGGATGATGAAATTCGAGGCACGCGTGTGATGCGGTGAGCGTTGCACGCGTGCCGCGGCGATTTCGGGGACGTACGGTTCGGCGAGGCAGGCGCCCGAAATGTGGTTCGAAAATGACTTGATTTGAAATTCGCGCGTGGCTATCATCCTAACATAAGCCGAACAGTGGCCGAGTTCACTTTGCAAAAGGAGCTGAGAATGGCTGTGAATTACATGCCGCCGGGGAATCACACGATTACGCCGCATTTGGTCATTCGCGGTGCGGGCAAGGCGATCGAGTTCTATCAGAAGGCGTTCGGTGCAGAGGAGCACTGTCGCATGCCCGGCCCGGGCGGCATGATCATGCATGCCGAGTTGCGTATCGGCGATTCGCTGCTGTTTCTATGCGATGAGTTTCCAGACTACGGCGCGCTCTCGCCCGAGTCGATCAACGGATCGCCCGTAACGATTCACCTGTACGTTCCGAACGCCGACGCCGCGTGGGATCGCGCGGTGAAGGCGGGCGCGACGGTGGAAGCGCCGCTGGAGAATGCGTTTTGGGGCGACCGATATGGCAAGCTGAAAGACCCGTTCGGGCACAAGTGGTCGATCGCGCAACATATCGAGGATGTGACGCCGGAAGAGATGCAGGCACGCATGGCGAAGATGTGCGGGTAGCCGTCGGGCACGCGTAGCCCATTCGCCGCGGCGACCCCAGAGTCGCCGCGTTGGGCGGCGATAGCCGCGACCGTTCCGGCGAATTTCCGCCTCGTTCGGGCAGTGTTCATTCAGGCACCATTGGATTGGCTAGTGCGCTGTCAGGCTTGAATCGCCGGATGCGGTGGGCAACCTGCCCGCCCGCGCAAACAGAATGCCTGCGCCACCCAACCCGTCAAATCACGGTTGACGGCGCACTAGCCGAAATGTCGCGCCTGAATCACTAGGCGATCGACGCCTCGCAAGATGTCCCGCATGAGCGCTTGAACCTTCTTCTCGTAAAAATATGCTGAGTGGATGTTCTTTTGCTCAGGTCTGAATAGGTCCGAGCAATCGATGTCCCAGACATTGTCCGGAGCGAGCGTCTCGCGATCCAGTCCGCTTCGGCCTAGTCGACGCTTACCGAAATGCTTCATTCCGGCCGAGAGTCCCAAGACCGAATCGCGACCGGTGTAGAGCGCGGTGACGCGGTACGTCAGATTTGCGATTGCGTCGCCGTCGCTTCGCGTTACCGCTTCACCGCCGCGAAACAGATCGTTGTCCACATCCGCGGCGACCATCAAAACCTGATTGAGTAGGCTCAGCAGCAGTGGTTGGTTCTTCCTGGTCCATACGTGCTGCAACGCCCGTTGCAGGACAAAATTGCCCATGCTGTGCGCGATGATCGACGTTTTTGCCTTGCAGGCTTTTGCCGAATTCGCGGCGGCGTCAGCCTGTTTCTTGAGCAGCCAGTCGTACAGCCACGAAAATACCTCGGCCAGTTCTGGCGCGGTCTTCTCCGCATCGATCCGATCGGGCAAATAATTAATGCTCTTGCCGTCAGACGGCCATGTGAACAGGACGCACACGCCGAGGCTCTTGTTGCCGGTGAACAAATTATCGCAGAGGCCTTGATACCAGTCGACTGCGTCCTTCCAGGTGACGTTGAAGCCGTGAATGGCCAGGGTTACATGCCGCTGCGATTCGTGATTCGCTTCGGCCAACACGGGAAACTGGTCGGCGGCCTTTCGAAGCTGTGCCTTCAATTCTCCGGCGCTAACTTTTGTCCAGTTGGAAAAGTCGGTCAGCGCGCTGGACGAATTCATCCAGTACGAAAGCTGATCGCGGTCCGATCCGAGGCCGCTCTTGCTCACATTGCGATTGGTGATCATCCAGTATTGAGTGGCCGCCATAATCTCGTTCTCCGCTACGAATTTCGATCAGGACGCGCGTGTCAATGACGATATCTAACGCGGAACACCTGGCTGGCTCACCCCGCGAAGATACCAGCGACGCGCCGGCGCGTCGCAAAGCGATCGTCATCGCAGACGGATCGGTTGCCGTCGCGGCTCACGGCGCGATCAGACCGCGACTTCTTCTTCGTCTTCCTTCGACCGTGCGTCGGTGACCGATACCGTTTCGAGAACCTTGTTCAGCCGCTGGCGCACCATCGGCAGGAACATTACATGCGGGATGCGTCGCAGCTCCTGCGTGCCGCTGGCGTTGTAGACGATCATCGTGCCTGCCAGGCCGAGCAGCATCTCAAACACGTCAGGGAACTCGGTGCGAATCGTCTTCGCGCCGCGGCCGAGCGAGTCGTCCATTCGCCCCAGCGAATAGTGCTCGAATTCGTTGTGCGTGATCCGCCAGTGATCGTTCAGCCGTGCGTACACGATCATGATCAGATACGGCACGAGCAGGACGATGCTGATCGCCAGCCCGAGCGCACCGTTGTACTGCACGTCGATCGAATCGAGCCAACCGAGCAGCCAGCCGAAGACGGGGATGTTTCGAACCGCATTGAGATAAAGGCCCAGGATCCAGCAGGCGAAGATGGCGACGAACCAGAAAATCGCCTGATTGCGGTTCACGTCGACGCCCATCGCCAGAATGACGACGCCGAGGATCGTGATGTAGACCCAGCCAAGCGTTTCGAGCGCGCCGGGGTTCAGCGCGTGCGCGAACGTGTAGAAAATCAGGCCGGCCAAAATAATCGGCCAGATAAACAGCAGCTTGGGATAGCCGACGAATCGCACCTCATGAATCGAATTCTTGGAATCCGGCGACTTGTGTGCGTGCGGCGGCACAACGGTCGAGGGGGTCGGCGTCGAACCGCCCGGGGTCGAGCTCATTGCAAATCCTTTCGCTGGTGTCTGGCGCAACTTCGGCGCGTCGTCCGGACAGGACTTCGCGCATCGCTCGCGAATCTTCTCGCGAATCGGACAGGTGTCGAGGAGAATTTAGCGGCTTTTTGATAGTCGGCAAAGCGGCGCAGCCGCGGAGCATCGGCCTCCGGCCGGGGCCCACGCTGGCGTCACCGGCCGGAGGCCGATGCTCCCCGCGCGAATTTGCGCCGCATTTCTCCGTGCGAGTCGGCCCGAATTTCATCGCCGCTTCTGCGGGCGGCGATTCTGGTTTTTGGGCTTCCAACCGTCGTCGCGGCCTTTCGAGCCGGAGCGCGGCCGGGCGTCGGCGGCGGCGACTGTCTCGGCACTCGACTGCTTGAGCTTCGAAATGTGGTCACGCAGCGACGCGGCCTTCTCGAAATCCAGTTCCTCTGCAGCCTGCAACATCTCCTTTTCCAGGTCACCGACGAGCTCGTCGCGGTCGAAGTCCTCTTCGTCGGCGTGCACCGCCTCACGCACCCGGCGGGCCGCGGCGACCTCGGTCAGCAGGCTCTCGCGAATGCTCTTTTTCACCTGCTCGGGCGTGATGCCGTTGTCGGCGTTGTATTTGAGTTGGATCGCGCGACGGCGATCGGTCTCATCCATGGCACGCCGCATCGAGTCGGTGGTCTTGTCGGCGTAGAGCACCACCAGCGCGTTCACGTTTCGCGCGCAGCGGCCGATCATCTGCACCAGCGACGTTTCGCTGCGCAGGAAGCCCTCCTTATCGGCGTCGAGAATCGCGACCAGCGAAACCTCGGGCAAGTCGAGGCCCTCACGCAGCAGATTGACGCCGACGAGCACGTCAAAGCTGCCCAGCCGCAGCTCGCGCAAGATTTCGACGCGCTCGAGCGTTTCGATCTCGCTGTGCAGATAGCGGCATCGCAGCCCCGCTTGCTGCATGTACGTCGAGAGATCCTCCGCAAGCCGCTTGGTCAACGTCGTCACTAGCACACGCTCGCCGACCGCGACGCGCTCCTGCGCTCGTTGGAGCAAGTCGGGCACCTGTCCGCGGGCCGGGCGCACCTCGATCGTCGGATCGACCAGGCCGGTCGGGCGGATGATCTGTTCGACGACTTCGCCGCCGCACTTTTCGAGTTCGTACTTATTCGGCGTGGCGCTGACGAACATCACGCTCTTCCACATGTTCTCGAACTCTTCGAACCGCATCGGGCGGTTGTCGAGGCAGCTCGGCAGGCGGAAGCCGTGCTCGACGAGCACTTCCTTCCGAGATCGGTCGCCGCCGTACATCGCGCCGATCTGCGGGATGGTGACGTGCGATTCGTCGATGATCATCAGGAAATCCTGCGGGAAATAGTCGACGAGCGTGTAGGGTTTGCTTCCCGGCTGCGTGCGGTTCAGGTGGCGTGTGTAGTTCTCGATGCCGTTGCAATAGCCGACTTCGAGCATCATTTCGAGATCGTATTTCGTGCGGGCGAGCAACCGCTGGGCTTCGAGCAATTTCCCGTGATGGCGCAGCTGCATGACCCGCTCATCAAGCTCGGCCCGAATCGACTCGACCGCCGTTTGCAGATTCTCCTCGGGCATGACGTAATGCACGGCGGGATAGACGAACACCGTCTCGCGCGTCTGCAGCACCGCGCCGGTGAGCGGATGGATGTACGCCAGCTTCTCGATCAGGTCGCCGAACATTTCGACGCGGATCGCGAATTCTTCGTGAGCGGGGTACAGCTCGACCACATCGCCGCGCACGCGGAACGTGGCCCGCATCAGTTCGGTGTGATTGCGTTCGTATTGCAGCCGCACGAGCTTTTTGAGCAGTTCGTCGCGTTCGACGATTTCGCCCACGCGCAGCGCGATGACGCTCGATTTGTATTCGTCCGGCGAGCCGAGGCCGAATATGCACGAGACGCTGGCAACGACGACCGTGTCCTGACGTGAGACGACGGAACTGGTCGCCGAGAGTCGCAGGCGGTCGAGATCGTCGTTGCGCGAGGCGTCTTTCTCGATGTAGATGTCGCGTTGTGGGATGTACGCCTCGGGCTGGTAGTAGTCGTAATAGCTGACAAAAAATTCGACCGCGTTGTTGGGCATGATCTCGCGGAACTCTTCAAAGAGCTGGGCCGCGAGCGTTTTGTTGTGCGACAGGATCAGCGTCGGCTTGCCGAGGCGGGCGATGGTGTGGGCCATCGTGAAGGTCTTGCCCGAACCGGTCACGCCGAGCAGCGTTTGGAATCGCTTTCCTTCGCCAAACCCGGCGACGAGCTTTTCGATCGCCTGAGGCTGGTCGCCGCTGGGCTTGTAGGGGCTGATGATCTGGTACTGGCTCATGGCGCTCCCCGCGGCAGCGGCGTTTCAGCGAACGCAGCATTATAGGGGTTCGGGAAGCGCCGGAGATCAGAACACTCGGTCGAGTTGCCGGGCTCCGTGCAACACGCGCAGGAGCTCGATGTCGTCGTTCGCCCTCCGATAGTACAAGCAGTACGAACCGACGACGTGCATACGAACGCCTCGACCAAGGTTTTCGCGCGGCGCACCGGAATCCGGAAACTCGCTCAAGAGATCGAGCGCGGTATCGAACTGCTCAAGGAGCGCATCGGCGGCACGAATGCTGTCGCGCGCCACGTACAGCCAGATGTTGAGAAAGTCGTCTTCCGCCAGCGGCCCGCGACGAACAGTGCTCATGGCCGGTCGCTCGGCAATCCCAGAATCTTCCTGCCGCGCTGACCGATGTCCTTGGCGGAAAACGCACGGTACTCACCGCGATCGGCGTGTTCGATCGCGCGACCGATTTCCTCGCGCAGCCGCTCTTCGGTCCAGGGAACCGCAGACAAATCGCCGTGCATCCGCGCGATCGCCGCACGGACCACTTGATCGGCGTCTTGGAAGCTGCCCGTCGCG
The DNA here is from genome assembly GCA_046155505.1 of Phycisphaerae bacterium. Classification (GTDB taxonomy): domain Bacteria; phylum Planctomycetota; class Phycisphaerae; order UBA1845; family Fen-1342; genus JBJXFK01. The sequence continues at coordinate 8,440 of JBJXFK010000322.1, forward strand.
ATTAGCTCCTCGACCTGACGTAGCGCATCGTGCGATAATGAGACGTTCATCGGGAATCCTCCGACTCATTTTAACCTTCGCCGGGCGGAGGCGGATGTGACTCGTTGCTTGCGCTGGGCGAAACTCATTTGGTCGAGCACTCCGCTACATGCGGCGATCGGCACGACACTCCACCAGAAACTGTTGCAGGTTCCACTCGCGAACCGCGCCACGATCCGCGTCGTCAATCCCGATCTGAACTTCGCGTTTCAGTTCGTCGAGGGACATGCCGAATCGCGCCGCGAGCTCCGTGTCCGATTCGTCTTGCGATTCATCGTGATGTCGGAAGAAGGCCAGTGCGGCTTCTACGGCCTCAGCCGCATTTTGAAACCGCCCGGCTTCGAGAAGCGATTGGATGTACGTATCAAACTCGCTCGATAAATCGACTCGCACAGACGCACCTCCCACACGACGCTGGCGCCGCCTCTGCGAACGCGGTCGCTTCATTGTATGTAGTCGTGTTGACCAAGCCAACGAGAACTTCACGAGGTAAGCGGCGGCCGTCGGGTCGGCTGCTGGATTCGAACGGTTCGAGACGCGCACCCAAATACCGACACGACCGCGACTTCGAACGGATCAGCTACGAACCGTACTCATGGCCGGTTGCTCGGTAATCCCAGGATCTTTCTGCCACGCTGACCGATGTCGTTGGCGGTGAATTCTCGGTACTCACCGCGATCGGCATGTTCGATCGCGCGGCCGATTTCCTCGCGAAGCCGCTCTTCGGTCCAGGGTACCGCAGACAAGTCGCCGTGCATCCGAGCAATCGCCGCACGAACCACTTGGTCGGCGTCCTGGAAGTTGCCGGTTGCGATCAGTTGTTCGACTTGGCGTGAAGCATCGGGCGACAACGAGACTTCCAGCGGATACCTCCGACGCATCGTGGGCGACGCTGACCACAAACCAATGCACACTGTTGCTCGCTGCTATGGCCATCATCGCGACTGATCGCGTAGCATCTTGAGCCACCCGGCAAGTCTCATCTCACCAGCGGATTTCGCACGATCAGCCCGGCGAATCGCGAGAAGTCTCGGTCTGCTGACAACAATTCTGTGACTTGCAGGCTCTGGCATAGCGCCGCGATCCGCGCGTCATGCACCTGCGGCCCGGCGACCTTGCCTTGACGCAGTGCCGCACACAAAACCGACCAGTGCGTATCGCTTTCGCCGCAGATCATCAGCGATGGAGACCGCATCCAGATATCAACCTGTCGCGTCGCCTCGTTCATCGTGCTGGCGGGCTTGTAGACGCGCGGATGCGTTACGACCGCGAGAAATTCGTGAACGCACGGCCAGGGGATCATCCACGGTTCGGCACCTTCAGCGAGTTCTCGGATCACCTCAACCGCGGGCGCGTGCCACACTGAATCCCGTCGATGCGCGTAAACGAGAATGTTGGTGTCGACCGCCGTCATCCGCCGCGACCTTCATAGATCGCGCCTCGCAACGCAGCCCAATTCCCGTCGGCGAACTCGGGCGATAAGCCTTCGCCACCAACGGAACCGTCCGCGAGTCGAAATCGACTCGGGCCGGTTGCTTTTCTAGGCTGTAAGTATTGGCGGAGGGCTGCGTTGATCAACATGCGCAACGTGACCTTGTCACGCGCCGCGCGGCGCTTCGCCGCATGGAACAGGTCGTCGCCAATATCTACGGTCGTCTTCATACATATTTATGGTAGCAACGGACCCACCCGAGGGGCAAGTGCAATTTTGCGGCGAATGGCAATGCACTCACATTATGAAACGCTCAGCAAACCCGACGCCTCTTCCCGACTCGCCAGATGAATCGGCATCCGCTCGCCCAGGATCTTCCGCGCCGTCCGCATCGCTACATCCGGATGGTTGTTCTCCGCGCTCAAATGCGCCAGCGCCATCCACTGCATCCGCCCACCATGCCCCGCGACCAAACCGCCGGCTTCGTCGTTTGAAATATGCCCCTGCCCGCCACGGATGCGCTGCTTCAATTCGCGGTGATACGGCCCGGTTTCGAGCAGGTGCGGGTCATAGTTGCTTTCGACATACGCCGCATCGACGGTCTCGAGCGCCGCCCGCAGTTCGAGAAACGTATGCCCGAGGTCGGTGAATATGCCCAATCGCCGGCCCGCGTGCTCGACCACGAACGCCACGCCGTCGACTGCATCGTGCGGCGTGCGGACGGTATGCACCATCACGTCCTTGAAGCGCAACGTCTCGCCCGACACGAAGTGCCGCAGGTCATACACATGCCCGATCGCCTGCTTCGACGCGCGGTAGGTCGGCTCTGTGATGTAGAGCGGAAATCGGAACAGGCGCTGCAACACGCCCGCACAGCCGACATGATCGGCGTGATCGTGCGAGATGATCAGCGCGTCGACTTTCTTGATGTCGCGGGCGTGTACGCGCATGCGATCGGCCGACCGCCGACCGCTCAGCCCGGCGTCAAACAGTAACCGCACGCCGCCCGCCTCGACATAGATCGAGTTGCCGTTGCTGCCCGAATTGAGCGAGAAAGTGAGCACGCGGAAAGTGTACCACGGGCGGCACGCGCGTCGACGCGATCCGTCGCCTCAGGCGCTCACATGCGTAGACGACTGCATCTCGGCATCGCCCGCGAGAAACATGCGATTCTTGCCGGTCCGCTTCGCAGCCAGTAGCGCATCGTCCGCCGCTTTGAGCAGTTGATCGCGCGTTGTGCCGTTCCACGGAAAACACGCCAGTCCGCCGCTGATCGTCAGCGGACCCGGAGCGCCGCCGCCGAGGCACTTGAACTGATGGCTGGCGATCACCTGGCAAAATCGCTCGGCCAGCGCGATCGGCTCGCGCGGGTGCTGCGAGCCGGGTTGCCGCGGCTTTTCGCTATCCCAGAAAATCACGACGAATTCGTCGCCGCCGAATCGGGTAACCACGTCGCGCTCGCGCGTGCAGCGAGTGAGCAGCGTGGCGACCTCGCGGATCAGCGCATCGCCGACATCGTGCCCGTGGCGATCGTTGTACGCTTTGAAATTGTCGATATCGAACATCAGCACCGTGAGCCGCAAGCGCTGCTCGCTGGCCTGTGCCAGCAGTCGATCCAACTCGACCTCGAAATAGCGTCGATTCCGCAAGCCGCTCAGGTCGTCGCTATACGCAAGCTCACGCCAACGCTGTTGCTCAGTCGCCGCTTCGATGATCGGCAGCGCGAGCGTCAAATGCTCGTCGATCCGCTTTGCCGCAGTTTCCGCCGTTGCAGCGTGGTGCGATCCGCTGACGATGACGCGACCGGCCGCGAGCCGGTCGGCGTAAATGACGTGTTGAAACTGGGGCTCGCTCACTACGCCGTCGGTTGCCGCGGTCTCGCGCAGCTCGACCCGCACGCCGCCCGCGCCGAGCGCATGTCGCAACGTCGCCGCCAGTCGTTCGGCGCAAGCGACCGGTCCCTGCGGAATCGCGCGGAGCATCGCCGGCAACCAATCGGCGCATTCGCCGAGCTGCGCGACCACGCTTGCATCGACCGCGAGCCCGTGAACCGCATTTGCCACCTCGCGCGGATCCAACGGCTCAAGCAAATACTCGTCAGCAAAATCGTCGAGCGCACGCCGGGCGATGGGCTCATCCGGCGGCGGACACGAAACAATAATTCGCATTTGAGGCGAAACTTTGCGCAGGTTGCGGCCGGCGGTCATCGCGCGGGCACCGATCGACAGCGAAATCAGCACCGCGTCATAGTCCTCTTTGCCGCCGCGCCACAGGCCATCGAGCGGGTGCTCGGCCAGGCTGATGTCACAGCCGGGCAACGCAGCCACGGCGGCGTCGCGCAGCTCCGCCGGACCGATGACCAGAAGTCGGTTGGTGACACCCATGCTTCGTGGCGCGGAAGCGCTCCCTCTCCTCAGCCAGTATACGCGGTCCAACCAGCCCCGTTCGAGACCGTGCGCGATTTCGGCACGTTGAAACAAGGCCGTTTGCGGAGCGGCATCGGCTCAACCGCGAGCGGACCGCGCCGGGCCATGCAATATCGGCCCGAGAATTTGCGTGTATGAACGGTCGTCACAATAGAAAAATTTTGAAACCTGAATCGTTGGTAAGCCGGGCCGTGTCGCGGACGCTTATCCGCGCGCCGGCTCGAGGCCAAGCAGGGCGGCCCGCTCCGCCAGAGTCAGGACGGCCCGGATCGGCGAACGGGCGGCGGTGTGCGTGCCGTTTGCGGTCGGTGGCTTTCGCTCGACATCCGGAGCAAGCGGCGCAACCGACGCTGCGAGCGACGATATCGTCTGGGCGATACCGTTCATGTCGCGATCGACGGAACCGCCGTTCGCGTGCGAGCCGCTTGCGTGCGTGCCATTTGCGTACGTGCCGTTGGCGCTGGACGGCGCGCTGCTGGCTGCCAAGCCGTTCAACGCACGAGCCACATGATCACCGCGCGTCGGCGCGCTCGTTCGCAATTCGCGCAGCGCCGTAATCGCACCGCTACGCGTATCGTCGAAAATCGGCTCACGCTGCGACGGCAAGTGCCGCTCACGCGAGGCCTGCCACGCGGCGAGCAGGCACTCAAGCTGCGTCCAGTCGGCAGCTACGCTGACCCCGCGAACATTCCGCGCGGGGCTCGCCCCGCGAACGATGCCATAGGCAAACATGGTCGCGTCCGGATAGAGCTTGCGTAGGTAGTCGAGGATCGCCAGTTCGTCGGCGTGCACATGATCGAGCCCGACCAGCACCACCGCCGGCGCGACCATCGAACCGGCGATCAGTTGCGTGCATGCATCATAGACGTCATCGACGTTGGTTCGATCGAAGCCGCGGCTGCGCAGCCATTCGTCCGCCGAGTCCGCCAGTCGGCGATCACCGGTGCGAATATGAAAGGCTGACCGCAAGTGGAGTTGCACGTGTTTTCCCACCTTCGCTCTGCCGCAGACACCCAGTTCCCCAAAGTATTATGACTCAAGTCTCACCAATGTCAAAATGGAGAAAGTGGATTTGGCAAAATTTATCAGTTTCGGGGAAATACGGATGACACCGGGGAGGATCGGCCTTTCGTGCCGTCCAAACCGGGCAAAACTCCAGAACGCGAACCGCGGCCGGTGAATCGAACGTTAACCATTTATATGAAAGGTAGTTACACGAATACGCCATGCACGAACCACTGCCCCGTGCTGCCGTCAAAATACAGCCAGAACTGTTCGCCGCTCGCACTCGCCACGCGAAAATAATCTCGCCGCACGTCGCTGCCGCGCCACCACGCCGTCTCAATCCGCTCCGGCCCCCACGCATCCGCCACCGCATACTCGCGACCGGCAAACGCGAACCAGGTGGGCGGGCCGTCCGGAACCGTCGCCACGACCCGCACGGGGATCGGGCGCTCGAACATCTGCAACGGCCGCGGTAGCTCAAACCTCGGCTGAGCCGCAGTTACCAGCTTTGGCTCGCTCAGCTTGGTCTCAAGTCCGACGTCCGCCACTGGCACGTAACGAAACGCACACTCCGGCTGAAAGTCGTCCACGAGCTCGGCCCGCACCACCGACCCATGCCCCAAGCGATTCGTCACGCGATCGAGCAATTCGCCAAGTTGCTCGTCGCTATTGGGATCGCTCGGAGCGAACAAATCGCCTTGTTGCGCCCGCCAATGCACCACCTCGCCCGCGACCAGGTGAATGGCAATCACCCCGCGCGAGAGATTGGCCGTCTCAATCTTCTGTCGCAGCAGATCGACCACCCGCTCGACGACGCGCGTCGCCCGCGAAAACCCGACATGCAGCGTCGTCACCTGTGCCTGATCGTCATAGATCAGGCAATCCAACCGCCGCAGCGCCCCCTGCCGATCGAAAACCTGCGGCAGCAAATCGTCAAGCAGCCGAAGCGCCACCCGCTGAATCGCTACGCGATCGCGCACCGGCGACTCAAACCCGATTCGCACCGCTGCCGGCGGATCGGCGATGTACGGCGTCACCGACTCAAACACCTCGCCAAGCGCCTGCTGCAACCGCAAACCGAGGTGTGGCCCAAACCGCGATGCCAGCGAGCTGCGCGGCAACACCAGCAAATCGCCGATCGTCCGCACGCCAAGCCGATCGAGCGTATCCGCCGTGCGTTCTTCAATTCGCAGCGATGCGGGCGGAAGTGACGCGAGATAGCCGCTGGTCTGGCCGTCGGCGGCGATGGTGAGGGCCGCATCGCACGCGGTCGCGATGGCGATCGCCGCCCCAACCGTGTCGGCTACCGCCGCCCGGGCGTGCAAGCCGTCGCGCAGCAACGCCCCGACCACCTGCTCAGCCAGCCGCCGATCGGCCAGCCGACCGACATCGACCGGTGATGTGCCCGCCTGTGCTCGCATCGCCCGCGGCGTATACAGACGCCGACAACCGGAAATGTCGAGCAGCAGCGCCGCGGGAAACACGGGCTCGACGCGCGGACTGAACATCGCCGCCCACTCGGCCAGTTGCAGCAGCAGCGCACGGTCGGCGTGCTCTTCATGATCGAGCACGAGCAGACCGGGCAGCAGCGCTTGTGCTTCGCCGAGGGTGATGCCGGACTCGATCCCGACCTGTCGCGCTCGCGGACAGGCGTAGCTGACGACGACAGTCGACCCGACACGCCGCGTGAGCACAAGCGGGCGAGACGAGAGATCACTGGAGCACCGCGGCCCTCCGCGGTTTTCGATGGAGGACAGCGACCCCCGACTGTCGCCTGGAGCGCAGCCGCCCTCGGCTGCGTTCTTCGCGCTTGTGGAGCAGCCGCCCCTGGCTGCTTTCATTGGCGATTCACCCTCCGATCGCCCGTGCTGCACACGATCCGTCGCCAAATGCGGCAGATAAACGCACAGAATCCGCCGCGAACTCTCGATCGGCGCGGCATCCCCGCGTCGCAATTCCTGCGTCATGCGCATTCCCCTGTCGCGATCTGCCGCCGCCCGATTCGTCCAACGCCTCCCTATTATGTGTTCGTGTTTTGTTCGGTGTCAACAAGCGGCGTGAAAATCATTCGATTTCGCAGCGTGCGCGGGTGCCATTGCGACGGCCGTTGCGTCGCAATGCTCTTCGAGAATCAAACGCGCGCACATCCGCCCAAAACCCATCCAAACCCGCGAACTTACCGCGTCAACGCTCACATCATGCATCGATACCAACGTGGCGCACCTACGCTTTCCGCAGGAGGCCGCCGTGCAACGATGCCGAATCCCCAACCCTAATCTGCAATCCCAGTCTCTCGCGTCCCTATGTCCCACTCTCAAATCGCCCGATAACCAAGATGCTCAACGAGAGAGGGAGGCGTGAACACCTTGGTCAATTTCTCGAGGAAAACACCAAGGTGCGCCGACGATGCATCCACTGACGCTCGCAACCACCTGCCCCAAGTACGTCCAATACCGCGGTGGCCGCGGTGCTCCATGCGAAACCGCAACCGATCGCAACGACTCGAAGGCGTGCGGCGCGACACGGCGACTCTGCTCCCCTGTTCCCTTGTCCCCTTGTCCCCTTGTTCCCTTGTTCCCGCCGCCGGGTCGCAGTTGACGCGGGCTGCTGCAAATTCTAGCATCCTTTGGTGAAATTCCGTTTTCGCATCAGCTCAGGGGCATCTCATGGCCGTCGGACTCTGTGAACGCTGCCGCAAAGCGCAGGCCACGTTCCACATGACCAACATCGACCCGGACGGCGAAAAGAGCGAACGCCACCTCTGCGAAAAGTGCGCCATCGAGGAAGGCCTGATCCAGATTCAAAAGCCGGTCATGAACAACGAAGTGCTCGAACAGTTCATCACCGCCTCAAAAGCCGCCGGCGGACTCGGCGCGACGATCTGCGAAGAGTGCGGCATCAGCTTTGTCGAGTTCAAGAATCAGGGGCCGCTCGGCTGTCCGCATGATTACGACGCATTCAAGCCCGCGTTGCACGCGATGATCGAGCGCGCTCACGACGGTGCAAGCGAGCACGTCGGCAAAGTCCCGCGATCCGCACGCGAGGCTCGCCCCAGCACGCAGCAAGAGCTCAGCCGCCTGCGCCGCCAGCTCGATGAAGCCGTCACCGCCGAAGATTACAAGCAAGCCGCGTCGCTGCGCGACCGGCTGCGGGAGTTGGAATCGCAATGAGTGACGATGCGATCGACAATGTGGCGCGGCGCTCGGGCGAGTGGCTGAAAGGCGACGGCCCGCAGAGCGAGATCGTCATCTCGACGCGCGTGCGCCTGGCCCGCAACCTGCGCGGCTTTTTCTTTCTGTCGCGCTGCGACGCCGCGGCGCGCGAAGAGGTCGCCAAGGCCGCCGCCGCCGCGATTCGCAAAACACGCGGCTTGAAGGATTTCGTACACGTCGACGTTGACGCGCTCGACGATCTGGATCGCAAGCTGCTCGTCGAGCGACACCTCATCAGCCGCCAGCACGCCGATGGCACGGGCGCGCGGCGGGTCGCGTTCGACGTGACCGAATCAGCCGCGATCATGATGAACGAAGAGGATCATCTGCGTTTGCAGGTGATTCGCAGCGGCCTGCGACTGAGCGAGTGCTGGGAAGAGATCAACGCGATCGACGATGCGCTCGATGAACGCGTCGAGTATGCGTTTCATCCGCAGTATGGCTATCTGACGGCTTGCCCGACCAACGTCGGGACCGGCATTCGCGTTTCGGTGATGCTGCACCTGCCGGCGCTGCGATTGACGAATGAGTTGGAAAAGGTCGGCAACGCGGCCAAGGCGATGAAGCTGGCGATTCGCGGCCTGTTCGGCGAGGGCACCGAGGCGCTCGGCGATTTCTTCCAGGTTTCGAACCAGATCACGCTCGGCCGCAGCGAGGCGGCGATCATCGACGACTTTCGCACGCAGGTGATTCCCAAGATCATCGAATATGAACAGGCGGCGCGCAAGGCGCTGGTCAAGCATCGCAGCTTCGCGCTCGATGACAAGATTCATCGCGCGATGGGCCTCTTGCAGACCGCGCGGCTGATGAGCAGCAACGAGGCGATGCAATGCCTCTCGCATGTGCGCATGGGCGTGCACACCGGCCGGCTCAAATCGCTGGATGTGCAGACGGTCAATGAGCTGTTCCTGCACACGCAGCCGGCACACTTGCAGAAGTTGCAAGGCGAAAAGCTCAACGGCGAGCAGCGCAGCGTGGCCCGCGCGGCCTTGATCCGCGCGCGGTTGAATCCAAACTGACGACGCAGCACTCGCACTCGTAGGGTGGGCACCGCCCACCATTTCACTTGCCAACAGAAACGACCAACCACGAGCCGCGCCACGCACCGCAGTTGGTCGAACTTGTGTTCGACGGACCGCCGACGCGCATTCGCGTTCTCCGAGCGCTGCTTTTGTTCATGAGTATCCTCATCGCCTACACGACGGCGATCGTCGGACGCTTCTTGCTCATGCCGAACCCAACGGGCGTTATCGCGATGATGTTCGTTTCGTTGGGCATCGTGTGCGCGCTGCTGACGTGGTTCGCCGTGACAATCCTGTCTCACCGGCGGCGCATCCTTTCCGCCGAACCGGCCGACGGTCGCGCCGCGCACCGCGCCGCCCGGGTTGCAAAGAAATCGCTCGCGTTCGGCGACTTCCGCGCGAGCGCGGCCTACGCTGCGACGGATCTGTTTCGCGAGGACTGCGAAGGGATCGTGTTGGTCATTCGTCCGCGCTGCGAACCGTTTCCGATTGACTCGCTCGCAGCCGAATCGGAGCCGGTTCCACTCGACGAATCCGATTTGCTCTTTCGGCGTCGAATGCCCTCGCCACCATTCGCGACCGAAGATGACGGCGTGCTGGCCGGACTCGGACGCTTCGCGCAGCGACTCGGCGGCGTCGGTCACGTGACGATCGCGTTGTGCTTACTTCCCCAAGTCATAAACCTCACCACTCAAGTTACGTTTGCCCCCGGGGCACCGATGGTGCGTCCGTTCGTTTTTCTGCTACTTGCCCTAGTTGTGTTTGCTGCCGCGCTGCTTGTATTGATTCGGGGGCGAGCCAGTCACTTTCTGGTCCCCGGCGGGATCATCCTTCGAAGCGGTTTCTGGTGGTCGGCATCGAGTAGACTGAGTTATGCGCGAGCGATTGACGCAGCGCTCGTGGTGCTGCCGCTATCGGACGGCTCATGGCGTTTTCAACTGAAGCAGCGTGGTGCAGAGTTCGGCAAGTCGATCACCCGCCGCGAAGCCGAGATGCTGATTCGATTTTGGCTGAGCGCGACCGAATCGCCGAGCGAAGCACAAGTGCGCGAGATACTGGGATGACGCGCGACCGGCGCAGGCTGGGCACCGCCCACCATTTCGCGAGCAGGGGACACATCTTGAGGTCGAAACGAATGGTGGGCGATGCCCACCCTACGCTTCGAGCGATGCGAGGTTGGAAAACACAACCCGCAAGTGCCTCAAATGCTGCCCGTGATCGTCGCCACTCTTGCCTTCGCAGCCGAGGATTCGCAAGCGTCCCTGCTCGACGATCGACGTGACATGCAGCGTGCCGGTCGCGGGATCGGGAAGGCGAAAATCAGCCTCGCGCCGCGCGAGAGACAATGCCCGGATCAGCTCATTCGCCGTCTCGTGCGTGCCCGCGTACTTGCCGGGTTCGAGATAGCAGTGCGAATAGAAGAACGCCGTCTCGCCGCGCGTCGCCCGGCGTGCAAACTCGATGAACACATCGATGTTCGCCGCATTGACGCGCCGCGGCGGATCGCCATCGAGGTAGCCGGCGTAAAGCGAATCGGCGAGTCCGATGCCCGACATGCGCATCGCCCAAGCCGGGTCGCGCAAGAGCGCGCGAATCGCGCCATAGCCTGCGCTGAACGACGTCAGGCTGATGCGATTCCACGAAGCATCATCGGGCACGCGAGCGCGAAGGGTCAGTGCCTCGAGCGCCGATGCGACCAATCGCTCGAACCGTCGCGGCTCACTCATCGGCTTCTCGTATGCGGCCGACAAGCCGGAGAAATTCACGACGAGCAGCACGTCGCCCCGGCCCGACGCGACAAACTCGCGCTGCACCGACGGAAACCAGCCGTGAAAGTGAATCAGCAGATCCGGCCGCGCGTTCTCTGCTGAAACGCGTGACGAGACAAACAGCATCGCCTCGGGTGCGATTTGAATGCGCCAATCGCCGAGGTCGGCTTCGAGCGGTTGCGACGGCGACGGCTCAATCGGGCTGCGGTCAGAGGTCGCGCAGCCGGCAACCGCAAACAACGCGATCAACGCGATCAACGCGAGCAGCGCGCGCGAGCCGACCCGCGCGCAGTCGAGCACGCCGCGCGATCGCACCTACGGCTTCTTCTCAGCCGCCGGTTGCTGCTGACCGGGCATGCGGTTGAGTGGGATGTTCGGCTGTAGCAGGCGAATCTGCTTTTGGTTTACGTCAATCGAATATACGCTCATCCGCTTGGCGGCGGCGTCGATGACCACCACGCCCTCGACGCTGCTGCCGATTTGTTGGGTGAGCATCACATAGTCGCCGCCGCGATCGTTCATGCCCACGCCCAGCGCCTCACGCGGCTGAAACGCCAGCATCAGAAACCCGACGAACAGAATGACGGCGGTAATCGACAGCACGCCGATGGCGAGCGATTTGTTGTCTATGGCGACCGGAGCGGCCGCGCTGTTCTGCATGTCTTGCATGGCGGATGCTCCTACTTAGTTGTTGCGGAAATCGCGATCAAGCTGACGGTTGCCGATGTATTCGAGCTCGCGCCGCCCGCGGTCCCAGATGAACCCGTGCAGGAATTTCGTCTGCATATCGAGCACGTACAGCGCGTCAAAATTGCTCTGGATCGAGCCGCTGACAGCCAGATAGTTGCCGCTCAGACCGGTGGCTTGCGCGAACGCCGGCTTGGGCTGCCAGGTTTGCAGGACGAGGCCGGCGAGCAGTCCGAGATTGAGCACCACGAGCGCCGAGAGGGCGTAATTCTTGAGCGAAGGCTTCATGCCGTTACTCCGTGAGGCCGCGAGAGGTTTGAAAACTGGCTCGCCGGGAATCGGCGGGCGACGGTCGGGCGTCGCCGTCGGGGACACACCGCGTCAATCCTGATGGCCGCGGTGCGGGTTCTTGAACGAGACCAACAGAACGCCCGCGGTGAACAGGAAGACGAACACCCACGGCACCCACGCCATGCCGTCGCGTTGCAGCGGGGTGACATCGAACGGGGGCTGCGGGTTGTCGTCGCCCTTTTTCTGGGCGAGGGCCGGCGGCGCGAACGCGGTGAGCGCGATCACTCCGGCGACGGTCCAGCGTTTCAACGATCGAATATTGGCACGCATGATCAAAATGCTCCTGCGACGCGCCCGCGTCATTCGGTGACGTGTCGCGTCAATCTGCGAGAAATGGTACGCAGTGGGCGGGGAATGAACAACCGGAAATCATCGGAAGGCCGAAGGTGAAAGGCAAAGTGCCCAGGGCCTTATCCGACGCCCCGACGCCTGTTCGCCGCGCGGGTCGAACTCGCGACGTCCGACGCGTGTCGACTCGCCGTCACGCCACGCCGGTGCCGCTGAGGATGGCGTTGTAGAGCGTGGTGATGAGATTCGAGACGATGCTATTCAGGGCGAACGTCGAGATCAAAAATTGCGGATCCGACCCGAGGCAGGCGGTGATTTGCAGCAGGGTACCGCCGCCGCAGAGGGTGAGCAGGGTCAGCTTGCGGTTGTGTTTCGATGTCATGGCGTCTCTCGTGGACCTGAAAGGATGGCACAACGATGACCGGAGTATACGCGAAGCGCGCCGGGCCGATAAACGTCCACGCAATCGCCGCCATCGAACAACCCACGCGCGGTTTTGACATTTCCGCCCGCGTTATTGATGCTTGGACAGTCCGCGACACGACCTTCCACAACGGACGCGCCTGATTTCTCGAAAGCTCGACGCCTCGAAGCATCGATGCCCACACGGCTCATCGCCGCGAGGGGTCGGAGCCGCGAAGCGTTGAAGCCGAGAAGCCTCGAAGCCACGAAGACTCGACGATTCACTCGCTGGGCAAGGTTCGCGAAGTTTCGCTGCATCGATCGACGGTTGCGCTCCCCGCGCCGTCGCGCTCGGTGCCGTTATGGGAGTCTCGCTATGTCGCTGCGCATGTTCGGTCGCCATGCTGCGTACGCATCGCTGTTCTCGCTCGCCGCGATCGGCGGCTGCCCCAGCGGCTCCGAAACTTCCGGCGACCCAGACGCCGACACCGATGGCGATGGAATCGTCGACGGCATCGACGTGATCGACGATCTGGTCGACAACCTCACCAATAATTCCCCGAAAGCCATGCTCGCCGTTTCGCCAACCGTGACGCCGCAAGCGGGCGAAGTACTGACTTTCGACGCCAGTGGCTCGCTCGACCCCGACGGCGATGTGCTGAAATTCAGTTGGTCGCAACTCAGCGGCGAGGCGGCGTCGTTCTCTTCGCTGAGCGATTCGGTCGTCAGCGTGACCATGCCCTATGTTCTCTCGAACACCGAACTCGTCTTCGCGCTGAGCGTCGATGACGGCCGCGGCGGCACTTCGTCAGCCGAGACGACGCTCTTCATCGCGGTCGGGACCGAATTCGCGGGCCATCCGCACGCGGTCGTGCCGTATCGCAACAATCTGACCTACGACGAGGCATATCACCTGCTGCGCCGCACGTCGCTCGGCGCGCCGCCGTGGCAGGTGCAGTACGCGGTCGCGGTCGGCCTCGAACGCATGGTCGATGAATTGATGATCGAGCAGCCGCAGCCGCAGTGGATTCTCGATTTGCAGGACGAATACGACACCGACGTGTTTAAGTCGTGGATGCTGCAACTGATCGAGGGCCCCAACCCGCTGCGCGAGCGACTCGCGATGTTCTGGCACGATCGCTTCGCCACCGGAGCGCGCGGCCTCGACTATCGCGATCGCAACACGGGGCTGATGCACTGGCAGATGATCGAACGCAATTCGTTCGGCAATTACCGCAATTTCCTGCGAGAATTGACGCTCGATCCGCTCATGCTGATCTGGCTCGACGGTGCGAACAGTCCGAAGCAATCGCCGAATGAGAATTATGCCCGTGAATTCTGGGAACTGTTCACGCTCGGTCGCGACACGCTCTATACCGAAATCGACATTCGCGAGGCGGCCCGCGCCTTCACCGGCATCACGCTGCTGCGGCCCAACAATCAGGATCCGCGACCGATTTATGACCTGCTCAATCACGACGAGACGATCAAGACGATCTTCCCCGGTCGGGCGGCACCGGCCAATTTCAGCTTCGAGTCGGTGATCGACCTGACGCTGGTTCAGCCCGAGGCACCGCGCTATGTGGCCCGCAATTTGTTCCGCTTCTTCGTGCATGACGAGCCCTCGGATGCCGCGGTGCAGGAACTGGCCGACTTCTTCGTGAACAGCGGTTACGAGATCAAGCCGCTGGTGCGCAAGATCTTGACCAGCCAGGCGCTCTTCTCATCCGCCGCGCGCGGCAACCAGATCAGTTCGCCGGTCGAGCATGTGGTCGGCGTGGCGCGGACGCTTGAAATGCACGTCTTCAGCGAGGATTCGCAGGGATATCTATTCGATCAACTGTGCGACGACCTGAGCGGCGCGGGCATGGAACTGCTCAACCCGCCGGGCGTGCAGGGCTGGGATGAAGGCAAGCCGTGGCTGCAGGACCAGTGGATCATTAGTCGGGCGCGAGCGCTGAGCCGCACCATGGAGTACGGGCCTTATCTCGCGCCCGACATCCCTTTGCATCTGCTGCCGGCGCAAAGCACGTGGAACGTGCGCGAGGTGCGCGACCAAATTGTGAATGCGATGGCAAGCGTCTTCCACCTGCCGCTGACGGCGGAAGAGCGGGCGGTATACATCGAGGTGCTCGACCAGAACGGATATCTGGCGTTCCACCTGGGCGACCCGCGCTATCAAGGTCAGCATGTATTCGAAATGATCCGCCTCATGGCCATGGACGAACGCGTACTCGGTCGATGACGCGGAGTGCAAAGTGGCAAGTTCAAAGTGACGGAAAAGACGGTCGATTCTCCTCTTCCACTTTGCACTTTGCACTTGCAACTTTGAACGCTCCCCAGAGTACTGAGCACGAGGCACTAAAAACTAGGCACTAGGCACTTTTCAGCGAGGTCTACGATGCACTGCAATGAATGCGAAGCCGTGAGCCGTCGTCAGTTTCTGGTTCGTGCCGGGGCCGCGTTTGGTGCGCTGGGCCTGGCCGATCCGTTGCTCAATATCGTCGCACGGACCTATGCCCAATCGTCCGCCGGCACCGGGAACATTCTCGTCCTGTGCCAACTCAACGGCGGGTTCGACGGTCTGAGTTTCCTCGCGCCGTTCACCAGTGCGCAATACATGTCCAATCGACCGCAGCTCAAGTTGTCGGCGGCGCAGGTGAACCCGCTGCCCGATGCCCCCGACCTCGGCATCAACAAGCAGTTCCAATTCTTCAGCGATCTCTACGCGCAGGGCCAACTGCAGGTCATCCAGCAGGTCGCCTACCCGCGCGGCAACGGCTCGCACTTCGAGTCGCAGGAAATTTACGAATATGGCGTGCGCAACCTCGCGTCGGCATCCGGAACCGCGGCGACGTGGTACGAGCGGCTGCGCAAGTCGTACTTCGACGCGCCGTATGGAGTGATGAGCGTCGAGCAGATCGGCGATCCGCAGCGCTACGGCTACCCGGATTCCACGTATCGCCGCGCGTCGCAGGATGCGTTCGGTCGACTGGCCGAGATGAAACAGAATCGCTCGCCGATGCAGCAGGCGGTGCTCGATTCGTACAAGAAAATTGATCAGCTCGGCGCGGAGATTCGCACCCGCACGTCGGCCTTCACCAGCAGCGGCGCGGCACGCGGCGAGTTCTATCGTGCGGCGCAGCTCGCCTCGGCCAACCTCGGCACGCAGATTTTCAAAGTCGAGTATGGCGGATTCGACACGCACGGCTCGCAGATTGACGCGAACTCGCGGCTGTTCCCGCGGATCAACAACGAGTTTCAGCAGTTCGTGACTGACATGCAGAATCTCGGCCTGTGGAATCGCACCGCCGTGCTGTTCTACACCGAGTTTGGCCGCCGCAATAAGGAAAACGGCAGCCCCGGCACCGACCACGGCCACGGCGGCCACATGCTGCTCGTCGGCCCGAACGTCAACGGCGGCCTGAACGGGCAGACGCCGACGCAGAACGACCTGGCGCAAGACAACCTGCCGTATTACGTCGATTTCCGCGCGGTCTACTCGGGCGTGATTCGCCAGTGGCTCGGCTTCGACCCCGCACCGATTTTCCAGATCGACGGCGAGACGTACAGCGAGCAGCTCGGCCGATCGCTCTTCCGCTAACGCGAGGAACAAGGGAACAACGCGTCGGCACTCCATTACCGCGATGTGGAGCTGCCGCCCTCGGCTGCTTTCTTCAAACCGTCCCTCGCGCGAACGGGCGAGTTAGGGAGATTCGCATGCGCCGCTTCGCTGCCTCGTCGATACTCGCCCTCGCGCTGACAGAAATCGCGCTCGCCGACACCGTCCACGACGACCGACTCGCGATCTCAACTTTCGCCACCGGCCTAAAAGAACCCGTCGCCATCGAATTCGCGCCCGACGGTCGCCTCTTCATCGCCGAAGTCGGCGGTAAAGTCCGCGTCGCTTCAGCCGACGGCGTGGTCGATCCCGCGCCCGTCGCATCGATCGAAGTCTTCACCGCCAACGAGAACGGCCTGCTCGGCCTCGCGCTCGATCCCGACTTTGCCACCAACGGCTACATCTACGTGTTCGCCACGATTGACCCGAAAGAGCAGCAAATCCTGCGAATGATCGACCCTGCTAAGCGCCAGAGCGAAGCCGACGCGCAGCCGTTCGTGCTGCGCGACCACCTGCCGACGCGCGGCGAATTCCATTCCGGCGGCGGCCTGGAAATCGGCCCGGACAAGAAGCTGTACTTCGGCATCGGCGACAATCTCGTCCGCGAAAACAGTCAGGACATGAACACGCTCGCGGGCAAAATCTCGCGCATCAATCTCGACGGCACAACGCCGAGCGACAACCCGTTCAAGACGGCCAGCGGTTCGCCGCGGGCGGTCTACGCGCTCGGCCTGCGCAATCCGTTTCGATTCTGCTTCGCGCCCGATGGTCGCTTGTTTGCAATGGATGTCGGCTCGGACAACGAGGAACGCCGCGAAGAGATCAATCTGATCCGCCCCGGCGACAATTGCGGCTGGCCGCTCTTCGAGGGTAAACAGAGCGAGCCGATCGACCCGGCGTATGTCGATCCGATCTTCGACTATCACGACGGCGGCGCGGCCCCGGTGGGGTGCGTCTTCTACACCGGCGATGGCTTGCCCGAAGAGTATGTCGGCATTCTGTTTCACCTGGAGTTCGTGCTCGGACGGCTCTATCGCACGGTGCTCGACGGCGACACGGTGATCAACCACACGACGCTACTCGAATCCGAAGGCGGGCCGGTCGATCTGACGGTCGGTCCGGATGGGGCGCTCTACTACTCGGAGTTGTACACCGGCGAAATCAAACGTCTCGGCCCGCCGGCCACGAGCGTCGCGGGCAATGGCGTGAGCGAGCCGAGTGTCGACGCTGATTCCTCAACCGACGAAGTCGTTCAGCCCGCGTCGCTCTGCGGGTTTGGCGCGTGGCTATCGTCGCTGGCCGTCGTCGGCCTCGCCGCGCGTCGCGGCCGAGTGTAGCGGTAGGGTGGGCACCGCCCACCATTCGCGGTGACCGCTCGAAAAATATCCCCTGCGAAGTCTCCGCTCGCCCGCAATGTCTCTCCCATCCGTGGCTATGATGGTCCCTCGCGCAGCGTTCCTTGCGTAATGCTGCTGCGATTCAGTGAGCACGGTTTCGGCGACGCCGAACGTGCATTTCTGGTGGAGCCATGTCATATGCGAATCACTCCCTGCGGCGCGGTCGGCGAAGTCACCGGCAGTGGCTATCTGATCGAAACCAAAGCCGCGACCGTGCTGGTCGATTTCGGCATGTTTCAAGGTCGCCGCAAGGGTGAAGACCCCAATCGCTCGCTCGGCCCGGTGAAGCCCGGCGACCTCGATGCGATTGTGCTCACGCATTCGCATCTCGATCATTGCGGGCGTTTACCGCTGATCTCGCGCTTCAATTCGAGCGTGCCGATCTATGCGACGCCCGCATCGCGCGACGTGGCCGAGCTGATTCTGTTCGATTCGGCCCACATTCAAGAAGCCGACACCGAGCGACTCAATCGCAAGAATCGTCGGCAAGATCGGCCGCTGCTCGAACCGCTCTATCGCGAGCAAGACGTCGCGGCCACCATGCGGCAATTCAAGACCATCCGGCTGAACACGTCGCAGCAAGTCGCCGACGGCGTGACGATTCGCTTTCAGGAAGCGGGGCACATCCTCGGCTCGGCCAGCGTCGAGATGCGCATTCGCGAGAACCGCAGCGAACATGTGATCGTTTTCTCGGGCGACATCGGCCGCTGCAACATGCCGATTCTGAAAGACCCCGAGCCGTTCGAATACGCCGACCTGCTGTTCATGGAATCGACGTATGGCAATCGCGATCATCGCTCGATCGAGGATACCGAACGCGAGTTGCGCGAGATTCTGACGACCGCTGCGGAACACAATACGCGAGTGCTGATACCGGCGTTCGCGGTGGGTCGCTCGCAGACGATTCTGTATTACCTGGCGAAAATGAACAAGGAAGGCGCGGGGCTCGACTTCCCGATCTACCTCGACAGCCCGATGGCGGTGAAGGCCAGCGCGCTCTATCGAAAATACCTGAGCGATTCCGACGATCAGACACGCAAAATGGCCGCCGCCGGCGATTTCAAGAAGTATCTGTCGAACGTCCGAATGTGCGTGACCGCCGACGAGTCGAAAGCGATCGAGGACGGCCCGCATCAATGCATCATCATCGCCCCGTCGGGCATGTGCGACGCGGGCCGCATCAAACACCACCTGAAAAACAACCTGTATCGTAAGGGCGTCGGCGTCGTCATGACCGGCTTCATGTCCTACGGCTCGCTTGGGCGACAACTTATCGACGGGGCCGAGCGCGTGCGCATTCACGGCTCGGAAGTCGTCGTGCGGGCCAAGGTATCGAGTCTCGGCGGATTCTCTGGGCACGCCGGGCAGAGCGAGTTGCTCCAGTGGTACGAAAAACTCGCGGCGAGCAAGCCGCGCGTGGTACTGACGCATGGCGAAGATCCGCAGCGGAAAGCGCTGCGCGAAAAGCTGCGTGACGGCTACAACGCGCAGGTCGATCTGCCGCGACCGGGCGACGTGATCGAGTTCACCGGTCGCACGAGCGATCAGCGCGCCGCGCAGGTGCGCGTGATCAAGCCGCTGACCGCGCCGGCGATCGCGGCACCGCCGAGGCCGGAGAAATTCGACTTCACGGCGGCGGCTCGTTCGCCCGAAACGTGGCAGCGTGATTGGCAGCAGTTCTGGGAGACGACGGGCTATGCCGATTTCGCCGCCGCACAAAAGCGCGCCGCCACCCCGCGCCCCGACGACGATGATCGACAATTCCTGCTCGCGCCGCGCGACGGATTTTCCGAAGCGGCCCGCCTCAAACGCATCACGACCGAATTTGAGAAGGGATTCAAGCGGCTGCGCGGCATCGGCCCGACGGTGACGGTCTTCGGCTCGGCACGATTCGACGAATCGCACAAGTTCTATTGGAAAGCGTACGAGGTTGGCCAGGAACTCGCGCGGGCGGGGTTCACCGTGCTCACTGGCGGCGGGCCGGGCATTATGGAGGCGGCCAATCGCGGCGCGCGCGACGCCGGCGGACCGAGCTTGGGGTGCAACATCACGTTGCCGCATGAGCAGAAGCCGAACAAGTATCTCGATGACTTTATCGAGTTTGGATATTTTTTCGTGCGCAAGGTGATGCTCGTGCGCTATTCGCTCGGCTTTGTGATTCTGCCGGGCGGGTTCGGTACGCTCGACGAACTCTTCGAAGCGACCACGCTGATTCAATGCCGCAAGATTGGGCCGTTTCCGATTGTGATGATCGAACGCGACTTCTGGCGACCGCTGGCGGGTTTCGTGCGCAACATGCTGAACTATGGCGTCATCTCGCCCGCGGATACGACGTTTAGCATCTCGACCGATTCTGCGCAAGAGGCGGTGCAGCTTGTGCTCGACAGCTTGCCGGACGCCGAGCGGAAGAAGATTCGTCCGCGCGCAATATCGGCGACCGCTGCCGCCTCGGTGTGATGCCTGCTTCACTTTCGGAGGACGCGCCTCGTGTACACCATTACCAAAGACGTCATTTTGCCCTGCACCGTCACCGGTTCCTGGCCGCGGCCGCGCTGGATGGACGTGAGCATGTGGGGCCAGTCGCTTGATACGTGCATGATGGACGTGCGCTTTCGCGAGAAATTTCAAGACGCGATGGCGGTCGTGATCAGCGATCAGGAACGGGCCGGCATCGACATTCTCGCGCACGGCGATCTGCACTGCGACGAGGATTTTGCCGGTCGGTCGTGGCATCACTATCCGCTCCAGCGCTGGGCCGGCTTTGAGGGCGATCATCTGCAATCGTGGCAGACGCGATCGCCGTGGTTGAAGTATCCGGCGGGAAACCTGCTCAACGAAATTTACACCGGCTGGCGCTGGCCGCGCGTGACGGGAAAGATCGAGCATCGCCCGCTGGACTATCCGAAAATCTGGCGCATCGCGCAGAGCAAGGCGCACAAGCCGGTGCGGTTCGGCACATGCTGTTCGCAGGTGATGGGCCTGTTTCTCGATATTCACACGCCGCAATACAAGGACAAGCGGCAGGTGCTTTGGGACATGGCCGAGGCGATGAACAAGGAGTTGCTGGCGCTGCGCGACGCGGGGTGCAAGTGCATTCAGATCGAGGAGCCGTGTCTGCACTTCATGGCAAACACCTTTGGCAAGGACAACGACGACGTGCGGTTCTACTTGCAGTGTTACAACCGCGAGGTGCAGGGCCTGGAGGATGTCGAGATCTGGATTCACACCTGCTGGGGCAACCCCAATATGCAGCGTGTGATCGAGAACGACAGCTACGCCGAGTCGCTCGATATGTATATGAGCGAGGCGCGCGGCGACGTGTGGACGATCGAGACCAAGGATCGCAACATGCGCGAGGTCGAGTTGCTCGCGCCGTTCATGAAAAATGCGGGCAAGAAGGTGTGCATTGGTGCGGTCAGCCATCGGCGTTTGCAGGTGGAACAGCCGGACGAAGTGGCGGCGACCGTGCGCGGGGCGTTGAAGCACGTGCTGGCGGAACGGCTGATCGTGTCCACCGATTGCGGCTTCGGACGGCAGGGTTGCAACCGCGAGATCGCGTTCTTCAAGACGACCGCGATCGCGCAGGGTTGCAACATCGTGCGCAAGGAGCTGGGGCTGCCCACGACGTATGTGCCGGCGGCGGATGCGATGCTGCAGACGGACTTGGTAGCGGACAAGGGATAGGGGACGGGAAACGACGTTGGAATCGCTGAATGAAACAAGCGGATTGTGAGCGGCGTCCGTTGTTCTTCCAACGGACGGCTCACAGGCGCATGCGAGAGCTCGGCAGCGGGAACCGGCGGAGCGCGACGTCGCCTGGTCGTCGCGCGCCGCTCGACCAACCGCAACACGGCCACAAACCGTCAAATCCGTTGCGAGTGCTGCCGGGTGGCGCTTGTTAGGGCGCTTCCTCGGCGGCGGACAGACACAGGCCGGCCGATTCACAGCGCAGGATCCAGCTCCACAGGCTTGCGGGCGAATTTCCGGGAACCACATCGCGAATCGTCAACGTCCATGTGCCTTCTGCGGACTCGCCGTCGAACATGCTGAGCAGCTCGCCGGTCGGCGGAGGCATCTCTTCGTCGTCGAATTCGCCGCGGATGCCCCCGCCGAGATGCTGACTCCACAGGCGGATAGAGGTGCCAGACGGTGCACTCAGATCAACGATCAATTCTTCAGGGTGTTCGGTTTGAACGTGAAGTGCGACGTTCAGATCGGCGATGCAGATCGCTTCGTCAGCATCCAGCGTGATAGAAACGCCGTCCGGGTCGCCATCGGGAATTTCGACGCCTCCTCCGCCATTAAACTCCGCTCGGGTGGTGTCGAGTTGGAGTATTCGTTGCGTTGTGCCGAACGAGCCGGGCTCGGTGCGTGTGTTTACGATGTCGATGACGACCAAGTGATCGCCTGGGTAGCTGATCGTGGGTGACTCGCGCACACCTAGCACCACCGTGACCACATCGCCGCGCTGCCCGCGCGGAGCGAGGTGGTACGCGCGCCTCACCTTTCGAATTTCCGGTGGCACCGGGTCAAATGCGGGTTCGCCGTCGATGGTGAGCCAATCCGCGTCGGCGTAGATCTCCACGTCGACCGGGTTCATTTCCGTGTTGTTGATCACCATCGATACCGGCTTCAGGAACGGCGGGGCGGCGTCGATGATTAGCGGAAGGTCTCGTGGTGACACTTCAAAGCCGGTTTGGGCAATGCGAAAATCGTGGCGCAGCAGATCGGTGTGCTGATTCGCCATATTGGTGAGCGCGACATCTACGAAATACACGCCGGGCTCAAAACTGATCGACGCGGTGCGGACAATCAGAAACGCCTGTTCGCCGGGATTCAGGAACGGGCGTTTCCGCACCTCCGGCAATTGCAGTTCCAGCGTGAGCGCGGCGGCATGAGGGCTGGGAACAACCGCAACGGCAATCGGCATCGGACCTGGCGCGCTCGGCGGTGCGGAAATTCGATACGTGGTGATCGCGTTACTCAACGGACCTGCTGTCGGACCTTCGTGCAGCACCGGAGACTGCGACCAGATTGCGAATTCGTACGGATCAAGGTGTCGGGCGAAATTCACAACCGAGCTGCCCCACGTGTCGCTGGTGGTTTGGTCGCACGCCGAGCGGAGGCGAACGCAACCGCCGGAAAAATCGCTCCGAAGGCATCCGCCGCCTGTGATCACGGATTCAATGACATCCTCACGCAGGTTGTAAATTGGCGAACCCGAGCTACCAAAGCTTGCGTTGATACCGTTGACTATGACCGTCGGAGTCGGAATCGACGGCGATATGGATTCAAACGTGACCGCAGTTTCGATTTTCTGAGGCAGACGCTCGGGATGATGCACGCAGGCGATCGGATCACCCGGCAGCGGCTCACCGCTTTGGCGGACCGCGATCGGCTCACGATCGCCCGTCACGGGGCGATCAAGCCGAAACAAGATCAGGTCGGCCTCGCCGTCAAAGTTACCGTGCCGGACGATCTCAGCACACTCATAGACCAAGTCCGCCGGAATCGTGGTGCTCGGAAGCTCGCAGCCGGACCCTCGATTCATGATTGCGTAATCGAACACGAAATACCAGACGTTGGCACAGAAATTTGCGTCACTCGGATGGATGAAGTGCGACGCCGAGAGAACCAGGTCGGACCCGACGAGACAGCCTGTTCGGCCGCTGAGATACGTCGGCTGACCGGACCACGCGGAATCGGAGCAAAGAAGTAGAGCACTGTTGCTGCTCTGCGTGAGCATGGTGTACGTACCGTCCGCGTTGAGAATCATGCGATCCTTGCCAACCAGCGCGCATGTCGAGCGTGCAAGCCGAAGCAGTTGCGGATCGGTCACTTCACATCGTTCAAGGCAATTCGGCAGACCGTTTGGAAGTTCGAGTTGCGCACCGGCGGTCGTGACGAAGAGTGTCAGGATCACATAAGCGGCGAGGTTTGACGCGAGGCGGCCACAGCGGTCGGATCCATTCATCGGATTCTCCAATAGTCACACTGAATCATGCGAAACAGTCCAATCTAGACGGCTGACGTGCCCGCGAGCATCTGCATCGCGCGTCCGGGCCGCGGCGACTGGCGAGATCTGGCGCAGATGCTGTAACGGCTCAGCTTCCCCGCGCGAAACGAAAGTGGTGCGCGTCGCCCGCCATTGGTGACGCCGCGAACGAAACCGTTGGTGCCGAAGGGCCCGTTGCGCCGGTTGCGCGATTCGACTGATTCAGGCCGCCGGAAACGGCGCAACTTGGACGAAGCCGTGCCCGGCTTGAACGGCACCGACCGTGTCGTATTTGCTTCATTGTACTTCCCGGAACAAGACGTACAATATTTATGTTACGTTTTCTATGACGGCAGCCCGTCAGGGCGGAAACTCGTCAATCTGATTTGGGCACGCATCGAGCCTCAGGCGCGCTACCTTCGGGCATGTGCGGGTCGCCGAGACAACACGAGCGTATGGCAGGCGCCGGCCAGTTGCTGCGAGCGCCCAACGGCACTCAAGTGCAGGTAGCGACCGGGCCTTCATGCACGACGCCAGCTCGCGCAGCGAGCGAAAATTCGACCCACGACCGTAAGGATGGGATTTTCGTACTTCGCACGGAACCCCCTCACTTTCGCGCGGGATCGGCGTCGGACCGCTTCGCGGACAAACTCAATTGCAAAAGTGCGGGTTACACGAAGCGCTCACGGTCGGGGCGCTGAATGGCACCACGCCCGGGTCGCGGTGTTCGCAACCTCGCGGGGCGTCCAAAGTCCGCCAATCCGAGCGGCACTCCGACACCGACTTACGAGTCGGCGGGATTCAGAACGCCACCCCGCTCACCCGTTCAAACTGCATCATGTCCAAAGCCCAATGCACACACGCGAACCACCACACATCGCGCGCACGCAGCAGCACAGCCACCACCAAAAACCCCAGCAGCGCGTCAGGCAACAGCAGGGCCACCTGCGCCACCGAAGCACCGCCCGAAATTATCGCCGGCACATGACCCGCAGCGAACAACACGCCGACGAGCGCCGGCACCGTCCACTCCCCACGCGGCAGCGCCGCCGCGAGTCGCACTGCGAGAATCGCAATCGCGACGTCTTCGAAGAACACTTGCATCAAGTGCGGTACATGTTCAACGCTCGCCAGCGCCGCCAGAATTTGCCACGGCGCGGCGGCCTGGGTACGCGTGGTGGAGAAAACGAGCAGCGCGATCAGGGCCATCCCCAAACCACACCCGATCCGCTCCGGCAAACGCGTCCGCGGAAGCCATGCCGTCGTGTACGGCTGTCGCCGCAGTGCGGGCAGCAGAAGGATCGGCGCGAAAATGAAAAGTTGATTGATCGATTCCGTGAGAAAGCCAACCGGTCCGGCGCTCGGAAGGCGTATTCCGCGTTGGTAGAGCTGACCCATGCCGATCACCGCGACGCCCGCGATCAATGCCGCGGCAACCTCCTTCCACGGACGACCGAACCGCGGCGCGTCGCTCGCGGGCCAAAGTCCAGGGCGCAGGCGACCGATTAGAAACCAGGCAACGAGTGCGGTGCCGTACGAGCAGAAGAGTGCGGCGTGGTGAGTCATAACGGCTTGGGTTCCTGAAGTCGTTCGCCGTGTGGACTGTACCACGGCTGCGGGCGGTCGCACCGGTCGAAGGAGTCGGGTTGCGTTCGCGTCGCGCCACGTTGCGCGGCGGCAACACGCGGCTCGTTCCGTCGGAGCATGCCGACTGCGGAGTACCGCTCGTCGGCATGGCACCCGGCACCCGGAGCTGACGACACTCGCTTGCGCTTCGCGTTCGGATCGCTGGGCGGGCCCGCTCGACGCTGCGCTCGTCGTCGCGCTCGGCACTTGTTCATTCCCACCAACGCACTTCGCCGAACCGGGTCTATAATGCCCGCGTGCGTTCTCGGTATCGGCCACGGTGTCGGCCGCCGCGACGCAATGCATCGAGGATGACGCAATGCCGCACTTTTCGGGGAGCATTACGGCGCTCGTGACGCCGTTCGAGAATGACAAGGTCGATTTCGTCACGCTCGAAGCGCTGGTCGAGCGACAAATCGCCGCCGGCATCGACGGCCTCGTGCCCTGCGGCACGACCGGCGAGTCGCCCACGCTGACCGAGGACGAGCAGCACGCCGTCATCGAGAGCGTTGTGAAATTCACCCGCAAACGGGCCAAGGTCATCGCCGGGACGGGCAGCTTCAGCACAGCCAAGATGCTGCACGCCTCGCGACACGCGGCCGAGGTCGGTGCGGACGGGCTGCTGATCGTGTCGCCTTACTACAACAAGCCGACGCAGGCCGGGCTGTATGAACATTTCGCGGCGGTCGCGCGCGACGTGAAGCTGCCGATCATGCTCTACAACATCCCGGGCCGCTGCGGCGTCGAGATTTCGATTCCGACGATCGCCCGGCTGCGGCGCGACTTTGCGAACATCGTCTCGGTCAAGCACGCGACCGGCCGCTGCGACGATGCGGCGGAACTGGCCTCGGTGAGCGATATCGAAATCATGTCGGGCGACGATCCGATCACGTTGCCGCTGATGTCGCTGGGCGCGCTCGGTGTGGTGAGCGTGATGACCAACCTCGTGCCGAGGGCGGTCAAGCGGCTAACCGACGCGGCGTTGAAGAAGGACTTTGCGGGGGCGCTCGCGGCGCATCGCGCGCTGTATCCGCTCATGAAGGGCTTGCTGTCTCTGGAAACGAACCCGATTCCGATCAAGACGGCGATGGCGATTCGCGGGTTGTGCAGCGAAGAAATGCGGCTACCGATGTGCGCGATCAGTGCCGAGAACCGTGCGAAGTTGGAGGCGCTGCTTAGCGAGCATACGTTTGAGTAGGGAACGGGGAACGGGGAACAGGAAACGGCGAACGGGAAACGGTTGGCGATCACACCCGTTTCCCGTTTCCCGTTAGCCGTTTCCCGCTCCCCGTTCCTACCTCGCCGCCGTACTCGGCTGCATGCCGTCAAACGCAAACGTGTACTCATCGAACAGCCGATCGCCGACCGGGCCGTTGTACTGTGCCGTCAAAATGTATCGCCCCGGCGGCAGCGTGCGTTCGTCGAGTTGCAGGCGGAAGCGATAGAACCGCGACCAGCGATCCCAATATTCGCGCAGCCCCTCCTCGTTTTCCACCTTCACCGACCAGAAGCCGTAACGCTTGCCGAAGCGATCGCCGCTGGCGGGCCGCTCGGCATAAAGCTCGAAATTGAACGTCCCGGCGGCTTTGATCTCGTCGCCGAGCACATCGCTGACGGCGAGCACGACTTCGATGCCGTTCTGGTTGCCAGTCGCGTCGAACGCCTGCGGGCGGGTGAGCGAGTGCTGAAGCTCGATCTTTCGCGGCGACATGAGCGCGACGAATGAGTCGATCTCGGCGGTGCTGCCCGCGACCGTCGGCTGCGCGGATTTGCAACCCGCAAGTGCGCCGGCGAGCACGCACATAGCCGCGCTCAGAGCGAATCGGAGAACGAATTGACAACGACGCGAAATTGAGTTGGCGAACATGATGCGCTCAAAGTACCGAGTTTGGCGCGTCGCGGCAAATACCACTTTCCGCGTACTCACATGTCGGCCGGTTCGTCGGCATTGACCGCATCCGAATCCTCCGCCGGCTGCGTGTCGGCCGCGGGCTGCGCGGGTTGTGAGGTTGTGTCCGCGTCGAGGTCGTCGCCCTCGCCGGTCGCGACCGCCTCATCGGCGGCTTTCGCATCGCCCGATTGCACGGCCTCGGCCGTGGCGCGCGGCTT
>JBJXFK010000343.1:0-21065 GCA_046155505.1 Phycisphaerae bacterium
TCGGCGTACTGCTGCATGATGTCGGCCACGCGCTCGGGACTTTCCAGATCGGCGGGCCGGGCGTCTTCTTCGGGAATGAACAGCGGCGGATTCGCGATCAGGCGAAAGTAGAAATTCGGGCGGCTCGCGACAAAGCCCTGCACGATCGCCGCGTTGCAACGCAGCGCGATTTGCAGCGTGCCGGTCAGGAACTCGCGCTGCTCGCCATACATCGTCACCGGACAGGTCTTTAGCGTCAGCCCACGCACACGCCCCACATCGAGCGCCGCACCGAGCACGCGATTCTCATTGAAGCAGCGATAGATATCGCGTGGAAACGTGTCGGCATAGAGCACGCGGATCGCCGCGAATTCCGGAAAACTCTCGGCGTATTTCTGCTGAATGTAGACGCGCAGCGGGCCTTCGTTGCGGTCGCGCACGCCGGCGCATTTGTAACCCAGCAGCGCCATCAGCAGCCCGGCGACGTGATGCGAGCCGTTGTGGCTGAGCATGACGAACACGCCCTTGCCGCGGGCAAGGGCCGCATCGAGATGCTCCTTGCCGTGAAAGCGAATACGTCGCAGAATTTTCTCGCGCGGCAGGCGATCAAAAATCAGATACAGCAGCTTGTCGCAGCGCGTGCGGCGGAAGTAGCTGCGAATGATCTGTGCCTCGCGCCGCCGCGAAAGGCCCTCGGGGAAAATCCGCTTGAGCTCGCGCGAATAGCGGGCGCGACGCTTGAAGTTGATCATGTACTCGAGCGTGCCGAACCAGCGCCCGATGAGATAGAGCCCGCTCAGGCTGAACACCTGCACCCACGCCCACAGGAAAAAACGCACCGCGGCAAACTTCGCCCGGTCGTACCAACTGAGCCGCTTTTCCTCTTCGGGTTGCGGACGAATCGGTGTCGCCCGCTCCACCGGCGGCGCACCGGGAGCGGCGGACGCCGCGGACGGGGAAGTGGTGCTTGAATCCAGCATCTCGGCGGACATTCTCCGGAGTCTCCGGCGGACACGCAATAGGCGCTGCGCGGTTCCGCCATCAAGTAATTACCCGCAACACGTCCGATTACTCAGACGAAATTCGCGGCAGCCAATCGAATCCTTCGCGTGCGATGCGTGCGATCACCTCGGGGTACAGCTCACGCTCGGCCTGACCCACGCGATCGGCCAGCGCCTGCGGCGTGTCATGAGCATAGACCGGCACCCGCCGCTGGGCGACGATCGGGCCATGGTCGTAGACATTGTCGGCCAAGTGGACGGTGCAGCCGCTCTCTCGCTCGGCGGCGGCGATGACCGCCTCGTGTACATGATGCCCGAACATGCCGCGCCCGCCGTAGGCCGGCAGCAGGGCCGGATGAATGTTGATCACGCGCCCGAGATAGTGCGCGGGAATCTGGTAGAGGCACAAGAAACCGCCCATTACCACCAAATCAACTCCGGCAGCGTCGATCGAATTCGTGAGCGCCGCCGAGAACGCCGCGGGCGATGCGAAGTCGCGCGGGCGCAGGATGCAAAGTGGCAAATTCGCGCGGCGGGCGATGTCGTTGCCGCGCACATCGATTCGAGAGCTGATGACCTGTTTGATTTGCACGCCGCTGAGCCGCCCGTCGCCGATGCGCTCGATGAGATTCGCAAGCGTGCTGCCGCCGCCGGAGATCAGGACGGCGAGCTTCAGGGGGCTGTGCGGCACACGAAGGCTCCCGGGCAGACGATGCGGCGGGTGGTTGCGTCCCGATACGATGCCATACGCGCGGAATCGTACAGTCGAAGTGCGTCGCGGGAAATCGGTGTTGACCTTTGCCGATTGGCACCACTAAGGTCGGTAGGCTGACGCAGTGAACGCAGAAGGGCGCGACGGCGTTCGCTAAAGCCTCCGGGGAGGAGCAATGATGAGCAAGATTCGAATCGCACTGCTCGCCGTCGTCGGCACGGCGATGCTATCGGGCTGCACTTCGACGCAACCTGCCCGCTCGGTTGCACTCAAGGGCGACTCGGCCGAGCGCGGCGAGCGCGAAACCAAACTCGTCTCGGTGCGCGACACGCGCGGCCGACTGCGCCATCGCGTGGTTCGCGAGGACTAGACACTCCATGTCACGAAACGCGACGTGCCGGCGACCGCCCGAGGCGATGCCGGCACGATTCGACGCTGCTTCCCTCTCCAGAGAGCAAGTTCCGACGACGAGGAGTGGAGCTTTGCCGCAGCGGAGCGACCGCTGCGGCGAAAGTCTGGGCTCCACCCATCCTGTGTAGCGCTGATCGAGAATCGGTTGCCGAAAGAAAATGTCGCCAACGCGCCAACCGTTCAATCGTTAGATTACCGCACCGGGAGCGCTTTCGCAACCCAATCTGAATTCGCCGATAAGTCCATCGTTCTGAGCGACTTATAGCCGTTTTTCGGTGTCTTGTTGCGCCCCTCGGGGCCGTGCGCGTTTTCGCCGTTCCGCGGTCGCCCGAAACCGCGCGTCGCGCGCTCGTGTATCATGCCGTGAGGCGTACGCGCGTCGATGCCCCGATCGGTTTGGCGGCACGCGCGGGCCGCGAGGCGGACATGAAACGAAATCTGACGCTCGCGACGCTCATCACGCTATTGTTGCTGCCCGTCGGTTGTCAGCACGGACGTCTCGCCGAGCAGCGTTTCAACAAACGCAACGAGCGGCTGGGCCGCACGACCACCATGCTCGCCCGCGCAGAGGCACAGCGCCCGGCGAAACTCGAGCGGGGCTTTCAGTACATGGGCCGCGAACTCGAACGCAACGCGATTCAGTTGGAGACCAACACCGCCGCCGGCTTCAAGAGGCTCGATCGCGACACACAACGCTTCGTGGATCGCCAGCCGGACTACTGGGATACATTTCTGAAACTGATCTGGGGCAAGCCCGAGTCGATCGAACAGACGGCGATCGACCTCGGCTATTGAGTGCCCGGGCCCACGCGCTGTGCTGCAAAATCCGGTCGCCCGCCGCGCTTCACTGCAATTCTCGCCGCAGCCACGCGCGGGCCATGTACCAATCGGCCTCGACCGTTTTGGGCGACACGCCGAGCACCTGCGCCGTCTGTTCACAAGTCAGCCCGGCGTAGACCCGCAATTCAACGATACGTGCCTTGCGTTCGTCGCGCTCGGCCAGGCGCTGCAACGCATCCTCAAGCGTGAGCACATCGACGCCGCCCACACTCAGCGCGCTATCGTCGCCGACCGGCCCGGCCAGATCGAGCGTCACCCGCTCGCGATCGCCGCCGCGCTTGTCGGCCTGCTTGCGACGAGCGTGGTCGATCAGAATTTGCCGCATGGCGGTTGCGGCGACGGCGAAGAAGTGATCGCGATCCCGAAGTTTTTCGGCGCTGATGCCGACCATCTTGACGAACGCCTCGTGTACCAGCGCGGTCGGTTGCAGCGTGTGGTCGGCCTTTTGCTCGCGGAAGTGGCTGCGTGCGAGCGCCCGCAGCTCGTCATAAACCAGCGGAAGCAGACGCGCAACGGCGGAATCGCTTCCGGCGGCGATCTCTGCGAGGACGTGTGTGACCGGGCCGATGGGGTTCAAGCTGGAACCTCGATGCGACGCACACTTGACTGATTACTTGACGCGTATGGTCAGTATAGCGATCACTCTGTGCGTGCGCATCCGAACCCCGCGCGCGAGCGAGTGGGCGCATCCGAACCCGGAGCGCGAGCGACGGGGTAATACGCGGGAGAGAACGGCGCTCGACCACGAACACGCTTTCGCCTGCGCGGCTCACCCCACTCGCTCGCGCTCGGGGTTCGGATGGGGCGGCTCGCTCGCGCCGGATCACGCCAAGCGCGACGCCGCGAGTTCGAGCGCGTGCGGCGGTTCGACGGCGCAGTGATGGACGAGTTGCTCGCGACACGAGAAGCCGCAGACGGCGACGATCGCGTCGCCGCGCGTTCGAACCGCGGGGAATAGCCGCTGCTCGCCGACTGCTTTGGCAACGTCGTAGTGCTTGTGCTCGTGTCCGAATGAGCCGGCCATGCCGCAGCAGCCGCTGTTGATTTCGGTAACGCTGAATCCCGGAATCGCCGAGAGCAGAGTGAGCGTGTCGGCGGTTCCGACGAGCGCCTTTTGGTGGCAATGGCCGTGCAGCAGCACACGCTGCGGCGGGCCGGCTGTGAATGAAATCGCGCGCGGGTCTTCGCGAAGCGTGGCGGTGAGCAGTTGATCGACCATCCGCACGCGCGATGCGAGCCGTTTTGATTCGTCGCCACGAACCAGTGCGGGCGATTCGTCGAGCAGTTGCAACACGCAGCTCGGCTCGTTGCCGACGATCCAGGTGTTGTCGTCGACAAGCGTCGACAACGCGGCGACGTTTGCACGGGCGAGCGCGGCGGCCTCGTCGAGATAGCCTTTGCTGATCAGCGGGCGACCGCAGCAGCCGAGTTTCGGAATCACCACATCGAATCCGGCTGCTTCGAGCAATCGCACCGCGGCGATGCCCACCTCCGGCCAGTAGTGGTTCATCCACGTATCGACGAAATAGATCACCCGGTCGCGCGTCGCGCCGTTCTCTCGACCGGCGTTGTGGAGCTGCCGCCCTCGGCTGCTTGTTTCTGGGCCGGCGCGTTCCCGATCACTCGCTTGCGCTTCGCGTTCGGATCGCTGGCGCGATGCACTCGCTTGCGCTTCGCGTTCGGATCGATGGCGCGATGCCCAGGAATGAAACGTCTGCTTTGCAAATCGTGGCGGGGCCACGCGGGCATCTACGTCATACCAACGCTGCAACAGCCCGCGCACGAGCCGCGATTGCGCAACCCAATTGCTCACGCCCGGCAGCATCGATCCGAGCCGTGCGAATTTCGCCGCCTGTGACAGAAACCGATCAACGCTCGTCGCCGCGCCGCGCCGCACCTTGGTCGCCAGCCACTCGCTCTTGAGCTTGGCCATGTCCACGCCGGTCGGGCATTCGGTCTTGCACGCCTTGCACGAGAGGCACAGGTCCATCACTTCGTCGAGTGCGGGATCGTCCAATCCGCGCAGCAATCCCTGGTTGTTTAGCGCCGCGCGCAACGCCACCGCTCGCGCCCGCGTCGTGTGCCGCTCGTCGAGCGTCGCCATATACGACGGACACATCGTGCCGACGAGTTTCTGGCGGCACTGCCCGACGCCGCTGCACATGTTGGCCAGGCCGGCCATGTTTTCGTGCCCACCGTAGTCGAAGTGCGATCGCTCGGGCAATGCGAGTGGACCGTGATGCACCTTGAGTCGCTGATCCATCGGCAGCGGATCGACAATCTTGCGCGGGTTCAGCAGGTTGTGCGGGTCGAAGGCACGTTTGATTTCGCCAAACGCGGCGACGATGCGCGGGCCGTACATGCGTTCGAGCCATTCGGATCGAATGATGCCGTCGCCATGTTCGCCGGTCATCGCCCCGCCATACTTCAGCACGAGGTCGGTCGTGCGCTTTGCGATCGAGCGCAGCCGCCGCACGTCGTCGGGCTGATGAAGATTGAGCACTGGCCGCACATGAATCACGCCGACGCTGGCGTGAGCATAGTGCCCGACCTCGGTCACGCCCTCCTCGGCGAGCATGGCGTCCAGTTCGGTGATGTAGTCTCGCAAATGGGCCGGATCGACCGCCGCATCTTCGATGAATTCATACGGGTGCCGCTCGCCGGGCCGCGACATGAGCAGACCGAACCCCTTGTTGCGCATAGTCCAGACCGCGGCTTGTGTCGCAAGATCAAACACGAGCATACCGGGTTGGCCGATACCGCGATCGCGCATGTCGTCGGCAAGGGCGTGCATGCGGCGATTCAGCGTGTCGGCGTCGTCGTCGTACAGCTCGCAAACCAGAATCGCCCGCGGCGACCCGCTTAGAAATCGCTCGCGCGTCGCCGCTGGAATTTGCGGCGCGCCAGCGTTCAAGATCAGATCGTCGACCAGTTCAACCGCCGACGGATTGTGCCGCAAGACGTCGGGCGTCGCGCCGACGGCGTCGAGATGCGAGTTGAAATGCAGCACGAGCAACGCTTTGCAGCGCGGATTGGGCACAAGCCGCAGCGTTGCTTCGACAACGATCGCGAGCGTTCCTTCGCTGCCGATGATAATGGTCGCCGGGTTGATTTTTTCCGACATGCAGAGGCGATCGAGCGCGTAGCCGCCATTGCGACGCATGACGCGCGGATAGCGAGCGAGGACTTCTTCGTGCAATTCGCGGCGGATACGTTCGAGTGTGGTGTGAATCTCGCGCGGCGGCAGCGGCACACCGCCATCAGAACCGAGCGCGTGGGCAAGTGATTCCGCGGAGTCGGGCTGTCCTGTGCCCTGACCCCCGAACCCTGAACCCTTCCTCGCCGGCAAATCCGCATACGGCTGATGCGGCAGTGTCACCACGCTGCCATCCGCCAGTACAACCGTCAGATCAACGACGTAATCCACCGTTCGCCCGTAATACACCGAATGTGAGCCGCACGAGTTGTTGCCGATCATCCCGCCGATCGTCGCCCGGCTCGCCGTCGCCACGTCGGGCGGAAAGTTTAGCGCATGCGGCGCGAGTGCGGCGTTCAGATCGTCAAGCACCACGCCGGGCTGCACGCGAACGGTGCGCGCCGCTGGATTGATATCGCGAATGCGGGTCATGAAGCGCGAGTAATCGACGATCACGCCCCAGCCAATCGCCCCGCCGGCGATGCCCGTGCCCGCGCCGCGACCGATGATGGGCACGCCATGCTTGCCGCACAGTTTGACGATCGCGACAACGTCTTCGGTCGTCCTCGGCATGACGACGCCGACCGGGATGATCTCGTAAATGCTGGCGTCGGTGGAATAGATCGTGCGGCTGAGTCGATCGAAACGCACATCGCCGGCGATCGAGCGTTTCAAATCGGCTTCAAGTGCGGCTACAACGGCGGGGTCGAAAGACGGGTTGATCGGGGCATCTTTGGCGGGCGGAATCACGTTCAATGCCTGCGACATTTCGCCATCTTACGGCGTTGGGTGGGCGTCGCCCACCATTGGGCACCCGACGAAACTCCATGCGCCGGCTGACCGAAGCGCCGAATTCGGTTCAGTCAGACTCCCAATCTTCGACCAGCAGATTTGGTACGCGGCAGAATTCGCGGGTGTTTCTCGTCACCACGGTCAACCCGCGCGATCGTGCAATCGCGGCGATGATGAAGTCGTTCGATCCGATCGGCGTGCCGGCGGATTCGAGCTGCTGGCGAATGACAGCATATTCATTCGCCGCGGCGTCGTCGAACGGGTGCGATTCCATGCCCCACAGAAGAGAATTGAGAGATTCGAGGTTTCGTTGTGGATTTGCACTCTTCATCGCGCCGTACAGCAGTTCGGCACGCACGACCGAACAAACACAGACTTGCTGCGGCGGCAGAGATTCGACGCGTTCGACAAGTCGTGTGCTGTTCTTCTTCAAAATCGCGATGCAGGCGTTTGTGTCTAACAGGTAGTTCAATCCCACGAGTCGCGTTCCTCGACCTTGCCTTGCGGCGGACGCGTGAATTCCGGTCCTTCCCATGTGCCGGCAATGGACCGGATGAACTTTTTCCACTCTTCCTGAGAGCGGCGGTGCGGCGGAACATCCGCCTCCGACGTAATGATCACACGGACCTCCGCGTTGGCGTCATCGCGGCCGATCGGTACATGCAAATCCAGATTTCCGTCGGAATCCAAACGGGATAAGAACTCGATTCGTTTCATGGTGATCGCTCGGATCCTCTATTGGTGATCGTAGCAAGTCGGCACCGAAATTTCACCGCAATTTGGTGACGGTTCCCGGCCGAACACCGCGCCACCCTACCGCATCCGCTCCACGCTCATTTCCAACACCGTCACCGCGTGTTTCAAACCATGCCGATCAAGCACCGCCGGGTGCAATTCGCCCATCGTGCCGATCGGCGCTCCCGCCGCATTCTGAATCGCCGCGCAGCGCCCCGCAATGAAGCTCGGGTGCTGCGTCGCGGCAACACGACAGGTCGCGCTCATCTCGTGCAAAAACGAATCAAGCACCGCGCGAATATCGGCATAGCCGACATGCGTGCCGATCATCGCCGCCGCGACATACCGCTCTTCGCGAGCGCCGGTCTCGACCGCCGCATCGACGAAGCTGCAATCGCCGACCTCGAACAGGTTCTGCGGCAATTCATACTGCTTGTTGATCGCCAGCGTCTCCAGAATCCCCGGCAACAGCGACGCACGGCAATGCGTCTGCTCGCTGCTGATCGGATTCTCAATCTGCACCGCGCGCGACAGCCACGCTTCCGCCGCGGGATCGCCCGGCGACAAGCCCCACTTCTCGGCCACCGCCGTCGCGTTGTTCAACGTCAGCGTCATCACCTGATGAAAACCCAGACCGGTGAAAATCCGCCGCACGATCGCGCAAGTCTCCTCGATCGCCCGCGGCTGCCCGACCGTGAACGTCGGCACCAGTTGCGGCGTCAGCTTGTCATAACCCAGCGCGACGGCCGCATCTTCGATCAGGTCGATCGGATGCATCACATCGTTTCGCCACGCGGGTACGTGAATCGTCAGCGTCTCGTACTCCGCCTCGCGCGCTGCGACCGCGGCGAGCTCCCGCGCCACCTGATCCTCGGAATATCCCACCGTCGTCGGCGTCGGCCAAAATCCCTTGGTCCATTCGCGACTGCCGCGGCGCGGGCCGGGGACGGTCACGCCGTGGCCCATGCGTTCGAGCAACTTGGCCAGCGTGTCGGCGTTCATCTCCATGCCGAGCGTGTCGCACGCCTCGGTCACTTCGAGCTGCATCTGGGCGGCGTCGAAGCTGGGCGCGACGATTTCGCGATCGGCGTATTCGATCGCGACGGCCTCGATTTCCAGTTCGGGCATGACCTCTTTGAGGCCGCTGACAAGAATGTTCAACGCGCGATCGACCGTGCGCTGCGCCAGGCCCGTTACATCGACGAAGCACTGCCTGGTCTGCATCGTCACGCGCGTCGCTTCGCTGTTGATGATCGGCGGCATTGACAGCACGTTGCCATCGCCATCGGTCAGCAGCGGATATGCCGTCATGCCTTTGAGCAAATGCGCGTACGCCACGCCGGTCTTGTGCTTCTCCAGAATCTCGCGCGGCGTCAGCTTGGCCGCCGGGTCGTTCATTGAAAAGCCGAGCGGCACAAAGCGCAGCTCGTCCGGCCCCACCGCGCGATACTGAAACGTCGGCCCGTTTTCGTTCACCTTGTCGAGGTCATAGACGCCGATCGAGGCCAGCTTGCGATCTCGGCCCAGCGCCCAGTGCAGATCCTCCTGCAAGTTCATCAGCAGCTTGATCCGCTCGTTGTCGAGTTTCACGTTGCGCAGCACCGCACACGCGATCGCCGGGCGATAACTGGCGTCGCTACTCATGCGCGGATCGACCTTCACGGCAAGCTTGCACTTGCTGACGTCGTAATCAACCAGGCCGGTCTTGGCACCGAGAAAGCCGCGCATGTAGCGGGCCATCCCACCCGGATCGAAAATGTCGGGCCGCACGGCGAGCATGTTCAGCCGGGCGACTTTGTTTGTGCCAAGCTTTTTGAGGGCGTCGCCGCGCTGTCGAAAATCGGTGCCGCACTTGCCGCAGACCAACGGCTCGCCTTGTGCGTCGGTGCGTTCGATGGCGTTGTCGCAGGCGAGGCACGAATAGACGTTCGTGGTCGCCATCTCCTCGGTCTCGACGCCCATGTCGTCGAGGGTCTGCACCAGTTGCGGCTCGTCGATCACCTGCGACTCGCGGTTGACGAGTCGCAGGAGCAGATCGACGGGCATGTTGATAATCGGCATTCGCGCGTTCCCCGCAGTGCGGAAATTTCAATCGCGGGATTATGCGGGGGATTCGCCGGATTCGAAAGCGCAGCGAGGAAAAGCTGCCGAGCGAGGCAGCGCGACAGAGTCGGGTACGATGCCGACGAGCGGTACTCCGCCGTCGGCATGCGTGTGAAGAGGAGCAGCCGAGGGCGGCAGCTCCACATTGTGCCAATCAAACAGCCGAGGGCGGCTGTCCTCCGGCGCTGCCCGCAACGCCTCCACCAGCCCCGCCCGCGGCCCCGGGAGTAGCCGGCGCGTCTTCGTGATCGTCATGATCATCTTCGATGTCGTCATCATCCTCGTCGTGCTCTTCGACCTTCTGCACCTTGCCCGCCGCCAGCAGCTTGTCGAGCGCTGCCTTCACCGGCGAGACAATCATGATCATGTTGCGACCGTCCATGCTCGGCGGGCGCTCCAGCTTGACCAGTTCGGAAAGCTGTCCCTGAATGTCGCGCATCGCGGTAAACGCCACATCCATGTGCGCCCGCTCGCGGCCGCGGAAGACCATCGTAAACTGCACCTTGTCGCCCTTGGCCAAAAACGAGATCGCGCGATTGACCTTGATGCCGCGATCGTGCGAATCGGTCTTGGGCCGCAGACGCACCTCTTTGAGCTGCTGCTCGTGGTGCTTTTTGTGCTTCTTTTTTTGCTGATACTTGAACTTGCCGTAGTCCATGATGCGGCAGACCGGCGGGCGCTCGGTCGGCGCGACTTCGACGAGATCAAGCCCGGACTCGCGGGCCATCTTCATCGCTTCGTAGGTCTCGATGACGCCGATCTGCTCGTTCGCCGCCCCGATGAGACGGATGGGCGAAATGCGGATCTGTTCGTTGCAGCGGAGTGAGGTGGTCGTGCCTTTTGACATTCTGTGGGACTTTTCGCCTTTGGTCAGACGCTCGCGACCTGGCCGGTCGCGAGGGGTGAGTTTGCACCCTTGCTGGAGATTTCAATCGCACACGCCGCCAGGAATTCGGCAATCGTGCAGTTTCCGAGCTGCTTGCCGTCGCGCGTGCGAACATTCACCGTGCCGCCGGCGGCTTCCTGCTCGCCGATGACCAGTACGTACGGAACTTTCATTACGGTCGCGTTGCGGATTTTCGCGCCGATGCGATCACTGCTCACGTCGAGCTCCGTCCGCAGCACCGTGCGGAACTGCTCGAACATCTGCCGCGCATACGCTTCGCTCTTCTCGCTGACCGTGCAGATCGAAACCTGCACCGGAGCGAGCCAGAGCGGAAACGCGCCGGCGAAGTGCTCGATCAAAATGCCGATGAAGCGTTCGATGCTGCCCAGCGGAGCGCGGTGGACGATCACCGGCTGATGCTCCTGATTGTCGTCGCCGATGTATTTCAGATCGAACCGGATCGCCGCGTTGTAGTCGCATTGCACCGTGCCGAGTTGCCACTCGCGACCGATGCAGTCCTTCACCAAAAAATCGATCTTCGGGCCGTAAAATGCAGCCTCGCCGCGGCCAATGAACCACTCCATGCCGCTGTTTTTGCAGACATCGAGAATGATCGATTCGGCCTTGTCCCAGAGTTCGTCCGGGCCGACGAATTTGTCGCTGTCGTCGCGCAGGCTGGCCCGCACGCGATACTGCGTCAGGCCGACCATCTCGAGCGCGTGCTTGGCCTGATCGATGCAGCTTTTCAGTTCGCCGTCGAGCTGATCTGGCGTGCAGAAAATGTGCGCGTCGTCCTGCGTCAGTCCGCGCACGCGCGTCAGGCCGCCGACCTCGCCCGACTGTTCATAGCGATAGACCGTGCCGAACTCGGCCAGGCGAATCGGCAACTCGCGATAGCTGCGAGGCTCGGAGCCGTAAATACGATAGTGATGCGGACAGTTCATCGGCTTGAGCAGATAGCCGTCCGACTCGCGCAGGTGCTGGCGAATCAGATCCAGATTGTGCTGCGCGCTGCCCGGTTCGGATTTCAGCTTCAATGCCGCCGGCGTCTTGTTGTCTTCGAGCAGTTCGTGATGCAGCTTCGGTGCGACGCGTTTCAGGTCGACGATCGACTTCTGCACGTCCGCCGACCACGGCTTGCTCGCGTCGGCTTTGTCGCCCTCATAGATCGCGACCCAAAGCTCGTTCATCACCCGCGCGGTTTCCGTCTCATAGATCGCCGGATATTGCGAATCGCGGTAGTAGGGGAAGTGCCCGCTCGTGCGGTACAACTCCAGCTTGCCGATGTGCGGCGTGTAGACCGGCTGATAGCCGCGCTTCAGTAGTTCCTCGCGGATGAAGCTCTCGAGAGCGTAGCGCATCACCGCGCCGCGCGGCTTCCAGAGGATCAGCCCGGCCCCGACCAGATTGTCGGTCGTGAACAAGCCCAGCTCGGGGCCGATCTTGCGATGGTCGCGCTTGCGGGCTTCTTCGACCTGGTTCAGATACGCGGTCAGTTCCTTCTTGCTGCCGAATGCAACGCCGTAGACACGTTGCAAGACCTTCTTGCTCGCATCGCCGTGGAGATACGCGCCGGCGACCTGGGTAATTTTGACCGCGCCGATTTTGCCGGTGCTGGGCACATGCGGCCCGCGGCACAAATCCTCCCAACAGCCGCCATCGCGCGTACCGGTGACATAGAAGCTCAGCACGTCGCCATCGGCCCGCTCGGCGTTGTCGACTTTGTAGTCGTTCCCTTCTTTGTGCAGCTTGGCCAGACCCTCGCTGCGCGACATTTCGTAGCGCGTGAACGGGCGGTCTTCTTTGATGATGTCGGCCATCAGCGATTCGATCTTGTCGAACTCTTCGGGCTTGATCGAGTGTTCGAGATCGATGTCATAATAGAAGCCGTTCTCGACCGGCGGGCCGTAGACCAGCTTGGTCTGCGGCCACAATTTGCAGATCGCCTCGGCCATGACGTGCGCCGCCGAGTGCCGCACGACTTGCAGGGCGTCTGGGTCGTCGGCCTTCATCGCCTTGAGCACCGGCGGCTTTCCGCTCGTTGCCTTCAATCGGCGCGAGAGTTCGACGACTTGATCGTCCAGCTTTGCCGCGACGGTCGCGCGCAGCAGTCCCTGGCTGATCGTGCCGATAATTTCAGCGACGGTGGTTCCGTCCGGGTGCTCGATTAAGCGACCGTCGGGCAACTGCACAGTTACCATGGGGATGTCATCCTCATGGCTGGCAAACGGCGATATGTTCTGGCTTTGGCGTGTGCGACATTTCGTGATCTTTTAGCCTTACGAGCCGGGAGAACACGAACCGACGAAGCACAGCGCCTAACCGCCGCTCCAGCCGATTGTTCGTGTTAGCGTGTTGTCGTCATCGCGTCCCGGTTCGTCGAAGCCCGTCCGATTGCGTGGGGAAGTGACACTTCCCACTTCGATAACTCTACCCGCGGAGCGAAGGGTAAGTCAACGCGCGGCGGCGGATGGCGAAGGCCAATCGGCCCCGCCACCCGCCGCCGATGTTCGAAACTACGACTGGCCGGTCGCCGTCGCTTTCAGCCGTCACCCCCCGAGCTTGGCGTTCAGGACGGCCTGGTAGTCCTTTTTGGCCCGCGCGCCGACGATTTTCTCGACGGCTTCGCCGTTCTGAAAAATCATCACGGTCGGAATGCTGCCCACGCCATAGCGGGCGGCCGTGCTCTGGGCCGCGTCGATATCGACCTTGGCGACCTTGACCTTGCCTTCGTATTCGCCGGCCAGTTCGTCAATGGTGGGGCCGAGTAGCTGGCATGGGCCGCACCACTCGGCCCAGAAGTCGACCAGCACTGGAATGCTGGACTTGATCACCTGTTCGTCAAAGCTGTTGTCGTCGAGATGGAGCACATTTGCGCCGGCCATCGGGTTCTCCCTTCCAAATTTCGCCACTTCATGAAGGCTTGGGATGCTAGAACCGTCGGCAGGTTACGTCAAACCAACGTGCGCTTCGCTGGGGCGGCGGGGTGCATCTCGCGAACGGTTGCGATTCACAGGGTAGGGCGGGGCGGGAACGCGTCGCCCGTAATTTCCGTGTAGTCGTGAAGGCCGCGTATCGCCGTCGCTCGGAGAGTGGCCGCAACAAGTTCGCTGGATCGTCGACTTGCGGGGATAAGTCGGCGGCGACGAACGGGGTGGCGATGCGAGGGACTGGCAATGAGCATGCGACGATTCAAATTCTGCACGATCGTGGCCGCAGCGCTGGCGACGACGATGATGGCCGGCTGTCCGACGCGAGATGTCGATCAGGCGGGAGAATTGCTCGGCGACGGGGAGTCGAACGGGACCGTTGATTCAAGCGCAAATAACGGCGGATCGCGCGATTCTGAGACGCTGGTCGAGCCGCCCGCCGAATCGCCGACCAATCGTGAGTCGCTCGAAACGCAACCGCCGACCGACGCGACTGGTACCGGCAATTCCCCCGGCGGTTCAATCGTGGCGACGAACAACGACCCGCCGCCGGTTACGCCGCCCGTCACTCCGCCCGTGACGCCGCCGACCGTACCGCCCGTGCTTTTCACGCCGTCGCCGGCGAGTACTACGGTCGCAATCGGCGGGTCGCGCGTCGATCCCGAGGGAGTCGCCCCGCGGGCAGATAGCACGACGCTGCTGACCTGGCGCGATTCGCGTGGCCGCGAACGCACGATGACGCTCGGCACGTACCTGTATCAATACGACTTCACGTTTTCGGATGGTCAGGCCGATGTGTCGCGCAGCGCCAACGACAACGCTTGGGGACACGAGGGCTTCGGCTATGTCGTTTCGCACAACACGCAAAACGGCAACTCGCCGCTCGGCAAGGTAAACCCGGCGACGAAGATCGAAACGCTGGTCTTCGCCGGCGGCCATCACGCGATTTACCGCATCGAGATGATTTACGATCGCGATCGCGAGGTCGGCGGAAACGGGATCAAAATTCCGGTCGTGATCGAGTGGATGGTCGCCACGGGGCGCGATCACCCGATTTGGGCGGTCAACTGGCGCACGGGCCTGGCAACCAATCCGGCCAACGTGAATCTCGATCTCTATCGCATGGACTCGCGCGGGCCGTACGGCTCGCTGAATTTCGACGGGGCCGCGACGCGCGCCGCCGGCGACGCGATCGGCACGATTTCGTGGGGCGACTCTGGTCGGCGATTCGAGACGCTTGATGACATGCTGACAATGCAGTCGCCGTGGAACTATGAATCGGCCAATCGCGTCCCATTTGTGAGCGCGACGACGGCGAATGTGAACGCCGAGATGGGCATCGTGCGGACGTTCGCCGGCGACAAGCAGATGGGAATGCCCGATCGCGTCTACGGGCGCGAGCGCGGTGCGAATTCAACGATCGCGTTCACCAATCGCGGCGACTGCCGAGCGTTCGGCGACAAC
This sequence comes from Phycisphaerae bacterium, assembly GCA_046155505.1. Classification (GTDB taxonomy): domain Bacteria; phylum Planctomycetota; class Phycisphaerae; order UBA1845; family Fen-1342; genus JBJXFK01. The sequence goes on from JBJXFK010000343.1 coordinate 15,050, forward strand.
CGCGCGTACAGCATGCCGTGCATCAACGGCTGGCCCTATCAGATGATGAACTATGACTGGGATCCCAGCAGCGGCAAGCCGATCGGCGAAGCGACCGGCACGAAGCTGCTGGCGTGGGGCACGCCGTATGGCTACGTCGGTGCGTCGAGTTTTGACCTGTTCGACTATTCGGCGGCGGTCGATGGTCGCGGCGACCGGTCGTATGCGACGGTGATCGTGCTTGGGCCAAAGGCGCGCTATGGCGCGAGCGGAGCGCTGGATCAGCCGGGCGATGTGTCGGAGTCGCTGCGACAGGTCGAGGCGCTGGCCGACGCGACGATTACGAATGTGATGCAGGGTTCAACGGTCACGACGCTGCCGGTCGGGCCGCTCTCGACGCAAATGCGAACGGTGCAGAGCGGGTATAACGACACCTATGCGGCACATCATGTGCGAGCCGACGGCGGTGCGGCGTTTACGTTTACCCCCGGCGGCGCTGGCGTGAGGAGTCCGGTCTTTGTGATTGAGAACTATGTCGCGCGGAGCGTGCCGAAAGTGCTGCTGAACGGTGTCGAGCTGACGACGAATGGCGACGCAACATCGGGCGCGTTCGTGTCACTCGATGAAGCGGCGAACCGCTTGTGGGTGACTGTGAATCGCACGATTGCTACTGCAACGACGATTCAAATTACGCCGCGGTGAGCCGGTCGGTTTCGGGTGCCGGGTGCCATGCCGACCCTTATGGTCGGCATGTGTGTGCCGCGACCTGGAGCACCGCGGCTCTCCGCGGTTTTTCGCTCACTCGCGCATGCCGACGCGAACGGCCGTCGGCATGGCACCCGACAGTGTGGAGCTGCCGCCCTGGGCTGCTTTTCTTCGATCCAAAATGAAGAAAGCAGCCGAGGGCGGCAGCTCCACATGCTCTAACTTGCGACGACACGCCGGGCCATGACTCGCGCCGTGTGTGCGTCGTTGATCCACCCTTCTTCATACCGCTCGATTTGCCACGTGCTCAGCAACGTTCTCAACTCGCCCGGCTGCAACAAGTACGCATCGCGGCTCGGCTTGCCGTGGCGCTCGCGATGCAGCGTGGTGAACGTCTCGTAGATCACGCGGCCGGTCGGCGTCAGCCAGTTCGGCAGCAACGGAAACAACGCGCGATGCAGGTAGCGGAAACCGATCATCAGATCGAACCGCTCGTCAAACGCGAGCGGCTCCGCTTCGAGGTCGCGCCGTTCAAGTCGCACGCGCCCGGCAGGCACATAGCGCGATGCGAGTGCGCGGGCCTGATCGAGCGCATCGGGCAGCACATCCACGCCCAGCACGTCCCAGCCCAGCGCCGCCAGATACGCCGACTCGCGCCCGCTGCCGCACGCCAGGTCGAGCGCCCGGCCCGGCGTCAATCCATTCACACACGTTTCCAGCCACGCTGCCGGTCGCCACAGGCGATAGCGGCACGCACCCTCCGACGCGGCGTATTCGAAATCGCGCGTCACGCGGCAGCGTCGGTGCATCGGGGCGAGCGTCGATGCGGCGCGACGCGCGTCGTCGCCGACATCGGCGATTGCGATCTCGATGTTTCGCGGTGGCAACTCGAATGCGCGCGACGTGAGTTCGGTTGCGGGGATGTTCGCCGCGCCGAGAATCGGGCCGGCTCGCGCGGCTGCTTCGTCGCGCGGGTCGAGGAGGAGCGTATGCAGTAGGGCGCTCATCGTGGGCTCTCGAGTGCGCGGCGCCAATCCGAACCCGTCCAAACCGTCGGAACCGGTCCGAACCCGGAGCGCGAGCGACGGGGTAGCGTGCGGGGAGTAGCGAGTAGCGAGTACCGAGTAGCGAGTGAAGAGCGAGCGGTTCCAGTCCCAACTCGTTACTCGATACTCGATACTCTTCACTCCTCCGCGGCTTACCCCACTCGCTCGCGCTCGGGGTTCGGATGCGCTCGCTGGCGCTCGGGGCACTCGCTTGCGCGTCGCGTTCGGATGCGCGCGCGGTCGGCGGGCGGAGGCAAAATGAACAAGCCGAGCGCATGGCCCGGCTTGTTCGATCGTGTCGATGCAATTCGATCCTCGCGCTTACTTGAAGCTGATCAACTCGATCTCAAAAATGAGCCACGAATTCGGCGGGATTCCACCCGGGTGCCCGGCCGCGCCATAGCCGATGTCCGGCGGAACAATCAGCTTCCGCTTTTCACCCACCTTCATCATGCCCACTCCCTCGGTCCAGGCCTGAATCACGCGCGTAAGCGGAAACTCCACCGGCCCGCCGCTCTTCTTCGAGCTGTCAAACTCCTGCCCGTTCACCAGCCAGCCCGTGTATTCAACTTTGACCGTGCTGGTCGGCTTGGGCGATTCACCCGCGCCGTCCTTCATTGTCACCCACATCAGGCCGCTGGCGCTCTTCTCGACCTTCTTGCCGGTTTCCTTTTCGATTTCGGCAATCTTGGCCTTCACGGCAACCTCCTGTTCGGCAGCGCGAGTCGCCGCCGATTTCTTCGCCTCGTCTGCAGCCGCCTGCGCCGACTTTTTCGCCTGCTCGGCAGCCGCCTCGGCCGCTTTCTTCTGCTCGGCCTCAGCAACGTTCACCTGCGCTTCGAGCTTGCTCTTGTCATATGTTCCCGCAATCTTTGCCGCCGAAATCACGACTGGCGTCTCGGGAACGACCTTGCCCATTGGCAGCTTCGGGTCGTTCTTGACCGGCGTGTCCTTGATCGCGTCGACGACATCCATGCCCTCCACCACGCGTCCGAAGACCGCGTAACCCGCGCCGCCGCTCATGCCTTCGTCAAGGCGTGCGTTGTCGACCACGTTGATGAAAAACTGGGCGGTCGCGCTGTCCGGCATCTGTGTGCGCGCCATGGCGATCGTGCCGCGGGCATTCTTCAGGCCGTTACGCCATTCGTTCTTGATCGGCGGTTTCAGGCCATCCTTCTTTTCGGTCAGGTCGGGCATAAAGCCGCCGCCCTGGATCATGAACGTGGCCATCACGCGGTGGAAGATCAGCCCGTCATAGTGCTTGGCCTCGACATAGTTCAGGAAGTTCATCACACTGATCGGGGCCTTCTCGCCGTTCAGTTCGATGACGATCTTGCCCATTGACGTTTCGAGCGCGACCTTCGGCATCAGCGCGTTATCGCCGGCGGCGGTCGGGGCGGCGGCGTCGGCCGGTTTGGCCGGGTCGGCGGGTTTGGAATCCTGGGCAAACGCAGCGGTCGCGAGCAGCGCCGCGGCAGCGAGGCCGACAATTCGTGTCATGGGCATCCTTTCGGTTTCGATGGCTCGGCTGATCCGGTTCGTACCATTCCGCGGGAAAGACACGCCCACGGGCGCGTCGTCAGTCCGCCGCCGGAAACGAGGGAGAATATCGCTGTAGCCGGTGGGTCGCAACGTGAGCGAATGGTGGGTCGATGCGGGCCGCAGAAGCGGCGCTCGGCGCGATACTGACGCAGAGCGCAAATGAGGAATCGGCGGGCGCGCGTGTGAAACGGGCGTGGACTGCGACGCCGTTTCCGTTGGCCAGCCGGGGAAGGGTGGCTCGGGTGTGGCGTCGCGCGTTGTCGCGTCCGATGCGGGAGCGTGGCGGCGCAAGGTCAGTGCGATCGTTCGAGATTCCAAGTCGGCGTTATTGCGCGACATTTTGTTGACCATCTGGGACGCATTGCGTGAATTCGGGGGAATTATTGGACGGTGGGAATATCGGACGTGTGCCGTGGTAGGCCACGGAATGTGGGATGGTGGGTGCTTGACGGGATCGGTCGGCGTGTCGCTCATGCTCGGAGCGTAGGTGGCGCGGAAGACGGTGAGCCACAGAGCACACCGAGGGCACAGAGAGAAGAAGAGAGATTGCCACGGATTTCACGGATTTGCACAGATAAATAGTTGTGGCGGGCAGTTCCAGACGCGCGCGGTTGCGATGCAAGAGCGGGATCGGCGTGAGGGCACACGACGACCTCGCTCGCGCTGCGGGCTCGGTACGGTACTCCCCGCTATACTCGACTTCCTGACCTGTTCGGGGAGCAACACGCATGCACACCACGCCGCGCGCCGGCTGGGGCGATTTTTTGGCGATTGGTTTTGGCACGGCGGTCGCGATGTGGACCGTCGGCTACATCTGCCGTTTGCCAGGCGTGCATGTCCCGCCCGTCGTGCTATTCATTACGTTGATTGCGGTGCTTCTGGCCGGCGGTTTGCTGGCCGGAAGGCATTCGCCACGCGGCGTTGCGGGTGCGGCCCTCGCCGGACTGATTACGGGGCTGATCAATCTGCTCGTGCTCGGGAGCCTGCTCAGCCATCCCGAGCAAGGGACGATTTTGCCGACCATGCTGCTGTGGTTGCCGGGTTCGATCGCCGCGACCGTTGCGGTGTGCGTGGTCGGCGGCGTGATTGGGAATTCGCTACGACCGCGAACCGGGCCCGCCGCGCCGCCGGTCAATTGGTCGTTCGCGTTCGCCTGTGTTGCGGCGCTGGCGACACTTGTGCTGCTGTCGGTCGGCGGAACCGTGACCGGCTTCGAAGCGGGCCTCGCCGTGCCGGATTGGCCGAATTCCTATGGCCATAACATGTTCCTGTTCCCGCTGGCGCGGATGACCGGCGGCATCTATTACGAACACGCGCACCGGCTGTTTGGTTCGCTGGTCGGCATGACTACAGTGGTGCTCGCTGTCTATCTCGGCTTTGTTGAGCGTCGCGGTTGGGTGAAGTGGATCGCCGTCGCCGCGGTCGCGATGGTGATCACGCAGGGCACGCTCGGCGGGCTGCGCGTGACCGGGCGACTCACGCTTTCGCAATCGGCGGACGTGTTGTCGCCGAGCACAGCGCTGGCGGTGGTGCATGGCGTCTTCGGGCAGTGTTTTTTCGCGACGCTTGTGATTCTCGCGGCGACACTCTCGACCGCGTGGCAAAGCCCGGCGACGCCGCGACGACCGGCGGCGACGCATCTCGATTTACAACTCGGATATGCGGCTCTCGTCGGGTTGATCGTGCAACTGACATTTGGGGCGCTCTTGCGGCACGCGACGTGGGGCCTGCTCGTGCATGTCATCTTCGCCGTCGTGGTCATCATGCTGGTCGGTGCGGCGGCGCTTCGATCCTGGGCGAGCGACGAGAAGCAGACGCCGGCGCTCGCGCAGGTCGGCGGCGTGACGCTGCTGCTGTTGGCGATGCAGCTCATGCTGGGGATGTTCGCACTCGTGGTGGTGCTGACCGAGCCGGCGGGCAAGCCATCGACGCTGCAAGTGCTGGTTACGACGGCACATCAGACGACGGGGGCGCTGCTGCTTTCTTCGAGTGCGGCGCTGGTCGCGTGGCGGCATCGGCTGTTTTCGCACGCGATATTGAGTGAGCCGACCGCTGATTCGACAGTGACCGCAACCACGGGATGATGCGAAGAGCCGATGCACAGCGCGACGATTCTGCATGCCGGCGCACTGGGTGACCTGATCCTCACGCTTCACCTCGCGCGGCGGATCGACGCGATCGTGCGCTGTGATCGCGTGCGGTTGATTTCGCGAATCGACCCGGGTCGTGCGGCGGTCGCACGGTGGCCGGGGCTGGAGCGGATGTCGATCGAGGGCATCGGTTCGCATTGGCTTTATGGCGAATTGGCCGATGATCCGCCGCCGCGGTTGCGCGATTTGGTCTGCGACGCGACGGTGTTTAGTGCCCTCGGCGGGCCGCAGTCGATGGTTGCAACGCGGCTGAATATGCTCTCGCCACGCCGCGCGATGCATCTTGATCCGCGGCCGATCGACGGAAGCGTGCGGCACATTACTGAGCAGTGGCGCGATTGCCTGGCGACACAGGGTGCGGCGATCAAGGCGTGTGTCTACTCGCGCCGAGCGGGCGGGCTTGGCGCGGCGCTTCGAGAGATCGAGCCCGCTTCGAATCCAAAAGCCAATCCCGGCGCGCCGGGACAAAGGCCAAAATCGACGCCTGACGCGACGCGCACGGTTCTGATCCACCCTGGGAGCGGCGGCGTCTCAAAGTGCTGGTCGGTCGCCGGCTTTGTCGCGGTCGCGAGCGAACTCGCGCGGCGCGGCGTC
>JBJXFK010000356.1:0-11794 GCA_046155505.1 Phycisphaerae bacterium
CTCGGCTGCTTTCCTGCGTTGGGTGGCATGCTTTCGCGGTACTCCGCGTAAGCATGCTCAGGCTGAGTACAGCCAGAGCATGCCACCCGGGCGCCTCTGGAGCACCGCGGCCCTCCGCGGTTCGCGATGTGGAGCAGCCGCCCTCGGCTGCGTTCTTGCTGCGGGTGGCACGCTTTCGCGGACGTCTGCGTAAGCATGCGTGCGAGGAGCACCGCGGCCCGCCGCAGTTCTTCTGCGCGGGGCACACGTTCGCGCAACGCGACATACCCCGCTCGCTCGCGCTCGGGGTTCGGCCGCGCTCTTCGTCACGCACAGACGCCCGATCGCAACGTGCTCGACGCAACACTACGCCGCCGGAATGTCGCGCCGCATAAAGACGCCGAGTCCCGCGAACCAGGCTACAAGCGCGCCCACGCCGAGCACGACCAAATTCATCGTCGGCAAGTCGCCCGAGCGCACGCTCTCGAGCGGTCGGTAATATTGCAGCACGCCCAAATAGCCCAGCCAATTCAAGCTCGGCACCATCGCGACCAGAAAGTTGATCAGGAACGACGCCAGCAGTAGGCCGATCACCCATGCAATCGCCGGCCCGCGTCGCGCGTGCAGCGTCGACACCCACATTGTCGCGCAGCCGATGGCCAGATAGAGCGCGTAGAGATTGACGATCGGCAGCCACAAACGTGCGAAGTTCAACGGCTCGCTAACTGGAAACGCGCGCACCGCAAACCAGATCCCGACCCACGGCATAACGCATGCGGGTATTCCGACGAGCGCCCAGACCGCCGTTACCGACGTGTACAGTCCCAGGCGGGAAACTGGGAGCGACATGAGCAGGTCGGCCGTGCCACGTTCAATCTCGGCCACGATCACGCGCGTGCAGTTGGTCACGATAAACGCCCACATCACCGCGAACAAAAACGGATGTGAAAAGCCGATCGCGATGAACGAAGTGACTGTGGCGTCCACTTCAAGCTTGGCACCGACCAGCGTCTGAATGATGTTGACCATGAACGGAAACCGCTTGGCCATGTCGGCAAAGTGCTCGGCCGAAGTGCGCATCGCGAACACGAAGATGTGCTCGAACACGAAGATGACGACCACCACCAACCAGAATAGTAGTTGCGTGTCACGCCAGGTTTTCCACATGATCGCGCGGTTCATCGCGTCGGCTCCGCGCGTGCCGGCTGTTCAGACTGCGAATCGTGCCGCGAGTAATACGCTAGGAACAGATCCTCCAAATCCGGCGGCGCGATGCTCACGTCGGACACCTTGCACCGCGACAGCCACTCGATCAGCGGCGACACCTCGCCCGCCCACGTTGCGCGCAGCGCCAGGGCGCTTTGGCTGATCGTCGTCAACCCCGACGGTGGAGCGGGCGCATCGCTCGTTGCAAATTGCACCTCGACATGCCGCACCGCGCGCTGTCGCAAGACGCTGATCTTCTCCTGTTCGATCAGCCGCCCGCTGCGCACGATCGCCACCTCGTCGCAGAGTTCCTCGACCTCGCTGAGCGTGTGACTGCTGAAGAGCACCGTGCGTCCATCGCCGGCGACTGCGCGCAACTCACGGTACAGCGCCTCGCGCACCAGCGGGTCCAGCCCCGTCGTCGGCTCGTCGAGTACCAGCAACTTGGGCTTGTGCATCATCGCGACGATCAGGCCGAGCTTTTGCTTCATGCCGCGCGAATAGCTGCGCACCGGCTTGTCGAGTTCCAGGTCAAAAACTTGAGTGAGTCGCCGCGCTTCTTCGCCGTGCGTGCCGCCGCGTGCGTGATCGAAAAAGTCCATCGTGCGGCGACCGCTGATCGTGTCGTAGAAGCGTACATCGCCGGGCAGATAGCCGACGCCGGCGCGAAGTCGCGGCCCATCGCCCCACGCATCGCCGCCCAGCAGCCGCGCGACGCCGCTGGTCGCGCGCAACAATCCCATGATGATGCGAATGGTGGTCGTCTTGCCCGCGCCGTTGGGTCCGAGGAACCCGAACAGCTCACCCATGCCCACGCGCAGTGACAGATCTTGCAACACGCGGCGGCTGCCATACTGCTTGCACAGTCTGTCGGTGAAAATCGCGTCGCCGTCGGTCATGCGGCGTTGCCCGCGTCGCCCGCCGCCGCCCGCGCCGCGGCTTCGCGAGCGCGTCGACGCCGTGCGGCCTGAATCGCGATAAACACGGCCAGGCCACCGCCCATGAAAATTGTCATGCCATATTTTTGCCCGACGGACGGAGCCACGGGGAGCGTCACGCCCGCGACCGTGACCGTCGTGCCGTCGCCCAGTTTGACGGTTACGTTTCCGGGGCCTTTTTCAGCACCGATCCGCGCGATCCGCATGCCGAACTTCGCATTCCGCCCCGGCAGGATGCCGCGATCCGCATCGGCCACAAACGCGCGGCATACGCCGTTCGACTGCGTCGCGCCGGCGACTTGCAGATGCGTGACGTCCTCGCTCCAACCGTCGGGCGAGATGAACGTGTCGGCGTGATAATGCGGAAACGCGATATCGATAATCGGCGACGGCGAATTGTTGGTCACCGTCCACTCGTAATTCTGCCCCGACCCGTCCGGCCCGCCGGTGATGGTGATGCCGCTATTGGTTTGGGCGATTGCGAAGGAACAAAGGAACAAAGAAACAATGGAACAAGGTAGCGAGCAACGGCTGAGTAGGGTGGGCATCGCCCACCATTTTGCACGTTCGCCAACGCGGCGACAAATGGTGGGCAATGCCCACCCCACAATCGCGCCCAGCATGGAATTACTCCAATAGCAACGATCCGCCATACGGGATCGTAGGCTTGCTCGTCAGTCGCGTCGCCAGATCGCCAGCATCGAGTGCATACCGCGGGCTGATCTCCAGCGTCGCGTCCACTTCGCCATCCGCCCGGCGCGGCACCGCAACGTTCGCCGCCACCAGCCATCGCGCCGCGCGACGCACCAAATCGCGCCGCGTCGTCGCCGGCGAGTCGCTGCCCTCAGCGTTTTTCACTGGCGAGAACTCTTCCTCGCGCGGCGTCATCAGCAGCAGCGGATTGCGGGCCAGCGGAATCGCATCGAACACAAACATCTCGAGCTTCACCGCGTTCGGCTGGTCGGGCTTCACCGATTCGCCGCGATCGTCGATCATCTCGACCTTCTTGTCGGCCCGGTGCCAGGGCAATTGCAACGGCGAATCGCTTCCCGTCAGCCGCTCGATAAACTCGCGGCTCATCACATGCACCGCAATGCTGCCCGCGTCGAACCGACGCGACCCGTCAGCGTTCTTCGAAACCGCGAGTGCCTCCGGCAGATCGCTGTACTCGATGATGGTCAACTTACCGTCGGCCAGGCAAAAATTGCCCACGCGTTCGAGGTCGCTCGCCTTGCTCACCGCCTTGCTCGACATCTCCGAGCCGGTGCGAATGTGCAGCCCAACGAACAGCGGGTCGATCGTCCGCACCAGCGGATTGTCGACCTGAAAATAGCTCACATAGTCGATGCCGCGCTGCCGCATGTCGCCCAGCGCCCCGCTTTTCGCCAGCGCCGTCAAGCTGCCCCCATGCCCATCAGGCGAGAGCGCGAGCCGATGCTTCTCGGCCAGCGCGATTCGCCCATCGAGCATGAACGCCGGCATCTGCCCCTGCGAGAAAAACGATATGTCGCTCTCGCGCAGTCCGAACCAGCGCTGCTCGCGAAATATCCGTTGCGTCTCCTCGTGATTTGACGGACTGGTCATCACATACCAGCGTGGCCGCGTGCCATATCGCCGTTCGATTCCCAGCAGCGATTCGGCGAACAACTGAAACAGCGGTGCGTTGCGAATCGGGCTGATGCAATAGCCGCCCTTCGGCCCGTCATAGCCGAGCCGCGTGCCTTGGCCGCCCGCCACCGTAAACGCCGCCACGCGTCCGTCACGAATTGCTGCCTCGCCCGCTTGCTGCGCCGCGTCGTACTCGTCACGCTGCCCTGCGCCTGCGCCTGGGACTGCCGGATACGCCAGCGGCGGCGTGAGCTCGGTCGGCAGTTGCAGCGCGGGCTTGCGAAGCACAAACTCGCCGACCAATATCGCGCACGCCGCCACGTCGATCGCTTCGAGATCGGCCAGCAACTCGCCGCGCTGCCCGTCGCTTAGCTCGCCCCAGAAGCGCAGCAGGTGGTCCTGCCGTGCCGCCGCAAGTCGGCGTTTCTGCTCGTCAAATCGCATGGCAATGGACTGCATGGATCACGCTTCCCCTGAAGACGGGTCGCTCGCTGCGTCGATAGAACGAAAGAGCGTAATCGTCTTTCGCAGCAGGGTCAAAATGACGCCACCGATGCCCGATTCTCAGCCATCACGTCGCGAGTTCATCCGCATCGGTGCGGCGGCGGTGGGGGCGCTCGCCATCGGCAGCGCGGTCGCCGAAGACGCCGCGACACAGCCCGCGCTGTCGTCGGCACCCGCCGCGACGCTCGCGCCAGGTGTGATCCCCTGGTGGATCGAGCGCTACCCCGAACGGTCGCGCGTCGTTGACACATACTCGCCGCGGCTGCTTCGCGGCACGACCGTCGATCCGTTCTTCCTCCAACAAACGGTAAATTCGGCGGTCATGACCCTTACAGGTGCGGCCGACCCCGACGCCGCCTGGCGACGCATCTTGGGAGATGCCGAGCGGATCGTCCTGAAGTTCAATTCCGTCGGTGCCGAGGCGCTGCGCATCAACGACCCGCTTGCCGTCGCGATCGTTCGCGAGCTGCGTGAGGCGGGTTATGACCCCGGAAAGATCGCCCTCGTCGAAGCGTCGCCGCACCTGCGAACGGAGCTGGAGACGGCCGAGGTGCCGCAGGGTTGGTCCGGTCGCATCCGCTTTGGCGAACACGAGGAGGAATTGGCGGCGTACGTGACCTGGGCCGACGCGATCATCGACGTGCCGCTGCTGAAGACTCACCAAATCGCCGGTATGTCGTGTTGCCTGAAGAACTTATCGCATGCGGTCATTCGTCGGCCGGCGCTGTATCATGCCGACAGTTGCTCGCCATTCGTCGCGCAAATCGTTTCTCAAGAGGAGCTTAGAGATCGCCTGAAGCTCTGCCTGGTCAACGCGATGCGCATGGTGATCGATCGCGGCCCCGATGCCCGGCCCGAGGACATCGTGCTCAGCTCACGCCTGTTGGCCGGGTTCGACCCGGTCGCCGTCGATAGCGTAGGGCTGTCGCTGCTTAGTTCTGAACGCCGGGCACGCGGCCTCGCGTCGGAAATCCCCGTGCCGTATCTTGTTGCTGCCGATCAACTTGGGCTTGGCCGGGCGGCGTCGGCCCAGATTGAGCGGCTGTCGCAAGTCCTGAACAGTTGACCAGCGACTTGTTCCGGCCGCCGAAAATTTTCCGCGCAGCGACGCCCGCCGCCGTACTCACTTCGGGACAACCCATACAATTCGCTCGCAAATCCGGTAGTTTATCTTGACAAGCGGTTGCAATCGTGTATTCTTCCGACAGGGACTGAAGGAGCGCGTTTGCAGCGACAGTCGAAGCAGCGGTCTTATACATTGATTCTTACCGAGCCGATTGGCTCACCCCGCTCTGTCGCACGCAAAACGGCCCTCCTCCTCGATCCGGCGAATTTCCGTTAGTTTGGCTTCTCGCCGTTTCGAGTAATCGCCCTCTCATAATTTGGGTTTTTCCGCTGCGCTCATGCGTCTCACGGCGTGCGCGCGGGCTGTGCGAGCTTGTGTTCGCCATGCCTGAAAGCGGTGCCTATGTGTCTCCACAGCTTTGTCGCTTTGCTGTGTGTTGAGTCGTTACGCTCTCATTCTTACAGTGCGCGATGCGCAGTGTAGTGGTGGGGCAAATGGGGACCGGGCAGCCGGTCGGGTTTCGTGAGAATGGGTTCTAGGGAGGTCTTCGTGAAAAAGTTCAAGGCGTTCACTCTTATCGAACTGCTGGTGGTGGTGGCGATCATCGCATTGCTGATCTCCATCCTCCTGCCCAGCTTGTCGCGCGCTCGCGAGCTGGCCAAGCGCTCGGTTTGCGCGTCAAACCTGCGCGGCATCGGTCAGGCCATGCACATCTACTCGAACGAGAACACCGAGTGGTTCCCGAATCACTTCTCGAACGGCGCGCCTGGCGCGGCGACGCAGGTTCCGGCCAATGCCACTCACCGCTACGTTGGCACGATGGGTACGGTTGGCACGCTCTCGATCGCGAAGGCGACCTCGGCTTCAACCAGCCCGACTTCGAGCCATCCCAGCCGCTCGCTGTTCCTGCTCGTTGTCGGCAATCAGTCGACCCCGGGTCAGTTCATCTGCCCGAGCTCGGGTGACACCGAAGACGATCTCCGCAACCGTGGTGCCGATGCTGCCGGCGCGACGGGTGGCGAAGCTGCGGCTCAGCCGGGCCGCAATCGCTTCGACTTCCGCGGCTATCCGTACCTCAGCTACGGCTATCAGGTTCCGTTCGGTCGCCGTGGCAAGCCGAACCAGAAGCTCGACGTTCGCATGATCATCTCGGCTGACAAGGGTCCGTACTATTCGGCCGGCGCTGAGACCACTGGCGTGCTGACCACGCCGGACCAGCCGTCGGGCGTGATGCCGCCGACGAACAGCTTTGCGACGGACGTCGCCGCAGCGCTGCGCAAGAGCAACGACGACTGGCGTCCGTACAACAGCCAGAACCACAACGGCGAAGGCCAGAACATGCTCTTCGTCGATGGTCACGCTGACTTCGCGCGTCGTCCGATCGCGGGTGTGAACAACGACAATATCTACACCGCGGCCAACGACTTCGTGAATCAGCTCGGCAGCTTGTTCGGTGCGGTCGAGACCGGCACGGGCAACACGCAGTACACGGGTCTCACGAACACGGACACGTACATCGTTCCGTAAGTTCGCGCGCGGGATCGACTGCTAGATGCAAACGTTTCGAGGCCGGCACGCCTGACCATCAGGTGTGCCGGCCTTGTTCTTTTTCCGCAAACGAGCAGTGTCGAGTCGCACTACCGCAGCGACGGATCCGCCACCAACTGTTCCCCGTCCAGCATCCATTTCTCGCCGCGCAGCTTGTTCAGCCCGCCCGCGTCGGGTCCCGTCTTGTCGCTCTTCCAATACACCTTCGCGCTCGCCGGCGAAACCCACAACTGCTCAATCGAGCAGTCGTAGCAATCGATGATCTCCATCGCCCGCGGCAGCAGCGAGATCACCGACGCACCATCGATCGCCACGCGATTTGGCCGCCGCACCACCGCTTCGCCGCCCGCATTCGGAAACGCAACCGCGACGGTGCGAATGCCCGTGTTCACCGCCGGCGAAAATCGCGGCTCGTTCTCGATCCACACGTTTTCGATCCGTGTGACGTTTACGTACCCCCGAATGAGCACCTCGGCGGTCACGCTTCCCGACTTGCCGTTGGCCTGAATGGTCGCATCGCGAATGATCGTGCCGACCAGTTCCGAATTCGCCGTCAACGTTTCCAGGCGAAACCCATATCCGCCGTTGTTCTGCGCGTTGCAATGATCAAACACGATGCCGTTGATCGTGTCGCCGGTGCGCAGCGAGAATCCGTCGGCGGCATTCTCCCAACTGATCACGTCGCGCAAGATCAGCCGCTCGCCGAGTCCCTCGATTCGCACGCCGTCGCCGCGAGACTTGCTTACCCAGACGCGCTCGATCGCGCAGTGCTGGGCGAAGCTCTCGCACAAAAGGCCGCCGCCGCTGATCGAAATGTCGTCCAGATAGCAGCCATAGTTGGGCTTCTCGCGCTCGCCGAATACGACTGCCCAGGGCGACAGGCCGGTGTACACCAGCTTGGTGGCGAACCCAACCCCGGCGAGTCGCTGCCCGGACTTCAACCGAATCGGCGTGCTGATGTTGTACGTGCCCGCCCCAAGCTGGCAAAAGCCGGTGGAATCGAGCGTCTGTTGAATGTTTCGCGCGGTGACGGTCGGGTCTTGTGCAACGGCGGACGTTCGTACGACCAGCCAAGTCGTTGCGATGGCGGCGATTGCGAGAGCGATCCACGATGGGAATTGGCGCATACTGGTACTCCTCGTCGCTCCGCCATCCAGATTCCGGCGCGGCGACGGTCACGAATTGTAATATTCGTCAAAAATTACAAATGGGCGGTCGCGAACTGCAATTTCGCGCCGCCCGCCGGCGAAACATGCCGAATGCGTGCCTGCCGAGCGCCATGTAACGCCAATCGAATCCGCTCACGGCGTCTGCGTGGTGACGCCGTATTTCTCTTCGACCCGTACCTTCTCGCGGCTGGTGTCGGTCGTAGTCTCCTCCGACGACGAATTCTGGTAGAGGTACACTCCGCCCGCGACAATGGCGAGAAGGATGAGCACGACGATCAGTTTACCCATGAACTGGCTCCAGTCGATTCGAGGTGTGGACCGATCGCGCGGCCCTTGAATCAGGCGTCTCAATTGCCAGAATACCCGTGCGTCGCGACGATCTCCACAAAATTCGCGCGTCTGCCTCGAATCAAGCAGTTCTGATCGGAGACTCTGTGCGACGCAGTTCTTTGCAGACCGTCTGGCTGACCAACGCCGCCGCACTCACGCTCGCCGATCTGCTTTTCATCCACTTTGTGATCGGCGCAGCATGGCTGCCGAGTTGGTTCGTCGCGATCAATGTGACGACGTTTGCCTTCTACGGCTGGGACAAACGACTGGCGCGCTCCGCCGGGAATTTGCGCATCCCCGAACGCGTGCTGCACATACTCGCACTCGCCGGCGGCTCGCCCGCCGCACTCGCCGCGCAGCGGTTCTTACGCCACAAAACAGCCAAGCGCTCATTCCAAACGATGTTCTGGATCATCTTCATCGCGCAGGCCGCGCTGCTGGTCGCTTGGTATTGGCCGCGCTGATTCGCCGCCCGTCGCGCGAAACGCGTTCGAATCCGTTATAAACTGCCGGGCGTCTGACCAATCGAGGTGCAGGATGGTGCGGGTCTCAAAACTTGCGGCGGCAGTATCCATTCTCATCGGCCTGGTCGGCTGTCAGAGCGCCTCGCCGCGCGACCCGGCACAGCTGCGCGCAACCGATTTCGACGAACTCCTCACGCGCATGACCGGCTCATTCAGCAGCGCCGAGCAACACGCCGCCGACCCCGAGAACTACCTCGACATTCGACTCGAAATGGTCCGCATCTGGCCCGAGCGCACCGACGGGCGCTGGATCTATGTCGAGCAGGCCGTCGCATCGGCCCTCGATCGGCCCTATCGCCAACGCGTTTATCGCGTGACCGTGCGCCCCGACCATACGTTCGAAAGCGCCGTCTTCACCATCGCCGACCCGGCAAAGGTCGTGGGTGCTTGGCGCAACTCGACCCCGCTGGCGGACATGTCGCCCGCCGACCTCACCCGCAAGGAAGGCTGCTCCATGATCCTGCGCCGCCAAGACGACGGCGCATTTGTCGGCGGCACCGAAGGCAACGGCTGTTCGAGTGACCTGCGTGGTGCCAGCTTCGCCACATCCGAGGCGCGCATCCTGCCCGACCGCATGATCACTTGGGATCGCGGATTCGACAACGCCGGCAAACAGGTCTGGGGCGCGACCAAGGGCGGGTACATATTCATCAAGCAAACGGCGACGAACTGAGAACAAGCGCATGAACAATCCGATACTGCTGCGCGGCGGTCGGGTCATCGACCCGTCGCAGAACATGGACACGATCGCCGACGTCGCGATCGAGAACGGCGTGATCGTCGCCATCGCCAAAGGCCTCAGCGGTGGCGGGGCGGCCACAGTCGTCGATTGCCGCGAGCGCATCGTCGCGCCCGGCCTGATCGATATGCACGTACACCTGCGCGAGCCGGGCAACGAGGAAAAAGAGACCATCGAGACCGGCACGGCGGCGGCGGTTGCGGGCGGATTCACCGCTGTCGCGTGCATGCCGAACACCACGCCGCCGCTCGATAACGATACGCAGATTGAATATGTGCTGCGTCAAGCCCGTGCCGCGCATTGCCGCGTCTACCCGATCGGCGCGCTCACCAAGGCGCGGCACGGCAGAGAACTGGCCGAAGTCGGCCTGATGGTGAAAGCCGGCGCGGTCGCGTTCAGCGACGACGGCGACGGTATCGCCGACGCGGGTGTCTGCCTGCGGGCGATGATGTACGTCGGCATGTTCGACAAATTGATCATCCAGCATTGCGAAGACAAGACGCTCGCCGGCAAAGGCTGCATGAACGCCGGCCCGACCGCGACACGGCTCGGGCTGCCCGGCATTCCGGCGCTCGCCGAGGACGTAATGGCCGCGCGCGACGTGCAACTCGCGCGACAGGCTGGCGTGCGCTATCACGTCGCGCACATCTCGACTGCCGGTTGCGTCAATGTCGTCCGCAACGCCAAGCGCGACGGCGTGAAAGTGACCACCGAGGTCTGTCCGCATCACCTTCTGCTGACCGAAGAAGCGTGCGCCGCGTATGACGCGAATTTCAAGATGAACCCGCCGCTGCGTTCGCGGGCTGATGTCGAGGCCTGCCTCGAAGGCGTGCGCGACGGCACGATCGACTGCCTGATCACCGACCACGCACCGCACACATCGAGCGAAAAAGAACTCGGCTTTCAGGACGCGCCCAACGGCATCATCGGTCTGGAGACCTCGCTCGCCCTCTTCATCAAGGCGCTCGTCGAGCCGAAGCTAATCGACTGGTCGCGATTGATCTCGGCTATGTCCACGCGGCAGGCTGAATTGCTTGGCGTGCCGGGTGGAACACTCAAACCTGGCTCCATCGGCGATGTGACGATCATCGATCCGCAACTCGAATGGACCATCGATGCCGCCAACATGCGCTCACGCAGCCGCAACACGCCTTTCGGCGGCTGGCACGTTCGCGGCAAAGCAGTCGGCACGATTGTCGGCGGCGAGTTTCGCTATCGCGAGAAGATTTGAAGAGTGGCTCACGCAGCGGCGCAGAAGCGCAAGAGTGGCTCACGCAGAGGCGCGGAGGCACAGAGGAATTGAAGAGATGAGATTGCGTATCTTCTCTTTCCTCCGCGCCTCTGCCTGAGAATTTCTTCAATGTGCAGTGCCGTTCGTCGGCGAATGCGGGCTGAGTTGAAAACTTGCCGAGCAGCCGCGGCGTGAGCAGTGCACCGTCAGCGTCGGCACCGCGAGAAATTCGCCCGCTTCGGTATTTTGAATCGCCAGCAGCGTCGGCAAAATCGCATGGGCGGCGTGCGCACAGATCCCTGCCGGAAGCGTCGCGCCGATCGTTACCGCCGAAAAGCACGGCCCGCCCGCCGGGCACGTCGTTTTGGCGGTCGAGGTCGCCTTCACACTCACCGCTCGAACACTTTGAATGATCGTCGCCGCCTCACCCGCTGGCGCGTGTTGCTCGGCAGGTTTTTCGGATCGCGTCGCGCCGGGCGCTTTCGCTGCCGGTTCGGGCTTCGCGGGTTCCGGATTTTCGCCGCCGCTTTTCGCGTCGAACACAATGACATCACGCCGCTTGTCCATCGCCAAGTTGGCCAGTTCGTCGGCCCGCGCGTTCTGCTCGCGTCGCACATGCCGAAACGCCCAACCGGATATGCGAATCAGCAGCATCTGTGCCTGCTCATGCAACTGCTGCAAATGCGGGTTCTTGACGCGATACTCGCCCGTCATCTGCCGCACGAGCAGCTCGCTGTCCGAGTGGATGGTCACGCCGGTGACGGCGAATCGCGCGACGGCTTCGATGCCGCGCAAAAGAGCCATGTATTCGGAGACGTTGTTGGTGTGTTCGCCGAAAAAATAGGCCGCTTCGAAGAGCCGCGCGCCATCGTCGCCGCGCACGACCACACCGCCGCCCGCGACGCCGGGGTTACCGCGAGATCCGCCGTCAATGTGGAGGGTGGCGCCCAAT
>JBJXFK010000149.1:0-3281 GCA_046155505.1 Phycisphaerae bacterium
GGCGTTCTCGACACGTTCGGCCTCGCGATTGCATGGTCAGGCGATGCGCTGCTGATCGGCGCACGCTACGACGACACCGCAGCCGAGGATGCCGGGGCGGTCTATGTGTTTCGTGAAATCGCCGGCGTCTGGACGTTGGTCGATACTCTGCTGCCAGAGCCGGCCGAATCGCGGCAGTGGTTCGGATCGAGCATCGCTGTTGATGCATCCACCCAAACGCTCCTGATCGGTGCCGGCGGCGAAGACAGCGTGGACACGGATAGCGGCGCGGCGTATGTGTATGCCTCGAACGGCGCGGGCGGGTGGACGTCGCCGCAGCGGCTCGTGCCGACCGAACTTGTCGTGCGCGCGAAGCTCGGCGAGACGTGCGCGATTGATGGCGACGTGCTGGCGCTGGGGGCACCGTTCGAAAACAACGAAATGGGCGGTGTCGCCGGCACGGTTTACGTCTATGAGCGAGACGGCCTCGGCGTTTGGCAATCGAGCGCCCGCATTGTGTCCAGCTTTCCGTTTGACGGGGGGCTTTTCGGCTCCGGCCTCGACGTTCGCGGCGACACGATTGTGGTTGGGGCCCCCTTCCTTGGTTTGTCGTTTGTGCCGGGGTTTGCGTACGTGTTCCGCCGCGACGCGGGCGGGACGTGGACGACGCCGCAGGTGATAGAAAATCCCTTTACGCCGCAAGCACGCGATCGATTCGGGACCAGCGTACTGTTGATCGACGACGCGCTTGTGGTCGGCAGCCCACGCGTTCCGCCGCCGCTCGCCGGAATGTTCTCGACCTGGGCAAGCGACGCCGGCGGACCGTATGCGGGCGTTGGGTTCCACTTTGCCGACGACTCGACGTACAACGATCGGCTCGGCGTCGCGCTGGCGTTCTCGAATGGAACGCTGGCCGTCGCCGCGAACAATCATGCGGATATTGGCGCGGCCTATCTGTACAACTTCAACGCGGCGACTCACCTTGCCGAATATTTGGCGAAGATCGTGCCGCCCGACGGCGGCGTTGGCGATTCGTTCGGATCAGAGATTGCGATGCGCGGTGATCTGATCGCGATCGGTTCGCCGTTTCATGATGAAATCGCCGAAGACAGCGGCGCGGTTTATGTGTATCGACTGGTTCCGGGGCCGATCGGCGACGTGGACGGAGACTGCGATGTGGATCTGGGCGATCTGGCACTGCTGCTGACTCGCTTTGGAACCGCGGCTGCGATCGGCGATCTAGATGGAAATGGATTCGTCGATCTGACCGACCTGGCGATGCTGCTGACGAATTTTGGAACGCAATGCGACTAACGCCGCCGGCGCGGCCAGTCGCGGGACGATGTATGTGATCGCGGGCCGGGTCACGCCGTTTTTGGATGGCGATTTGGATTTCGATGGCTGCGTCGACCTGAGCGATCTCGCGCGGTTGCTGAGCGACTTTGGTTGCATAGGGCGAGCGTGCGTTGCGGATCTGAACCGGAGTGGGACGACTTATTTGCCGGAGTTGGCGAGTCTGTTCGCGAATTTCGGGGCGTGTTTGGAATGAAAGGCTACGCGAGGGTCTCGTGATGCACGAGGGCGCGAGCGCCGTGTCGCTATTCAACGACACCGGACAGGTTGCGTAATGAACTCCGCCGTCAGCAGCCGCCATGGTTCGTACGACGGAGCATCGACCCGTTCGCGGCGGTAGCGCCCGGCGCAGCGGATCCAACGCTTGCTACAAACGATCTGGGGCCTCGGCTTCGATCTGCTCGAGTCGCGGCAGCAAATCGGCAGGAATCTGTGCACGAACTTCGGGCGTGATGAGTCCGACGCGCAGCATGTCCTCGACGTGAACCTGATCGTGCTTGCGGAAGGCGATGAGCTTCATGCGCAGAAGCGCGGGCAGAGTGACAATCGGAAAGCCGCGGGCGCTCTGAACGACTTCCGCCATCGTCGGCGTGGGATGCGGATCGCTCGGCCGAACTTTTTCACCGGCGTAAAGAAGATGGACGCCGCGCTTGGGACTTGGGTTTTCCTGATGCAGCAAGCAAGCAATATCGCCAACGTAGTCCAGGTACATTCCGATGGAGCGCACGCCGGCGTCAAGTTGATCGACCTTTCCGCGCTCAACGAGTAGGTCGACATCTTTGGTGTTACGAACCGAATCTGGATCAATGGTCGAAACCCATGCCGCCACCGCCTTGCCGCCAATGACGGCGTACGGTGCACCGACGCCGGACAGGGCCCCGGTAACGTCGATCAAGAGCTGCTCGACGCGTTCGACCGCCATTTGATAGGCTCTCCAGTGGTCCAGGGTTGGCGCGGCAGATTTCATATATTCAAATTATATCACTTTCGGTACGGGATAGCACAGGAAGCGGCGGGTAGCTCTTCCGCGCCAACCGGCAGAAGCGCTTTCGTCGGCTCGCGTCCAGATTCAGATAATGCGGATCAGGCACCGCCAAGCAACGCGAGCACAGGGGCGGACCGCCCGGATCGGCAACGACTCCGCGTGGGCAAGACTCGCGGTTTGAATACAACACCGCTCGATGCGTCGGAAGTTCGGAAATTCGGAAATTCGGAAGTTCGGAATTGCAGAAACAAAGGCGGCCCCGCGACCTCTTGCGAAGTCGCGGGGCCGTAAAGCCGGCATTCACCTACTCTCGCCCGTTCAGGACTACCATCGGCCGTGCGGCCTTAACTTCCGAGTTCGGAATGGGATCGGGTGTTGCCCCGCACGTATGGACACCGGCAGATCGTGTGCGGATCGAGCGCGCCGGCATAGCCGGCATGCTGATCCGATAGCACTCAAATCAGTGTGAAAGGGAATCGCAAGGCACGAAACGAGACTCAGAACTTGAGGACAATGCGGCAGCTCTCAGCAAGCTGCAAATGCTCAGCGAATCATAAATGCGGTCAAGCAATCGACCGTTAGTACCGGTTAGCTCAAGGCATTTCTGCCCTTGCACACCCAGCCTATCAAGCGGATGGTCTTTCCGCGGTCTTCAGCTCACCCCGAAGGGGAGCAACGAGTTCTTATCTTGGAGACGGCTTCACGCTTAGATGCATTCAGCGTTTATCCATTCCATGCTTAGCTACCCTGCCGTGCCACTAGCGTGACAACAGGTACACCAGAGGCATGTACCACCCAATCCTCTCGTACTAGAGTGATGGCTCCTCAAAACTCATACGCCCACAGCAGATAGGGACCGACCTGGCTCACGCCGGTCTGAACCCAGCTCGCGTACCACTTTAATCGGCGAACAGCCGAACCCTTGGGACCGCCTACAGCCCCAGGATGTGATGGGCCGACATCG